>CAYWXW010000032.1:27040-28131 GCA_964462265.1 uncultured Porticoccaceae bacterium | reverse complement strand
GCCCGATCTGCGTTAATCTCAGCCACTTTAAAGTAATCGCCCAAGGCCCCGCCTTCACCAACCCGGCGCAACAGCAAACTGGCGGTATTGTCAGAACCCAGCTGAGCCACCCAACTCACAATAGCCTCGCCCTGAGGGGTCATGGCAAGGCCTAATCGCCCCACAGGCCCTGCTGGTGAAATACCGTCGATATTAATCGGTTCGCCGAAATGCTCACTGCCATCGTGGGACCAAGCCAGCCTTACGCGAGGCTTGCCCCCCGCGCCGCTGTACCAAACCACCGCCACTCTTTCGCCATTGCCCGCCGCTTTTGCCCCATTCACAGGGCAGCCATGAATTTCCCAGCCCTCGTTTTGCAAGGCTTTAGAGGCCGACCATTGCCCCTGCTGTAGACGCACATAGTACGTATCGCGGATTTGCTCAGGGTTGTGGTCACGGTAAAACACCATGGCCCCCGCCCCCGATTGAACGGCGGTAGTGGTACAGCAACTGCAAACATCACCATCCAGTTCTAGTGCGGCACTTTCGTCCCCTTCGCCACCGCCCAACAATCTTGTTTGCAAAGTCATACGCGGCTTTGTAGCCCCAGATGCATCGGCTTTAGAGGAATCATTAGCTCGGGCACTAATCCAGAAAGCCCGCGCATCGTCCCCCTCGGGTAGAAAAGTAAGAAAACCATCGTAAGATTGCTGGTGGGCACCCTGGGCTCTATCAATTCGGCCTAGATTCTGCCAGTGGTCGCCACCATCATCTGAGTGGGCCAACTGAATATCATAGGCATAGGGCGTATCAGGGCGGTTTTTTTCCAACCAATGGGCATAAAACTCATTGTCACTAAGGGCGATCATGGAGGGCGCATCGGCCCAATTCACAAATAGCCTGGTCGATGAATAAATACTGATGGCAGGTGTCCAGGCTTGCCGTTCTGGCAGCCAGCGCGCCCATTTAAGATGCCACAGTCCAGCCTGACTATTGGCTTGTGTCTTCTCGTCAGGCTCCAGCCATGTCATATAAAGCCTTTGCCCTGCCATACTCAAACGTGGAGCCATTGCCCCTTTGCCCGCAGGACTATCAGCGCCTAAAAATACTGG
>CAYWXW010000032.1:26666-27030 GCA_964462265.1 uncultured Porticoccaceae bacterium | reverse complement strand
AATAGCCAACTAAGACAAGGCTGATGAGTAGTGAGTACAGCAGAACGGCTCTAGCTCTATTCACGCTACACCAGCCCGCTTGGGGGCGGGTATAGCCAGCCTGATGCACGACCTAAACTCCGGTCGCGTATCAAAGCACTGCTTAGTATTTGACATACCAGCTCAGCGTAAAACCACGGGCTTCACCCAGCATAAATTGACCGTCACCATAGGAGTGATTGGCGTAGACTTCGTCTGTAATATTGCGTAGATGTAGTGTCAATTCACCGGGGCCAACCTTACGCCCGACATAGGCATCTACCGTGGTGTAGCTATCCATAAATACCGTGTTGCCACGATTGGCCGCGCGCTCGTCAACATAGTG
>CAYWXW010000032.1:23375-26590 GCA_964462265.1 uncultured Porticoccaceae bacterium | reverse complement strand
CGTCAATCAATGACATGTTGGCATGAATAGACCAATTCTCACTGGGGTGATAAGCCAATTCAAGCTCGACACCTTCCGATGACTGCTCACCAATTTGCGAACGCTTACTGGGGTCTATCGGGTCGCGCGTAAGGATGTTGCTGCGAGTGATATCGAACAAAGCCATGGTAGCTTCCACTCTACCCTCGGCAAAAATACCTTTGAGACCGATTTCAGTCTGACGCGACTCAGTCAGTTCAAATTCCTTACGCGACTCAGCTAAAGTCACGATCTGGCTGGGCGGCTCGAAAGCGCGACCGATTTGTGCGTAGGCACTAACACTCTCATTGAATTGGTATATTCCGCCAATACGCCAGGAGTTAGCCGAATAGTGTTTGGAGAAGTCACTGTCGGCACGCAAATCAAAGGAATCGAGATCCGAGACATCGTGGCGCAGTGCCAAAGACAAACTGAACGCGTCCGTCAGCTCAAGAAAATCCTCAAGGTAATAGCCTTTGCTCTTCACTTCGCTACGCCGCTGAGAGCTAAAGGGGTCTGGCGAGAAAAAGACCCCAGACACCGGATTCGCAAAATCGACCGTGTCAGCACCACCGTAAGGTGAGTTATTGTCCCGTTGGTGGCGGTTGTAGGAATAGTCAAAGCCCACCAACAAACGGTTAGGCATACCGCCAATAACATGCTTTAAAATCAGGTCAGTGCGGTTGCCATAAATGCGCTGGTCGTGAGTAATGTGCAGAAAGCTACTGCGGTCAACCAAGCCCGTGCCCGCGTTATAGCTATAGCTTTCGGCGTTTTGCCACAAGCGGTCTTCGTTGTTGGCGTAGGTTTCATTGCGTAAGGTTAACTGCTCGTCGATCTGCCATTCAAACTTTAGACTGGCCCAGTAGACTTTTTTGGATATGCGGTCATCGCCAACGTTGTAGTTGTTCTCATCGACACTCTCGTCAATCTTGCCATTAACCACCGGGGTGCCGAAATAACCTTCGCCCTGATCTTTAAAGCTATCGAAACTAAGCGCGGCACTAAAATCGTCACTAAAATTATGCGCAATTTCCCCCGAGAGATGGTAATCCTCATAGCTGGTATCGTCGACGAAACCGTAGGATCCCTGGTTGCCCGAGACAAAATGACCATCAATGCGGTAGGCCGTATCTTCATCCAAACGCCCGCCCTTGCCGATGCCCACGCTTTGGGTGTCCGAACTCCCCATGCTCACTGCAACTTCAGTTTCTTCCCGACCATCAGCCTTTTTAGTCACATAATTGACTGCGCCGGTCGTCGCACCAAAGCCATGTTGCACAGATGAAGCGCCTTTAATGACCTCAATGCGCTCATAGTTAAAGGTCGAACGAGGGGACATCGCCAAACCGGGGTAGCGATTGCCATTAAACAAAAAGGGCAGACTGGTGGTACCCGCAAAGCCCCGCGTTGAAAAACACACGAGCCCGAAACATTGCCCAGACTGCACCCCGACCACACTATCGAGAGCTTGCAAGGTAGTGGTAAAACCACGTTCGCGCATCGTTTCCTGATCGATGATATTAATGCTAGCAGGCGTTTCCAAAATACTCAGATCCAGCCTGCTGCCCGCATCATTCTGCCTGTTCAGCGTAAGTGGCTCGCTCTGCGTACCGATCACCGTCACTTCTTCAAGCTGAGGCACTTCAGCCTCATCGGCAAAAGCACTACACGCTAGAGCCGAGGCTAATAAAAGTCCGGCGTGGGAAAATCGCTTATTCAAAAATATCTCCTTAATTGTTGGCCGATAAAAATTGGCACAATTTTTCTGCGTAAACTATTTATCGAATACGAAAAAACAGACGGGAATTATAGGAGGAGAAAAAACGCCAGGCCTGCGACAAAAAGCCGCAGATTAGTAGAAGTTCAGTAAAAACAGGGGTTTTTAGTGCGGTATATTGTCGCACCCAGCAAGTCGATAGGGTCGCTAGATAGACAAGCATCACTTTAATGAACAAGATTATTTAGCGGACTACGCGGCCAAACTCAGCAAATTACTGTGAGAAAATATTCGGATTTATTTTTAAGCAAAGGGGGATAAAAAATCTAACCTGGGCCAGACCAGCCAAGTATTTGCAAAGAAAATTCGCACTCGTTTAACGCATTACCTTAACGCAACACCAAGCACTGTTTTTTTGAAGAACTTTTTTGGCTCACCCTGTTGATGATAAATATACTGGCTAAATTAGCCCTTTGCTGAGCAGCGGTTTTCTCGTCTGACACATTAAACAGCTTATTGGCTGGCCTTTTCAAAATCAGCCAGCCCCGACATGCCCACCTTAAGATCGCGAATCAAGCCGTCTTTCACCGCATAAATCCAGCCGTGAACGGAGAGTTCAGCGCCTTTTTTCCAGGCACTTTGCACCACCGTACTGCTGCAAACATTAAGCGTCTGCTCGATGACATTTTTTTCGCAAAGACTATCGAGTCTATCCTCATCGCTCTTGCAGCTGTCAATATCGCTGTGATGGAAACGGTAAACATCGCGGATATGGCGTAGCCAGTTATCAATCAAACCGTGTTCTTTATCCTCCATGGCCGCCTTTACACCACCACAACCGTAGTGACCGCAAACAATAATGTGCTTCACCTTCAGCACTTCAACGGCGTACTGCACCACCGATAGGCAGTTCAAATCGGAGTGCACCACCACATTGGCAATATTGCGGTGCACAAAAACCTCACCCGGCAACAGGCCCGTTATCTGATTGGCCGGCACCCGGCTATCGGAGCAACCTATCCACAAATACTCCGGTGCCTGCTGTTGAGACAGATCACTAAAAAAGTTGGGCTTCTCATCTTGCACTTCCTTCGCCCAGCGTTTATTGCACGCTAACAGGTGTTCCAACTCACTCATTGCACTAACCACCCCAAGTATTGAAAAAAACTCCAGCTAACTGAGCTCGAAAGTTCGCATTGTGCCCCATTAAAAGGCTTTATCAAAATCAACTTTCGCAAGACAAGCCTGATAAGAACCGACCGTCCAGCACGCACCAATTGTGGACAAAACGCTCTCTTATAAAGCACGCGCACCAAAAACTACCACTGCGAGACAAGACTGCACCCTCATCATCAAAAGCGCCGTGGCATGCGCAGCCTTTTTTGGGGTTTAAGCCCGTATCTTCTGACTCTATTGACCAGCGTATGGGCTTCTGTGACTCTAAATCAAAGGTTATCAGGCCAGGCCAAACCCGGGG
>CAYWXW010000032.1:0-23275 GCA_964462265.1 uncultured Porticoccaceae bacterium | reverse complement strand
ATCGACTCTATGAGTCTGGTGCGACAGCCTCTGATTTATCTTTACACAGCATTTAAAGGGACTAGAAATTACATGAGTAATAAACAGCGCGTTCTTGTTATCGGCAACGGCATGGTTGGCCACAAGTTCCTGGAAGCGATGGTCAATAGCCCGCAATACTCGGCCTTTGAAGTGACCACTTTTTGTGAAGAAAGCCGCATCGCTTACGACCGCGTCCACCTCTCGGAGTTTTTCACAGGCCGCAGTGCCGACGACCTGTCTTTAGTCGAGCCCGGTTATTACGAGCAACACGGTATTCGCGTGCTCCTCGGCGACAAAGCCGTCAGTATCGATCGCGATGCCAAAACGGTAACGTCGGAAAAAGGCGAAGTACTGGGCTACGACAAACTGGTGCTGGCCACCGGTTCCTTCCCCTTCGTGCCGCCCATCCCCGGCCACGACCGCGACAACTGCTTTGTCTATCGCACTATTGACGATCTTGAAGCCATGCAGGCAGCGGCTATAAACGCCAAAGTGGGCGCCGTGATCGGCGGTGGCTTACTGGGTCTTGAAGCTGCCAAAGCGCTGGTTGATCTCGGCCTCGAAACCCACGTTATTGAATTTGCACCGCGCTTGATGGCCGTGCAGGTCGACGATGGCGGCGCTGCCATGCTGCGTCAGAAGATTGAAGAACTGGGCGTAAAAGTCCACCTCGGTATGAATACACAAAACATTGGCGACGGTGAGCAATGCTTCCACAAAATGAGCTTTGCCGATGGTTCGGAAATTGAAACCGATATGCTGCTGTTTTCAGCCGGTATTCGCCCTCAGGACGCCCTGGCCCGAGACGCCAAGCTCGAACTGGGTGAGCGCGGCGGCATTGTCGTCAACGACCAGTGCCAGACCTCCGACCCCGACGTTTACGCTATTGGCGAATGCGCCCTGTGGAGCGGCCGCATCTACGGTTTGGTAGCCCCTGGATACAAAATGGCTCAGGTTGCCGCCGACCATCTCAATGCCGAAGACAACGCCTTCACCGGCGCCGATATGAGCACCAAGTTGAAGCTGATGGGTATTGATGTCGCCAGTATCGGCGATGCCCACGCCAACACCCCCGGCGCCAAAGAATACACTTACGTTAACGGCACCGAAGAGATCTACAAAAAGATTGTTGTCAGTGAAGATAGCACCCGCCTGCTCGGTGCAGTACTAGTCGGTGATGCCACCGACTATGGCACCCTGTTGCAAATGACCTTGAACGATATCCCCTTGCCGGAATTCCCCGATGCTTTGATTTTGCCCCAGCGCGATGGCAATGGTGCCACCGGCATGGGCGTCGATATGCTGCCCGACGGCGCACAGATTTGTTCTTGCAACGACGTCACCAAGGGCCAGCTCTGCCAGGCTATTTCCGATGGTGCCACGGTACTGGGTGATCTGACTCTGGCCACTAATGCCGGCACCAGCTGTGGCGGTTGTAAAACTCTGGTCGGCCAGGTATTGAATAGCGAACTCGAAAAAATGGGGCTCGAGGTCAACACCGATATTTGCGAGCACTTCCCCCACACACGCCAGGAGCTTTACCACCTGGTGCGTGTCGGCGAAATCAAAACCTTTAGCGACCTGTTAGCCCAGCACGGTAATGGCTACGGCTGTGAAGTCTGTAAGCCCGCCATTGCCTCTATTCTGGCCTCCTGCTGGAATGACTACGTACTCGAACCCGAGCACGTCGCCCTGCAGGACACCAACGATCGTTATCTGGGCAACATGCAAAAAGACGGCACCTACTCCGTTGTGCCGCGCATTGCCGGTGGTGAAATCACCCCCGAGAAACTGATCGTGCTCGGTGAAGTGGGCAAGAAATACAATCTCTACACCAAGCTCACCGGCGGGCAGCGCGTCGACTTGTTTGGCGCTCGACTCGAACAACTACCCGCCATCTGGAAAGAGCTGATTGATGCCGGCTTTGAAACGGGCCACGCCTACGGCAAATCTCTGCGCACGGTGAAGTCCTGTGTCGGCAGCACCTGGTGCCGCTACGGCCAGAATGACAGTGTCGCTCTGGCGCTGGAAATCGAGCACCGCTACAAAGGCCTGCGCTCACCCCACAAGCTCAAGTCTGCCGTTTCCGGCTGTACCCGTGAATGTGCTGAAGCACAGAGTAAAGATGTCGGCATCATCGCCACCGAAACCGGCTGGAATATGTATGTCTGCGGCAACGGCGGCATGCGCCCGCGCCACGCCGACCTTTTCGCTACCGACTTAGATAAAGAAACTCTGATCAAATACACCGACCGCTTTATGATGTTCTATGTACAAACGGCCGACCGCCTGCAGCGCACCTCCACCTGGATGGACAACATGGAAGGCGGCATCGACTATTTGCGCGAAGTGATTATCGACGACTCGCTGGGCATTTGCGAAAAACTCGAAGCCGAAATGGCCAAGGTGATCGACACCTACCAGTGCGAGTGGAAAACCACCATCGACGATGAAGAAAAACTACTGATGTTCCGCCCCTTCATTAACAGCAACAAAGGCGATAGCAATGTTGTCTTCGTCGAAGAGCGCGAGCAAATTCGCCCCGCTCGCAAAGACGAAAGGGAGCCCGTAACCGCATGAATGACCTCACTAAACAAGCACAGGAAGAAGACGTGACAGCAGACCAGAATTGGACCAGTATTTGCGCCTTGCAAGACCTGCCACTCAATGCCGGTGTAGCCGCACTGCTGCACGCCGACAGCCCCGAAGAGACACAAATCGCCCTGTTTCGCACCAGCGCCAACGATGCGGTCTACGCGATCAGCAACTTTGACCCTTTCAGTGAGGCCAATGTGCTGGCCCGGGGCATACTCTGTAGTATCGGCGAACAACTTGCCGTGGCATCCCCTGTCTTAAAAGAGCACTTTAACTTGCTCACCGGGCAGTGTTTTGAAGACGATAGCGTCTCAATTGCTACCTTCCCCGTCAAAATTGCCGACGGCAACGTGCTGGTTGCCGGCTAAGCCAAGGATATTGTTATGAGTTTTACTTATTACACGGCCGATGTTTTTACGCAAAGCGTCTTTCAGGGCGCGCAGATTGCCGTGTTCCCCGCTGCAGCTAACATTGACGATGAGCAAATGTCGCTGATCGCGCGAGAATTAAACCTGTCTGAAACCGTATTTGTCAGCCCCGGCGAACAGGACAATCACTTTAAACTGCGCATCTTTACACCCCTTAAAGAAATTAGTTTTGCTGGCCACCCGGTTCTCGCCACCGCCAAAGCACTGGTCGAAGACGGCTTGATTACACTCAGCGACGGTAAAGCCAGTGTTTGCTTCAAGCAAAAAGCCGGTGACTTGAGCGTTAACATCGAGCAACGCGAAGGCGAGCCGCTGTTTGTACAGTTCGCCTTGACCAGCGACCCGGTAATCGACCGCTATACGCCCCGTGCCAGCGAACTCGCTGCCCTGCTGTCCATTGACGAAAGTGATATCGACACCCACACCTTTCAAACCCGCCTGGTGTCCATTGATCTACCCTATTTAATTCTGCCCCTGGCCTCTCAGGCCGCCGTGCGCAAGGCGCGCTTTGACATGAAGGCCTGGAGCCAATCCAGTGCACCCGCTATGGCCGCTCAGGAAATACTGGTATTCAGCAATAAAACGGACAACCATGACAGCGACTTCCACGCCCGCCTATTAGGCCCGAGTATTGGCGTACACGAAGACCCGCCTATTGGCTCGGCCATGCCCTGTTTTACCGGCTACCTCGGCTCCCATGACGCTATTCGCGAGGGCACTTACACCTTTATTATTGATCGTGGTACCGTCGAAACTCGCCGCAGTGTGCTGGCCATTGAAATGGACAATCACGCCAATAAAGCCACAGCCTTACGCGTTGGTGGTAACGTAGTGTTGGTCAGTAAAAACCAGCTGCTACTGCCCTAACTGCGCGATGCTAACGGTGTGCTGGGCCGGTTGAGGGTCTACACTTTCAACTGCCCAGCACCGACTTGCCTATACTGGCTCTAGCTTGGCACATTACTTGCTTTATTCTGTTTTACTTTGGTTTTAAAGGTCCAGCCTTATGCTCCTTGGTCGCAATACAAAAAACCCCATCAAAATGGTCGACAAAAAGATCACCGAGTGGACCTATGCCACCTGTGGCTATTGTTCGGTGGGCTGCGCCATGGAAATCGGCAAAAATGCCGAGGGACAAATTGTCGGTTCGCGCGGTGTTGGCGGTGCTGATGTCAACCGGGGCAAACTTTGCGTCAAGGGCATCTTCGAACACGAGCTATTTGACTCTGCAGGCCGGGGTGACAAACCGATTATGCGCGAGCAAATTGGTGAGAGCTACCAAGTCACCAGCTGGGATAAGGCCCTGGATACTATGGCGGATAAAATCCGCGATATTCAGCAAAAACATGGCCGCGACTCTTTTGCCATTGTCTCCACCGGGCAATTGCTGACCGAGGAATTCTACACACTCGGCAAACTAACTCGTGGCGTGATAGGCACCAATAATTACGACGGCAACACCACCCTGTGTATGGCCTCTGCGGTTTCGGGCTATAAGCGCTCTTTCGGCTCCGACGGCCCTCCGGGTAGTTACGAAGACTTCGACCACACCGATGTATTGATGGCCTGGGGTTCGAACCTGCCCGAGCAACACCCGATTATTTACTGGCGCATGAAAGAGGCTCAGGAAAAACGCCACTTTCCGCTGATCGTGGTCGACCCCCGGGTCACCATGCTGGCGCAAAATGCCGATATTCACCTCGCCGTTACCCCCGGTACCGACGTGGTGCTGCAAAACGCACTCATGCACGTGATTCTAGACGAGGGCCTGGAAGACCGCGCCTATATCGAAGCCAACACCGTGGGCCTTGAGCAACTTGAGCGCGAAGTGGCCAAATTTGACCCCGACAGTGCCTCAAAAGTGTGCGGTATCGATGCTGACACCATTCGCAACGTAGCGCGCATTTACGCCAAGGCCGACGCCGCCATGAGCATCTGGACCATGGGTATTAACCAAAGCATGCACGGCTCCGATGGTGTGGTCGGTATCAACAACATTAATTTGCTCACCGGCAATATCGGCAAGCCCGGTGGCACCAGCCTGTCGATTACCGGCCAGTGCAATGCCATGGGCACGCGGGAGTGGTCATCCTGCTCCGGCCTGCCCGGCTATCGCGCCTTGGAGAACCCCCAGGACAGAGACGACATCGCCAAATACTGGAATGTCGATCCGGAGTTTTTCCCGAAAAAACGCGGTCTCGCCGAAACCGATATTTTCCCCGCCATTGAGCTGGGTGAGATCAAGGGCCTGTGGCTGGTGGCTACCAACCCCATGACCTCACTGCCCAATACCGCACGCATCCGTAAGACCCTGGAGAAGCTCGACTTCCTCGTGGTGCAGGACTCCTACGCCGATGTCGAAACCGTGCAGTACGCCCACCTCTATTTGCCCGCTGCCACCTGGGCCGAGAAAGAAGGCGTGTTCACCAATACCGAGCGCCGCGTCAATATCGTCCGCAAGGCCACCGATGCGCCGGGTGAGTCAAAATCAGATTTGGCCATTTTTAACGAGCTGTCGAAGCGCTTTGAACAAGCGGCCAATATGAGCTTCCCCGATAAGCCCTGCGATGTATTCGAGGAAATGAAGCCTCTGTCAAAGGGTCGCCTGCTCGATATGACTGGCATGAGCCACGACCTGATTGAAGAAAAGCGCGGCATTCAATGGCCCTACACCGCCGAAGAGGCCGAGCGCGGTGAAGCCCCGGTGAAAGGTGGCAAGCGCCTGTATACCGAAGATGGCACCTTCAGCTTTGCCGATGGCATGGCCAAACTGGTGCCCCTGCCCTTTATCGACAATAACGAAGTACCCGATGAGAAATACCCCTACTGGTTGAACACCGGTCGGCTGGTCGAGCACTTTCACACTCGCACCAAGACCGGAAAAATCGGCAACAACAACAAATACAGCCCCATCCCCTTTATGGAGATTAACCCCGATGCCGCCCGCGAATTGGGTATTCAACATCAGGATTATGTGCGCTGTGTATCTCGCCGGGGCGATGCCATCGTCATGGCCATGTGCACTCAGCGGGTGCCAAAAGATATGGTGTTTATCCCCTTCCACTTTTTCGACTGTGTTAACCGCTTAACCCTCGGCTTGCTCGACCCCTATTCACGCCAGCCTGCTTATAAGCAGTCAGCAGTGACAGTCGAACCCATTGCCGACCAGGAAGCAGCCGCGCAAATGAGTCGCGAGCGCCGGGCATTTTAAGCACCCTGCTCTTATTTTTATGCTGTTAATAACGACGATCAACTTTAAGGTTTCAAAGCCCATATGCTAGATGTACGCAGTGACGAACCCGAATACAGCTTCCTTTGGGATAAAGAAACCAAGGCCGTGAACCAGTACGGCAATCTCATTGATCTGGTCAATGAAGACAGCGAGCTGCACTGCCAAAGTTTAAATATCAATGGCGACCCGGGTATTGGCGACAACCCCAACCGCTACAAGCAGCACGGGTTTTTCCTCAACGCCGATAACTGCATTGGCTGCCACGCCTGCGAAGCCGCCTGTAGTGAAAAGAACGACAACCCCGCCCACATCGCCTTTCGCTCGGTGGGTTTTGTCGAGGGCGGCACCTACCCCGACTACCAGCGCATCAATATTTCCATGGCCTGCAACCACTGTGATGACCCGGTGTGTTTAAAAGGCTGCCCCACACGGGCCTATACCAAATACGCCGAATACGGCGCGGTGCTGCAAGACCCCGACATTTGTTTTGGCTGCGGCTATTGCACCTGGGTTTGTCCCTACAACGCGCCCCAGCTCGACCCGGTGAAAGGCGAAGTCACCAAATGCAATATGTGTGTCGACCGTTTAGAAGTCGGCTTGAAGCCGGCCTGCGTATCTGCCTGCCTGGGCAATGCTCTGGACTTCGGTGTCATCGAAAACATTCCCGAGAACCGCATCGAGGCGAAGACGGCGATTCCCGGCTTCCCCACCACCGACATCACCCAGCCCAATATCCGCTTTCAGCAAACTCGCTCGACCCAGCGGGAAATGACGCGCACCGACTCGATGCCGCTGAAATATCACAAAGACGATAGCGTCGGCATTTTTAAGCCCAAGGTCGATAAAAAGCACGGTGAAAAGAAACACTGGAACTGGCGCAAACTGCTGACCTCTCACGAGAGCGCTCACGTTATTTTCACCCTCAGCACTCAGGCTGTGCTCGGTGCCTTCTTAATTATTATCAGCGCTGGGCTGTTTAATTTCGATGCCCTGGCGCCGTTAAGTAGTACTGCTATTAAACTTCCCCTGCTCGGCATTATGTTTGTCATGCTCACTTACGGCCTGTTCAAGCTGAACATGCACCTGGGCAAGCCCCATCGCTTTTACCGGGGTTTTAATAATCTGCGCCTATCGCCTTTAAGTCGGGAAATTGCCGGGGTCTCCGCGTTTTACACTTTCTTGATGGCCTACGGTTTTTTCTCAATATTCGATAATGGCCTATTTAATTTCCTCGCCACAGCGTCCGGTGTACTCGGTGCTATCAGTGGTTTGATTGGTCTCTATTACATGTACAAAATCTACCGTATTAAAGCACGGCCCTTTTGGGACCACTGGCAGACGGGTAGTGCTTTCCTTGGCAACACCATCAGTTTTGGTGCCCTGTTGACAGGTTTAATCAGCCTTCCCTTACTTGGCAGCGAACAGTCTCTGCTTGCTCTGGCCAGCCCTTTAATGGCACTTGTTGCGCTCGGCCTTGGCCTTGAGCTCATCGGCCATATCGTCCACAGCCGCGCCATGAGCAGTCTTGAAAACGAAGGTGCCGCCTCCTGGTATTTACAAACCACTCGCTACGGCAAGGCCTGGATTACCCGCAATGTGCTGCTCGGCCTGAGCTTTGCCCTTGCCCTATTGCTGCTGGCCACCGGCCCCGACGGCTTGTTGGCCGTCATCGGCTGGTCGGCATTGGCGCTGCTGATGATTGGTGCTGGCGCCATTAGCCGCTCACTGTTCTTTGTGCTGGTGATACCCACCACCATGCCTGGCGCCTTTTTCTGGAAGAACAAAGCCTTTGAAGAGCACGCCCGCGAATCGGGGCTGGTCGATATGGAACAGGTTGGCGTGGTCCGCGAGCTGCACGGCAAGTTTAAATTTGACGAACTGCTCGAGACCATCAAAACAACTAGCCCCAGCACCCTCTTCAAGCACATCAAGGATATTGTGGTTTGGAAAAAAATCGGCTAAAGACACCGACTGGAATAGAGGTAAGAGCCGTTGAGGCAAAGACTGTCAATTTAAAGGCACGCCTCTTACGACTGCTGAGCTGC
The DNA here is from genome assembly GCA_964462265.1 of uncultured Porticoccaceae bacterium. Classification (GTDB taxonomy): domain Bacteria; phylum Pseudomonadota; class Gammaproteobacteria; order Pseudomonadales; family Porticoccaceae; genus Reddybacter. The sequence goes on along the minus strand of CAYWXW010000032.1, from coordinate 14,954 downwards.
ATGGAAAGTGGGCTTATCGAACGTGAAACAGCAGCGCGCTTAACCTTATTGGGCGCATTAAGTGGCGAACACACTCTGCTTATCGGCCCGCCCGGCACGGCAAAAAGTGTGCTCGCTCGCCGTCTGCATTTAGCCTTTGCACCGGGCCATTATTTCGAGCGCCTGTTAACGCGCTTTTCGGTACCCGAAGAATTATTCGGCCCGCTGTCGATTAAAGCCCTGGAAGATGATCGCTATCAACGCCTCACCGAGCGCTACCTGCCCACGGCCAATATTGCCTTTCTCGACGAAGTGTTTAAAGCCAACAGCGCCATCCTCAATACGCTGCTTACCCTGCTCAACGAGAGGGAGTTTGATAACGGCGATTGCCGGGTAAAAGTGCCGCTAATCTCCGTTGTCGGTGCCAGTAATGAGCTGCCCGAAGACGATGATCTACAAGCCCTCTACGACCGTTTTATCTGCCGCTACAATGTACAAGCCGTGGCTGACGAAAACTTTGTCGCCCTGCTTGAGCTCGATGAAGAAAGTATCGAGCCCGCCGCCAGTGATCGCTTAAGCCACGCCGAGGTCGATAGCATACAAACCGGTGCGCGAGACGTGCCGCTATCAGATGAAGCACTGTCACTACTCAAAGCCCTACGCCCCTATCTCGCTGAACAAAATATCGAAGTGTCTGACCGGCGCTGGCGCAAAGTGGTGAAATTATTAAAAGTGGCCGCCTACACCAATGCACACGCCTATGCAGAGCCACATAGCGAAACACATCCCGAAGCACATCCCAATATAAAAGTTTCACTGTGGGATTGCTGCTTACTGCAACATTGTTTGTGGAATACGCCCGCCGAACAGCCTCTTATTCAACAGTGGTTGAGCACACAAATTGGTGCCGGCAGTGGCTTTAAAACCGAGCGTCTGGAAAAGTTAATCGCCACCTGGGAAAGCACCCTGCAAGCCGATAAAAATAGCCAAACCCAGATTAGCAACGACAAAGGCCAGCGCCTTTACTTAAGCCGTGACGGTCAACAAACCACCGAGGCTAGCGAGCAAGAGTGGAGCCGGCGCGACGGTTTAGCCCTGTATTTATCGCCCCCCGACCAGGATGACCGCAGTAACGACAACCGGGGTTACACCGAGCGAGAATTGAGCGATAGTTTTTTTGATCAGCATTATCAGCAATGTCATATCGACGGCCACTGGCAACATATTGACCAGTACATTGCCGACCCGACCAATCGCTTAATCCTGCACCACAAAAATCCGCCCTGCATGGAAGCCACCGCACACCCCGAAAGCTTTATTCAGGGCCGGCTCGAAGAGAACAAAAAACTGGCCAGTGATATTGCCGCCCTGCGCCAAAGTGTCGAACAGGGCTACGCGGCAATTGACCAGGCACTGGGGCAGCACCTGTGGATTACCGCCTGTTTTATTGCCAGCGCAAAACAGGCCCTGAGTGATAATTTGCAAAAGGTTTCCAACTTTGAACGCCGCTTGCAGACTGTTATTGCCGCCTACCAGCACTTGGCCGACAAGCATCTGGCCGATAAGAAAAGTCCGCCCGAGCCCCAGACAAATAGCGTAAGCAAGATAGCCTAGCTGGGCAACCCTGAGCATAAACATGAGTATGAACCTGGGACTGCTTGAACACGAGTTTTCCGCCCTGGATGCCCTACCCGATGCACTTTACGATGTCGTCATCACCCATACCCACGGCCCCCTGCTAACCCGAGCGCGGGGCATACTGCAATGGCGCGAAAAACTCCTCGCCGGTCAATTACCCGAGATGGATGAACTCTGTTGGCCGCAAGAGACAATACGCAAAACCCTTTTAATGCGCATTGAAACCCTGGAACTTGCCAGCTTTTGTCAGGGCCAGGAAAATCTGACCGATAGCGTGCTGCAAGATATTTGCGAAGGCATTAGTAGCGCCGAAGACTACCTTGCGCTTACGGCCAATAAGTTTAATGACAAACTGGCCCAACGGCAGAAGATTCAGGAACGCGATTCATCATTTCGTGATGAAGAAGGTATCGCCGATCATGTGCAAAGTCGCACGCCCCAGGCCGGCCTTCATGAAGGCGAACCGTCACACAATAGAAAGCGTAATAAAAAGGGCAATAAAAAGCACCATAAAGAGCACAACAAAGAACACAACAAAAGCACTCAACGTGAATCTGAAACCCAGTCTCAAATGAGCCACCACCCACCCACTGCCAGCAAGCCAACAACTGTTAATCAAACAGGCGCAACAGACAGCGCTAATACACCGCAAGCTCAAACTCAACAAAAACCACACACTGCTGAACAACGGGAGAAACAAGTCAGCGCCGGAGAAGCCATCGTCAATCATCTCCAGCAACGCTGGCAGGATATTGCTAATGAGTGGCAGCAGCTGAGCGAGCTAGATCGCCAAATAGAGCTTGAGAGCAAACAGCAGAAAAAAACATCTCAGCTCGGCTTAGCAACAGAGGGAAGCGCTGGCGTTAAAAATTTGCCGGGACGGGGCTGGGATTTAAGTACTGGCCTACTCACCTCCCAGGGTTGGCGCGACATTATCCGCTATCGCCAGCGCATTAAAGCGCTACCTGAACTCATTTATTTTATTGACGCCATCGGCCGTGAAGATAAAATTATCGGCAATGCAAGGCCGGCCTCTGTCGACCTTAGCCCTGAAACTTTAGCCTTATCGAAAGAACAAGGCGAAGGCCAGCGCCGTAATAAAGTCCCGCGTAAAGCTCTTGAAATGGACGGCATTGAACACGGTGACGATATCAACCGTATGCTCCCTTCTGAGCTGGCCCTGCTCTGCCACCCGATATTGAAAACCCTGTGGCACGCCAAACGCGCCGAGCGTTTACTGTTGCTTTATCGACATCAGGGCAAGCGTGGTCAGGGACAAAATGACGAGGGCGCTCTGGAGAGAAAAGGCTCGCTCAATGAACAGGGCCGCAAAGACAAATCCGGCCTCGGCCGTGGTCCCATTATTATCTGTCTCGACACCTCCGGCTCGATGCACGGTGAGCCCGAATATATTGCCAAAGCCACCGTTCTTGAAGCCCTTAAAATAGCCCATCGCGAGCAACGTCCCTGCCACCTCTTTGCCTTTAGTGGCCCCCAACAAAGCACCTGTCACCAACTCGATCTACGCCGAGGAGGGCTGATCGAGCTGCTAAAATTTTTACAGTTTTCATTTCATGGCGGCACGGATCTGCCCCAGGCACTGAAGCTAGCACTGGAAAAACAAACTGAGCAAGGGTGGGAAAAGGCCGACATACTACTCGTCACGGACGGACGCTTCCCCCTTGAGCAAGGTACGCTCAAAGAAATAGAGCGCTATAAAAAATCCAGAAAATTAAGGGTCTTTGGCATTTTAACCGGCAATTGGCAACATGATGGGATGCAAGTTTTCTGTAATGACACACTGCGAATTCGTTTCTGAGTTCAAGTAATAAGAGCAATAGAATTGCTCTAATGTTGCTCAGCCGCATTTTTCGCAGCAAATACTTTTAAGGGTATGACCTCCATCGCCGTGTTGTAACCCTGTAAAAACAGCTGTTCTTTGTCCCCATCACTAAGATTAAATTCAACGGGCGATATAGCACCGGTATTGACGACAACGGTGTGATCCCAAAATTTATCGTTGATGTACTCACGGGAAATCGTATTCATAAAGGTACGAATAAGCAGGGTCAAATAGCCTTTCAATGGGAACAAACCGTCGACAGCCACGTTATTGGATAACTCAACACTGCGCATACGAAAACAGATAACGGGTGTACCACACCCCGACCAATCACGATGCAAGGCATCTTCAGCGAGGATGCTACCATCGACCAATATATGTTTTTCGTATTGATTAAAAGTAAATAGCAGCGGAATGGACATGGAATAGCGCACCGCCTTTGATACTTTAAGATCAGGCGTCAGGGTTTTATTAAAAATAACCGGGCTGCCTGTCACCACATCAGTGGCAACAATGTGCAAGTTGCGCGGTAGATCTTTAAAGCAACGACCGTCCAGCTGCGCCTCAACCCATTGCTCAAAAGCGGCACCCGTACTCAGCCCCCCCGCTTTTAACAATTGAAGAATGGAAAAACCTTTAAATTTCGAAAAGTTCGTTTCAAGGGCCAGCTGTTTAATGTCGGGGAGAGAAATCCCCGAAGCATAAAGGGCACCAATGATACTACCGCCAGAGACCCCCACCAGATGATCGAACTTAACATCCAGTGTTTCCAGGGCGTGAAGAATACCAATGTGAGCGGAGAGCCGAGTGCCTCCTCCAGCAAATATCGGGACAAAGTCACTGCCTTGCTGTTGGCTCACAAAACCTCCTCTCTGCCGGGTCGAATTAAGGCTCTTTAATTTCTGCAAACGCGGTCAATAAATGCTCGATCCGATGATCCCAGCTATTATTTTTCGCGTAAGTCATAATGACCTCACGCTGCCATTTTTTATTGAGCGCAGCAACAATTGCCTTCAGTAGGAGTTGGGGATGGCCAAAAGGCACTATAGTACCTAGCTCATCATTACAGACCACTTCCGGGTTGCCCCCCACATCACTCGTGACCACGGGTAGACCGCAGGCCATAGCCTCTAAGAAGACATTCGCCCAACCTTCATTGGACGTTGGTAAGACAAACACATCCGCAGCAGAGAGCGGCCAACGTAGATCATCCGGGGCAATAGCACCAATAAACAACACCCTATCGCGTACGCCTAATTCAGTCGCCTGGCTTTCGAGGCGTTCGCGCCAATCACCTTCTGCACACGCACCACCCACCACTAGATAGTACAGTCGAGGAAATTCTTCAAGTAATGCGGGCATAAGGTCAATCACGCGATGGAAGCCCTTGCGCTCTACCAAACCACCCACCGTCACCAGTACCTGTGCATCAACAGGCAAGTCAAAGCGCTCTCGAGCTTCTACCTGGTTTTCCTCAACAAAACGCTCGGTGTCGACACCATTGCCCACGACTTGAATTTTTTCGGCCCTCGCACCCAGGCCCACAACATGGCGTTTGAGTGAGTCGGCGACGGCAAATACTCGCGCTGCCCGACTCAAGGCCAGTAATATTTTAGTGCGCTTAACCGAGTCTTTAGAATGAGGCACTTCTGTACCACGCAGGGTGATGGTTACCGGCACGCGCAACCAGCGCCCCAGTAAGGTTGCCCCGTAGCCATCGGGCCAAGCAAAGTGAGAATCGATTAATGTGAATTTAAAACTACGCTTTAAGCGCAACAAAAGAAACAGACTACACAGGGCCATCGACAGCCCATCGAGCCGCCGCAGCACACCCGGGACGGCAAGAAACCGCGGGTGGTACACCATGACGCCCTGTTGCTCTTCACGCTTTGGTGGCTGCAAGCGATAACCAGGCTTGAAATAACGAATCACGCCTTGTAAAGGAAACCAGGGCACGGGAGACACCACCACCAATGGAAGCTGCTTGCCAACGCGAAACAATCGTTCTCGGATAAACAAGCCCGCCCCCGGCTGCACCTTGCTGGGAAATAGCGATGTAAAGACCAGCAATTTTGTCGATTGCTCGGCCACCCCTAAGTACCCGATATCAATCCAGAATTACCCGACACCAAGCCAGGATAAACCGATTGATAATTGGCCACACTCACCTGCCAATTACGTTCAGTCTCTACGTACTCGCGGCCCGCATTTTTTAATTCAGGCCACGTTAATTCAGCTGATAGTAGCCCTGTCACTGTTTGTGCCAGGTCATCGACATCACCCGCTTTAAAGAGATGGCCGTTGTGACGGTCGCGAATTAACTCTTTGTGGCCCCCAACATCAGAAGCGACGACCAGACGCCCTTGCGCCATGGCCTCAAGGGGTTTTAATGGCGTCACCAGTTCAGTCAGGCGCATAGCGAGACGAGGATAGACAAAAACATCAACTTGATTGTAATAAGACTGAACCTGGTCATGGGGCACCCGCCCGGTAAAAACGACTTCATTTTCCAAACCTAATTCGATGACCTTATTTTTAATCAGTGCTTCTTGAGGTCCACCGCCCACCAACAGCAAGCGTATATCGGGTGAACTCTTGAGCATCTCTGGCATGGCGTCGAGTAATAATGGCAAACCTTCATAGGCGTAAAAAGAGCCTATAAAACCCAATACTTTTTTCCCACTCAAATTCAGCTTTTCTCTCAGGCCCTCATCGGCCTCAACACCAAAGCTAAAACGCTCGATGTCGACAGCATTGGGAATCACCGTAACTTTATTGGCCGCAATACCTCGGCTGATAATGTCGCTACGCAAGCCTTCACAAATAGTGGTTACCGCGCCAGCATGGCGAAACACATAGGTCTCAAGTGCTTTGGTCAGCCGATAACGCAGGCCGCCCTCGTTACTGGTACCGTGATCAACGGCCGCATCTTCCCAAAAAGCACGACATTCGTAGACCACAGGGATTTTATTTCGACGCCCTGCCCTAACTGCCGCGAGTCCATTGAGCGCGGGCGAATGCGCATGAAGCACGTCGGGTTTTACTTCATTAATGACCTGGTCAATCCGCTTTTCAAGACTGCGAACAATCGCTATCTGATTTAAAATTGGCAGCCGAGATAAAAGCCCCGCCTTGGGGCGGGTACGAAAAAACTTAAAATCATCGACCTCCTCAACATCCTCAGTAGCACCCTGATGCTTTGCGGAGGTCAGATGAAAAGTTTGCCAACCCATAGCCCGCTGCTGCTCAAGAATAGCTCGAGTGCGAAAAGTGTAGCCACTGTGTAGGGGAATAGAGTGGTCAAGAATATGAAGAATTTTCATTGGGTTGTTAGACTCGGGCCTATAGTTTTTTCAAACTTTCATTAAACATCAGTAGTGACCACAAAGACGCGCTGTTATCACGCTGCCCCGATTGATGCTGATTAAACAATTGTTCGAGATACTTGTTGTCGAACATTCCCGTTGCAGACAGCCCGCCGTCAAATAAGCTTGCACGTAACTTATCCTTTAAGGGGCCACGAAACCAGCGGGCCAAAGGCACGGCAAAACCCATTTTATCGCGATAAAGAATATTATTGCTAAGATGAGGTTCGAGAGATGATTTGAAAATCGCTTTGCCCTGTTGGCCTTTTAACTTCATCGAAGAGGGCAAGCCGGATACCCATTCTACGAATTTGTGGTCAAGTAGGGGCACTCGCACTTCCAAAGAGTGAGCCATACTGGCGCGATCGACCTTGGTTAGAATATCGCCCGCCAGATAGGTTTTCATATCGATATATTGAACAACAGACAAGGGGTCATCTGTCGGCGCTTTCGCCGCATAGTGATGAAATACTTCAGAGGCTTTATAACCCTGTAGTTCTCTTTTAAAAGAGTCACTGAAAAGCTGCTCCCGCTGCTCATCGATAAGTGTGGAAAAGTTATGGAAATAACCCTCGACCGGATTCCGCGCCATAGACTGAAACGTCGTTTTGGCACGAAAGACACGAGGTGCCCAGCCGAGTTTTGGATAAAGCTTGCCCGCTAAACCAAAGAGGGGCTGACGTATCGAATCTGGAACCAGGCCGCGCAGTTTTTCTTCATTCATATGCCAGCGGTAACGGCGATAACCGGCGAAGTGTTCGTCCCCCCCATCACCCGAAAGAGCAACCGTAACCCGTTGTTTGGCCAACTGGCAAACTCTATACGTTGGCAGTGCCGAACTATCGGCAAAGGGCTCATCATAAAGGTCGGCCAATTCGTCAATTAAATCGAAGTCATTGGGATCGACAATATTCATATGGTGGCGGGTGTTAAATTGATCAGCGACTTCCTGGGCGTAAACTGACTCATCAAAACCTTTGACATCAAAACCAATGGAACAGGTATTCACAGGCTCTTCCTGTAAACCGGCCATCATTGCCACCACAGCACTGGAGTCAACACCGCCGGAGAGGAAAGCACCAAGAGGCACCTCGGCAACCATGCGTATATCGACAGCTTCACGCAAGCGATGAATGAGCTCTTCTTCTAACTCTTGTTCTGAACTGTGGGAGACAGGCGTAAAGGGAATATCCCAGTATTCGTTTGAGCGTAGTTCGCCCTGCCCTTGGTTAACGGTTAGAGTATGACCGGGGTCAAGTTTGTAAACGCCTTGATAAATCGTCTTCGGCTCGGGGATATAACCAAGCGCAAAATAATCTTCCACAGCCTGAGGGTTCATTTTTGTCGGCAAATCAGGGTGGCATTTTAGAACTTTAAGTTCCGAGCCAAAGATAAACTGTCCATCGGGCAACATGGAATAAAAGAGTGGTTTAATGCCCAGCCGATCCCGAGCCAGGAATAGGCTGCGTTGCTTTCTATCCCATATCGCAAAGGCAAACATACCTCTGAATTTATCAACGCAGGCTTCGCCCCAGGCACTCCAGCCGTGGACGATCACCTCGGTGTCGCAATGGCTTTTAAACACATAGCCTTTGGCTTCGAGTTCTTTTCTCAAGGCAGGGAAGTTATAAATCTCGCCATTGAATACAACACAAACACTTTTATCGGCGTTAAACATCGGCTGCTGGCCGGAAGACAGGTCAATGATAGACAAGCGCCGATGAGCTAGACCTAGGCCGGGTTCAAAGTGCTGTCCGCCTTCATCGGGACCGCGATGAAATTGTGATTGATTCATCCGCCCCAGCAAGTCACGGTCAATATCTCGCTGCCCTCGCGTATCGAATATTCCTGCAATGCCACACATTATTTAACTAAACGCTCCCATTGGTAGGTTGTTTATCATTCACTGGCTTAACACTGGATGATGCTGGTTTCTCTCGCCCCAATAACTGGTCGTAAACGGCGAGATACTGCTCGACTGTGCGATCCCAGTCAAAACATTGCCTAACTTTATGCAAGCTATTTTCACCGTATGAAGCCAGTGTCTGGGGCTCGGCAAGAATGTCTTTTAAATGGCTAGCCAATGACACCGCATCACCAACAGGCACTAAACAACCGTTAATGCCCTCTTCAATTAATTCTGGGTTGCCTCCAACTCGCGTGCCGATAAGTGGCAAACCTGTCGCCATGGCTTCAAGTAGCGTATTTGAAATACCTTCACCCAAGGAGGGTAAAACAAAGATATCCATCATACGTAGTAAATCGGGGATATCCTCTCGATCACCCGGCATCCAGACATACTCACTCAAACCTAGCTCGGTAATTTTATCGCACAAAGTTTGATACATTGGCCCATCGCCAACAATGATTAAATGCAGTCGTTTCTGTGTCGAGTCACCTTGTACAAGCAGGCCAAAGGCTTCAATCAGAGTACGCTGGTCTTTAACTTCGACCAGACGACCTACAGTCCCAATAACTTGTACATCCTCCGTTATAAATCCAGCTGGAGCAGGCACAGTCACGGAACCCGGTGCAAAGACTTGCTGATCAACACCATTATAGATCTGTTTTATTTTCGCAGCAGGCACCTCAACAACCTGGGCCAGCCACTGCGCTAAATCCTGACTAACGGCGATATAGCGGTGAACGAGAGGGCGTAAAGACTTGCGTAAAAAATTGTATTTTTTATTCGTGCCATCAATGTCGTGAATATCTCGGCCGTGCTCGCCGTGAACGCGCTTTACACCGGGTATTAAAGCGGCAATCACTTGCATTTCCAAAGCGGCCAAATTACGCGTGTGCACTATAGCCGGACGCAAGCTGAATAAAGTTCGCCATAATCGCCAATACACCGCAAAATCATGACCGGGGCGTTTGTGCAGTGAAATAACGTCAACATTTGGCGCTGTAATACGATTTTCAAAACCCTCGGCGCGGGTCAAACAGATGATGACGTGACGATAGCGCTGGGGGCACGCTCGATTGATAATATTCACCAAGCCATTTTCCAGGCCACCCGTGCCCAATGCGTAGATCACATGAGCGACCAGGGGCGGATTCTGCCCGACAGGTCGGTCAGCCAGCTCACTCAAGTTCAGAGCCTTCAAGGCCAATACCGACGACACGGTCGAGTTGGGCTTCCAGACCTGGAAGCATGGTGTTAATAAACTCTTGCAAAATATCGAAGGGCAAATTCGCCTCATCAATAATCGGGGTGGTGACGGTGATATAAGCGCCATCGCGCCGAGAAAAAGTGAGCTTTGCCAACCCCTCTAACAACTTACCGATATAGGGGTTGGTCGAATATTTATCACCGAGGCGATACCAGCGTAGGGCCAGTAAATTAGAGCCACTGCCTTTAATGTGCGCCTGGTCCACCTCAATGGTATCGCCCGCTAGATTCAATGCCACCTTGGAGCGGCCGACAATTCGCCAATCAGGGGATTTTTGCACCACAAACACATTCTGACTATTAATCAGTTCTTTATTTTGATTCTGCGTTAAATACTGGCCGGTATAAATACTGACTGTAATGCCATCACGCTGATAAAACTGATGAAATTCGCCATCAGCACCTTTCACCACGGGACGCCACTGCCAGCTCTCGCCGTCTTGTTGTACCCAGCCATCACTACCTCGGGGTGTTTCTAAGGGTGTAATGGCAACAAGGGTTTGTTGGTTCTCTATCAGGTAAGCGGTGACGGGCCAGGCACAAGCCAGCAACAAAACGACTATTGCACAGGGGTAAGGGCTTACCTTCGCCAGCAAGTCTACTGCATCATCTTTCGCTGCTAGTGAAGAACTTGCTGCTGACGTTTCATGATCTCGCCAAATAGAACCCACTGCAAATAACACGAACATCACCAGACCAAAAAATACCCAACCGTATATCAGGTGATCGACACCAACAGCCAATTTCATACTACTGAGGTGGCCAATCATCACGATCATATAAGCCCTAAGTCCGTTGGCAATAACCGGAACAACAAAAGACGCGACAATAAAAAGCCCCCGCTTTGGCAGGCTTTGATAACTAAGGTAAGCAAACAAACAACCGAGAGTCACTGAAGCGATCAAATATCGAACACCGCTACAGCCTTCAACGACCGACCAATTGCCGCTGGGCAGCGTAAAAAACAAGCCTTCGCGATAGACAGGGATACCCGTTAATTTTAATAAACCCACTGTAAAATCAGCGGTAAACTCCATTAACACAGGAATTAGCCCTTCGCCCACAGGCACAGCCAGGAATAAAAAAGCTAAAGGGAAGGCAATGGCCCACACTACCGACGTACCCAAAATAACCCACAGCCCGCTAAGCAGAATGCCAATCAAGGCAATTTGCTGCACTACAGCTGCGTCCACGACCTGACCCAAAAGCCAGAGAAAACCGAACAAAACAAGGGGTAACAAGGCCATATATTGAGGCCTTGGCACTAAGCTGGCCAACTCTTGTCGCTTTTCCCAAATCAGCCAAATGACAATGGGGGCGATTAAAAACCCATGGGTAAATGTTTCTGAGCGCCACCATATAGCCACCATTGACTCAACTGTCTGATAAAAAACCAGTACAAGAGCCAGACAATAAGCGACAGAAATCAACAAATAACGCTTATCAAAGCGCTTATCTGTATCGTCTATTGATTGCTTCTGATCATCAATATCATTCATATTTTCAAACGCTAAGTTGATTTATTCTCAAGTAATTGCCCAACTAAAGGCAGATTATTTTCCCAACTGAAATCTTGCATCACTCTTCGTCGTGCAGAATACCCTAAGGTTTTATATTTTTGCGTTAGAACATTGTCTATATAACGGCCGTAATCACTTGTGTGGCTAGCGACGAGCACATCCTCGTCATGAATAGCACCAATCCCCTCTATACCCGCTTCGCTAACAATAACAGGGCAAGCCATCGCCATTGCTTCAAGTACTTTGTTTTGTATCCCCCGGGCAATACGCATTGGCGCAATAGCCACAACTGCATGAGCCAGGTAGGGCCGTATATCCTCCACTCGACCCGTGACAACAACTCCAGGCAAGTCAGCCAGTTTACGTACCTGGAGTGCAGGGTGACTGCCGACAATATAAAATCGAGTTTGCGGATTACTGGATAAAACTGCGGGAAAAACCTCTCGGGTAAACCAACTCACCGCATCAATATTTGGCCAGTAGTCCATCGCCCCGGTAAAGACCAACGCATCTTCAAATTCTTTATAGGGCGAAGGTAAACCTTGCTGTGGGCAAAAATAGTCTGTATCGACACCATTACTATAGCTACCAACGCGAGCGGCAACACCGGGCGCCAATTCTTTAAACTTGTCCGCTTCGGCGGTGGAAACAAATAAGCTGTAATTAAAACTCTCGGCTACGTGACTCTCAAACTTAAGTAGACGTTTTGCTTCGCGATGATAAACCCAGCTCATGGGGAAGCTTTTCTGTTGGGAATATTCACGCCACTTTTCAGAATCGACATCGACCATATCGGCAATTTTTTTACTAGCGCTGTACTCTGCACCAGTGACGTATTGCGCCATAACCGCAGAGTAAATCACGACCCGTTGCATGTCATTTTTGGACTGCAATCTTTTGACCCATCGGCTCATTTTCCAGCTCGAATAATAAGGCAATGACAAGGGCTGCCCCTTGAAAAAAGCCAATAAACTTTTTATTCGTGCAAATTTTGGATTAAGCTTAACCAGGAGCACCTCTTCACAAAGCTCATCTAGCTTATCGGCATAAACCCAATCTTGCGGGTCATCGACAAAGGCGCTGAGATAAACACGGTAGTGAGCACTGAGGTAACGCAATAAATGGTAGGAGCGAATCTTGTCTCCCTTATTCGGGGGAAAAGGGATTCTGTGACATAAAAAAAGCAAGCTAGGCTTGGCTGATGATTCTACCGACACCGGTCTTAACCCAGACTTTTAGATAGTATTGGGCCAATCAAGTTAGCGACAGGGAGGGGTAATTTTTTCCAACTATTGACAAAAAATCGGTATTTGGGATTAAGCGGATTAATATCGGGCACCGCCTTAGATTTCACCAGAAAGTATTCATAGGACAAAGGCTCGGGAGTAAAACCCCAATTCTTTTTGAAGCTATAGGGGCCTGTACCCTCTTTACTCCTGCCGTAATCAAAAATACGAACGCCCTGCTCTCCCGAGCGGCGCATCAGCTCCCAATACATAAAGTCATTGCCTTTTAAAGCACGAGCCTCGGCAATACTGCCACCGTAGTAGGGCAGTACTTGATCCTTAAAATAGAAACTCATTACCCCGGCAATATCTTGCCCCTGATGAGTAATCATCAGCACATCGCAATCTTTGGCAAAGACCTCTCGCAATATTCGGAAATAATTTCCCGAAAAAACCGGCGTTCCCAGATTGCGAACGCTCTCAGAATAAATGCGGTGCAGGCGCTGCCAGCCCGGATCGACCTCACTCACTAAACCAGCCTTGATGCCCTTGCGCACAACTGCCCGCTGCTTGCGTGGAATCGCCTTCATATTCACATCGGGGTCGGCATCGATTTCCTTTCTAAAGGTTGCATAGAGTTGTTTTGTTGGCCAGCTCTGTCCCGAGGATTGCGTATTTCTCATCTCCAGGGCATCAACTTTTAACTGACTGGCTAGCTCACAGGCCGCTTCGCGCAAGGCTATTCTGGCCTCGTCACTATTGGCAATAATGCCACCGTAGACACAAAAGGGTAGTGAGGCTAAAGTATTACCAAACAACATGCTTTTTACTTGGGCAAGGGGTAGCAGCCCCTGTATTTCCCCATCCTGCTCTGCGTATAAATAATATGCCCGGTGCCCAAAAGCACACTCCAGCACCGTTCTCCAGCCCGAGCGGTGAAAAAACGTAGCTTCTGGACAGCGTTCAACAAAGGCATCCCAACGAGAGCAGTCCACCTCATTTAAACGACGAACCTGAAGCCCCATTGGCTCTCCTTGCTTAGGCATTTATTGTCCTGCCCCCAAAAAAATATCATCCATTCGACCCCAGCTAAAATCGTCGAGTAAGCGATCTAGGCGTGGGTGAGTTTTATGTAAATTAATATAGTGACGAAAGCGCGTTTTGTGTCCCAGGTTTTCTATCCTTGGCTGCCCCTCGTCAATTTCCCAGGGGTGAAAATAAAAAATACAGGAGCGCTGCTCCCGCTCATTAACCTGCTTAAGAGCCCAGCGTGTGAAACCATAAGGAAAAAACCGGAACCAGCCCCCGCCCCCGCAATTGATGTTACGACGCATAACTGACACCGTACTTATCGGGATTTCAAGGATGCGATCACTGGCTGCACGAAAAGCAAATCGCGGTGCATCGGGCATGCCGTAATGATCGTGGCGAATAGGCACGATACTCGAACTGTATTCATAGCCCGCTTCTGCCAATACATCAAGGGCCCAAAGGTTTCCAGCCCCAATAGAATAACTCGCTGCTCTATAACCCTTTACCACTTGCCCGGAAATGTCTTCTAACAGTGCTCGTGTCCTGAGCACATCATCTTTAAAGCAGTCTGGTTTTTGTGACGTTACGCGCCGATGATCCCAGCCATGGCTAGCTAACTCATGGCCGTTTTCAACTATTTTTCGCACCATACCAGGATGGCGCTCTGCGACCCAACCCAGGGTAAAGAAGGTCGCCTTTACTGACTTCTGATCAAAGAGTTGTAAAATACGTTCGACATTAGCCTCGACCCGACAATCAAAATCAGACCAAGTTGTTCGGCAGATATTTTTTTCGAAAGCAGAAACTTGATAATAATCTTCTACGTCGACCGTCATTGCGTTGAGAATCGGAGCAGGCTTCACGTTCAAGTTACTCGTCATTACTACACCGTAAATTCAAGCTGGTCTTAATGTCACCTTCTATCATAAAAGCCAGCCCATCTATGGTTTATGAAGCCAATTACTAATGACTTCAGCAATTCTTTCAGCTGCCTTACCATCCCAATATTCAGGGGTACGACCCGCCTTCCCGCCCGATTGCATAATTTCTTCGAAACATGATTTAATTTTTTCTGGATTCGAGCCGACGATAGTATTACTGCCCTCTACCACGGTAATCGGTCTTTCAGTATTTTCTCGCAGTGTTAAACAGGGCACGCCAAGGGCCGTTGTTTCCTCC
>CAYWXW010000031.1:0-28870 GCA_964462265.1 uncultured Porticoccaceae bacterium | reverse complement strand
ATATTGCTGTCGCAGGCCAGCTCGGCGGGCATGCCCTCGTAGAGCGTGGCACGCGCGATCTGGCTGAAGCCGCCCGCGACCTGCAAGCGCGCATCCGGGTGCGTCACGCGCTCCACGAAGCGGCGGCTGCCGTCGATGGAGGCGATGTTGTCGGCCGTGCCGTGAATCTGCAGCGTCCGCACGGGGGCCGATGGAGCGCAGTCGTCAGCTTCGGCGAATGTCGCAGCGCATTCATTGCAAATAAAAGGTGCAGAGGGCTCCTCGTAATCTATACCGATGTGGCGCAGTATTTTGTTGCATTTGGGACAGACGTAGTCCAAGCCCTGACGATACTCCGGCTCGGGTCCTACATAACCACAGGAGTAATGGTGAATGTGGGTTGTAGGAGCGATATCACTGCTGGCGCAGGATGTGCAAACCTCGCGAAAGTTGAGGTTGTAATGGGTACATGCGGGACAAAGATGTATTCTGTCGGCATGCTGTGTATCGAGGTAGTCGTTTGAGGCGAGAAATGTCAGGTCGCAAATTTCCTCTCCGGGCGCGCAATTGAGCAGATCGCCTACCTCGGGGTAGGCATGACCGCAGGCCGATTCCATAGATATCTGTGGCTCCAGCCAGTCATTTTTCTCTAGCAGAAAACCTAGTATTTTCAGTCGTGACTCGTCATCCATAGCGTCTCCGTTCCTTGAGGGAAGTGCTTCGAACCGTGGCTGAAGGCCTAGTATTCAGTTGGTGCGCACCGACTATTCATGCACTTTTGCTCTTCAAGCTCTCATTGCTCAGACTAGTGAGTTTGTCCTCGCACTGGAATGACTCAGATCAAGGGAGTAGATCGAGTGGCTGTAGCTTTTACGATCATGCCATTGTGATTCCCCATGACAGTGCGGTTCCCTTACCAGAATTTTTCTTGGTCAATCGTTTATCAGCACCTATTTTTTGCCCCGTGGGCCACATTGCTACGCTTGCCATAGTCAGAATAAATACTGCAAAAGAGCCAGTTTACATTCTTCATTGTTTCATCAACCAGCTCTTAATGGCACGCAGCGGGTGATCGGCGGGCACAAATGTCTCCAGCTGGACTGTCGTGAAAAGGGGCTCATGAAAAATATCTTCGCCGCGCACTGAGTCAAAACCCTCAATGGGTTGTATTTTTTTATCTTGTACCGAACCCACTGATTCTGAATGAGAAAATCAACAAGCTGACAGGGCTTGAATGGCAGGATTAAGGGAGGCCAATAGTGGGCTGTTTAAGTCCCGTGTTGGCGGCGGTAGTCCTGCACTTCTTCGGCTGTTGGCAGTTGCATCAGTTCTATCATAATGCCGTCGGGGTCTTCAAAAATAATCGCCTTCACCGTGCCGTAGCCTTTAAGCGGTAAATCCAGCGGCTCGGCATAACACTCAATGCCCTCGCTTTGCAGGCGATCATAGGTGGTTTGCAGGGTTTCGCCGGTGACTTCGAAAGACAGCAGAAACACACCGGGGTCGCCCGGCCTGCTCGGCCCGTTTTGTTTTTCCGCAGGTGGATCAAATTCAATCAGCTCAATCTCGCCAACCATGCTTTCGCCCTGCTGCAAGATTACCGAGCGGCCGACGGTGCCGGGTTTGAGCTTCAGTAGTTTTTCGGTAATGGTGCCTTCTAGCGGCATATCGAGGGTAAGGTGGAAACCCAGTACATCGGTGTAAAAAGCGATCGATTTATCGAGGTTGCTGACCGTGAGTGCAACGTGGTGAATTTCACTAATAGCCATGCTTATTTCTCCTTGTGATATTTATTAGTTTGGAAAATGACTAGAGAGCTTATACCCATAGTTTAATCGTTTGTAGCCCTGAATAACTTTGCTCGCACGGTGTCGCGGTAGCGTCCGGGGGGGACATTAAAGTGACGCTTGAAGAGCTGAGTCAGAAAAGACACATCCTGATAACCACAGCGATTGGCGATTTCAGCCAGTGACAGGTTGCTGTGTTGCAGTAAGTCTTTGACGGCATTGAGCCGTAATTCCTGCAGGTAATTCAGCGGGCTATGGCCGAGGGCGTTTTTAAAGCGTCTATTAAAGGTGCGTAAGCTCATCTCAAATTGTTCGGCCAGCGCGGCGATGTGAATCGTTTTGTGGAAATTGTCCTGCATCCAGATTTGTGCCTGAAGAACCTGTTCGTCCGGGTGCTGGGTGGCCTCGCCGCTGTAGTATTTTGTCGGCTCAAAAGAATTGCGAATTTCGTGGAAAAAGTTGCGTTGCACGATATTGGCGACGGCCCGCCCGTACCAGCGGAAGACAATATTCACCATCAACTCGGCGAGAGCGTTAATGCTGGCGGCGCAGTAGAGGTTGTCGGCCCGGGTAATAAAGTACTGCCGGGTGAGTTCAACCTTTGGGTAGTCCCGTTGAAACTGGTCAAAATAATGCCAGTGGGTGGTGGCGGGTTTGCCATCGAGCAGGCCCGCCTCCGCCAGATAGCAACAGCCGGTGCCGACGGCACTAATAATTGATCCCTGTTCGTAGTGTTCGACCAGCCAGGGTAAAAACTCACTGTGGCGGCGAATGATAGGGCGTGGGTTGCGCCAAAAGCCGGGGATATGGATTAAGTCGCAGCGACCAATATCATCTTTAATGGATGCCGTTGGTGTCAGGCTAAAACCCGATGACGAGGGCACGGGCTCGCCATCAAGTGATACCGAGTGAATCTCTATAGGGCGGGCGTCGCGCTTATTGGCGCGAGCAGAACCGGCGGCGGTGTTGAGGATTTCAATCGGCAGGGTCGCGCTGGTCGCGAGCAGGTTTTCGCTGAGCAGCACGGCGACGCGGTAGGGCTCAGTCATAGCAAGCTCCGGATTGGTCGTTATGGCTAAAGTGCCATAGGTAATGGCTACTATAGCCATTAATGGTGGGTCGCGTACAGCTTACACTGCGCCACATTATGTTCAATCCATTTATAAGGTAGCTACAGACGATGTCAATTTTGCCCGTTATTGTCGGATACGGAGGGGTTAACCCCGCCGGAAGAAGCTCATTTGACCAGGCTTATCGGCGTATGGTGCTGGAAAATCTGGCCCAGGAAGAGCAGGAAAAAACCATTGCCGGTCTGGCCTGCATGATGAAGCTGGTCAGCTGGAATGGCTCGGCCTATGAAGATAGTGCGGGCAAAAGCCTCAGCATGAGTGAAGTCTCAGCGCGCTACGCAGCCGAGGTTTGCGATAAGACCTTAATCCGCCGTATCGAGTCAAACCACTACGACCCCGATGCGGCCTTTTGCCAAAAGACACTGGTGACTGACTCGACTGACGAGGGGATGACATTTCGCACCACAAAGAAAAGCCTGCCCGATGAGATACCGGAAAGCTGGCAAGTCACTTATGGCGAAAATGGCGCGGTGCAAGTAACGATTAAAGGTGAGCAGGAGTGGCGTATTCCCACCACGCGAAATATGTCGGTGAAAGCGGCGGGCCAGTTGCCAACGGGCTTTGAACCGGGCGAGCTGTATAACTCGCGCTTTCAACCGCGAGGCCTGCAGTTGGCGCTGTTTGGTGCCACCGATGCGGTGCGTTCGATAGGCATTGACTGGCAAACCATTTGCGATGCCGTGCAGCCTGACGAGACCGGCGTTTACGCCTCCAGTGCCATGGGTCAGTTGGCGGATGAAGGTCTGGGTGGTTTGATGACCTCGCGCCAGTTGGGTGGCCGGCCGACCTCCAAGCAAGTGCCAATGGGTTTGACCAGCATGCCCGCTGATTTCGTCAATGCCTATGTATTGGGCAACCTTGGCCATACCGAATCGGTAGCCGGTGCCTGCGCTAGCTTTTTATACAACTTGCGGGCGGCGGTGCATGACATTCGCAGCGGCGCACGTCGTGTGGCCGTTGTGGGTTGCGGAGAAGCACCTATTTTGCCGGAGATTATGGAGGGTTATACCAACATGACCGCTCTGGCCACGGAAGCGGAAATGGAGGCTCTCGGCGATGGCGACCCCCGCCGCTACAGTCGTCCCTTCGGTGAAAATGCCGGTTTTGTGATGGGCGAGTCGGCGCAGTACATCGTGTTGATGGACGACGCGCTGGCCATTGAGTTAGGTGCCGATATTTTTGGTGCGGTGCCCGATGTTCACGTTGATGCCGATGGTATTAAAAAGTCCATCTCCGGGCCGGGGCCGGGCAACTATATTAGCTTTGGCAAGGCGGTTGCCACCGCGCGCAATATTCTCGGTGAGGAAGCCGTACGCCAGCGCAGTTTTGTGATGGCCCACGGCTCGAGCACGCCACAGAACCGGGTGACCGAATCGATCATTTTTGAGCGTATTGCCGAGGCCTTTGGCATTAGTGACTGGCCCGTTTGTGCGGTAAAAGCCTATGTTGGGCATTCGTTGGCACCAGCCAGTGGCGATCAAATCATGACCGCCATTGGTGCCATGCGCCACGGTTTGATTCCCGGTATTAAAACCATGGATGCCGTCGCCGATGATGTTTATCAGCAGCGCTTGCATTTCCCACTGAAGGATTTGCCGGCTGAAAAAGACGTGGCCTTTATTAATGCCAAGGGTTTCGGCGGCAATAATGCAACGGGTGTGCTGTTTTCAGGGCGTGTTGCCGAGCAAATGCTCGCTAAGCGCCACAGTGGAGTATGGAGTGCTTACTGTCAGCGCCGCGAGGCCACCCGCGAGCAGGCTGCAGATTATGAAGCCAGAGCCGACCGTGGTGAGTTAGCACCGATTTACCGCTTTGGTGAGGGTGTGATTGGCGACGATGAAGTATTGATTTCTGATCAGGCCATCAGCCTGCCGGGCTACGGCAAGCCTGTACCTCTGGTGGAAGAAAACCCCTACGACGATATGCTCTAACGATTGCGCCTTGGCCTGCGTCATTAAATGCAGGCTAAGGCTTTGTTCACATTCTGTTAGTCGGCTTCAGCCAGATACTGGTCTTTCAGTTTTACATAGTTGCCAGCGGTATAAGGGAAGTAGTCAATTTCACTTTGGCTCAATGCCCGAGCCTGTTTGCAGGGGCTGCCGAAATAAAGGTGGCCGCTCTTTAAGGTTTTGCCGGGCGGTACTAGCGTGCCCGCGCCGATAATCACGTTATCTTCCACCACCGCGCCGTCCATGACGGTGGAGCCAATACCCACCAAAATACAGTTGCCCAAAGTGCAGCCGTGGAGGGTGACATTGTGGCCGATGGTGACATCGTTGCCGATGCTGGTGGGCCAGCCGCCGGGGTTGTAGTCACTGGCGTGGGTAATGTGCACCACGGTGCCATCTTGAATGCTGCTGCGCTGACCAATGCGAATCGAGTGCATATCGCCACGAATTACCGCGCCAGGCCAGACCGAGCTGTCGTCGCCGAGTTCGACATCGCCAATTACCGTTGCAGCGCTATCGACAAAGCAGCGCTGGCCAAGTGTTGGGGTGTGGCCGTTAAAGCTGCGAATGGCAGATGAATTGTCGAGTGGCATAAGCGTCGTCCTGGTCGTTGGTGTGAGCTGTTATTATAGCGGGCTTTATGACTGGGTTTGAACGGGAGTCTACGGTGACAAAAGTGGTTAAACGTTTTATTGCAGGTGCTGTTTGCCCCCGCTGTGGCGAGATGGACAAGTTGGTGGTCTATCGGCAAGGCGAGAAAGACTGTCGCGAATGTGTCAGTTGTGATTTCGCCGAGGAGACCTTGTTTAGCCAGCCCTCCGCAGATTTAGAAACCCGTGCCAACCGTGATCTCGACAGGCAGCCGCTTAAGTTTGTCGATGCCACAGTGAAAAAATAGAACGAATTACACAGGCTCAGTGAATACTGACGGTCTTGCTACTACCCTGCCCCAGCAATAAATCCACTGCCAAGGTGTCGGTGAGACAGGGCCAGTGGGTGACCTCAATACCCCAGGCAATTTCTCGGCTGGCATTTTGATCGAAGATGCCGCTATCTAAGCGTAAGTAGTCTCGCTCCAGTTGCTCGGTGACGTCCTGGGCCACAAGATCCAGTTGATTGGCCAGGGGTTCGCCGATTAACTGATGAATAATGAGGTTGGAGCGCGTCATATCCATTGGAATTAAAGGCTCATTACACTGCTGAGCAAAGTGTTCGTTAACCTCTTCAATCACCCGGTGGGCGATATAGGCCTGAGCCATAAGGGTGGCGAGTTCATTTTGCTCCTTTGTATTTTGTCCTTTTAATTGCGGAAGGGTCTGATCAAATGCGCCGATACAAAAATTCACCACCGCTTCGGTGTATTCACAGCAATTGGCATTGATGCCGATAATGCTCAGCACATCGACAAACTCTGCAACATGCTCCGTATAAAGGACAACAAAGTCGAGTAACACGGCGATGGTATTGCCCTCAGTGACTTTAATGGCGCGGTGTAAAAGAGGGGCTTTAAGCTGGAATTGTGCGGCGAGTAGCCCACTTTGGTGTTCGAGAATTTTGGCGCGCTCGATATCGCGGCGCAGATTGAAAGTATCCATATCTAGGAATCTAGTTGAGAACAGGAAAAAAGCAAGGCACCCACGACAACGATTCTGGAAGTTGCGAGCTAATCTCAATGCTAATTGAGTTGATGAATGTGGACGGGATCTCGTGTATTTGATATGTGTCAAGTGCTTGACGGGTTGGTCCAGGGGATTGCCCTGTTTATTGGCTTTTTGGCGGTGACCTTTCAATCAGGCTTCTGGTACAATGCGCGCCGCGTCGATATTACGCGTGTTTTGCTGTCTGCTCGTTTAAGGGAGAAGGCGAGGAATACAATAGTCGTAAATCATCGGTAAAAGAAGCGACAGAATGTCGCAGGTGTCCTCGCAAAAATTGCACAAAGTGGGGGCATGGGTGGGGGGTTCAGATAACTAGCGTGGGTCAATTCGGCCCGGCGCGTGGTTTTCTCGTGTTTCTGAACAAGATCAATAAAGCAATCCGGAGAGAATAGGCAATGGTATCTAGAGTAAAGCAGCTTGTCGTGTATGCGCTAAGCCCGCTGTTACTGTTATTTTCTGTAGGGCAGTTAGCCCATGCAGAAGATGCATATACAAGTGGGTGGAGTTTACTGAATATGCCCCAGGGCGTTACCGGTGTCAGCAACGACATATATGACCTGCACATGACCGTCGTTTGGATCTGTGTATGGATCTCGGTGGTGGTTTATGGCGTGATGTTTTACAGCATGTTTGTCCACCGCAAATCCAAGGGTGCCAAGGCGGCTAATTTCCACGAAAGTACAACGGTTGAGTTGTTGTGGACAATAGTGCCGGTGTTGATTCTGATTTGGGTGGCCTTTCCCTCGACCAAAACACTGATCGAGCTTTACGATACCACCGAAGCCGATCTCGATATTAAGATTACGGGTTATCAGTGGAAGTGGCAGTACGAGTATCTCGGCGAAGGCGTTGAGTTTATGAGTGAGCTGACGACCTCAGAGGCTTCTATTTATAACGAAACACCAAAAACACAGTACTACTTGTCAGAGGTGAACGAGCCTTTGGTGTTGCCCGTTGGCAAAAAGGTACGTTTCCTGATTACCGCCAAAGACGTGATTCACTCATGGTGGGTGCCTGATCTGGGTGTTAAGCGCGATGCGACCCCCGGTTTTATTAACGAAACCTGGGCCAAGATTGATGAGCCCGGTATCTATCGCGGCTTTTGTGCAGAGCTCTGCGGTAAAGGCCATGCCTTTATGCCCATCGTTGTTAACGCGCTTCCCGAAGCGGAATACGATGCCTGGCTGGCAGAGAAAAAAGTTGCAGCAGCAGCCGAACGCGAGATGGCCAAGCAAACATTTACCCTTGAGCAGCTGATGGCTAAGGGTGAGGATGTTTACAATCGTTCCTGTGCTTCTTGCCACATGGCCAACGGTGAAGGTATTCCGGGTGCATTCCCCGGCTTGAAGGGCAGCGCGATTGCCCTCGGCCCAGTGGCTGGTCACCTCGAAGCCGTGGTCAACGGTGTCAGTGGTACGGCGATGCAAGCCTTTGGTGGCCAGTTGTCAGAAGTTGATCTGGCCGCGGTTATCACTTACGAACGCAACGCCTGGGGCAACGATGTCGGTGACATGGTTCAGCCTCTGGACGTACTTAAATTCAAACAAGGCCAATAGGGAGGAATTAACATGGCACACGGTCCCGCAAAAGGTATTGGTCGCTGGTTGTTCGCCACGAACCACAAAGACATCGGTACGATGTACCTATGGTTTAGTTTTGCAATGTTTTTACTCGGTGGCGCGTTCGCGATGATTATTCGCGCCGAACTGTTTGCACCGGGTATGCAATTAGTTAAGCCTGAGTTTTTTAATCAGATGACCACTATGCACGGTCTGGTAATGGTCTTCGGGGCAATCATGCCCTCCTTCGTTGGCCTGGCTAACTGGATGATTCCCCTGCAAATCGGCGCACCAGATATGGCCTTGCCGAGGATGAATAACCTCAGCTTCTGGATTTTACCTTTCGGTTTCGCCCTGCTGGCTTCCACGCTGTTTATGGAGGGTGGTGCGCCGAACTTTGGTTGGACTTTCTATGCGCCACTGTCCACCACTTACGCGCCCGATACGGTTAACTTCTTCATCTTTGGTGTGCACATTATCGGTGCTTCATCCATCATGGGCGCCATTAATATTATTGCCACCGTGCTCAACTTGCGCGCGCCTGGCATGACCATGATGAAGTTGCCCCTCTTCGTCTGGACCTGGTTAATTACAGCGTTCTTGTTAGTTGCTGTGATGCCTGTTCTTGCCGGCGTGGTTACCATGATGTTGATGGATATTAACTTCGGTACCAGCTTCTTCGATGCAGCGGGTGGCGGTGATCCGGTCTTGTTCCAGCATATTTTCTGGTTCTTTGGTCATCCCGAGGTATACATCATCATTTTGCCGGCCTTTGGTGTGGTTTCAGCGATCATTCCAACCTTCAGCCGCAAGCCTCTGTTTGGTTACTCATCGATGGTTTACGCGACCTCGGCAATTGCCTTCCTGTCGTTCATCGTTTGGGCCCACCACATGTTTACCACTGGGATGCCGATAGCGGGTGAGCTGTACTTTATGTACGCCACCATGCTGATTGCTGTACCGACGGGGGTGAAGGTCTTTAACTGGATAACCACGATGTTTCAAGGCTCATTAAGCTTTGAAACACCGATGCTGTTTTCTATCGCCTTCGTTATTCTGTTTACCTTTGGTGGCTTTACCGGCTTGATGCTGGCGGTTGCCCCGGCGGATATTCAGTACCACGACAGCTACTTTGTAGTTGGGCACTTTCACTACGTGATGGTTGCTGGTGCGGTGTTCTCCATGACAGCGGCCATTTACTACTGGCTGCCCAAGTGGAGCGGCAAAATGTATGACGAGACCATGGGTAAGGTGCAGTTCTGGGTTGCCTTTATCGGTTTCAACATTGCGTTTATCCCCCAGCACTTCTTGGGTCTGGCGGGTATGCCACGTCGTTATGCTGATTACGCTCTGCAGTTTACCGACTGGAATATGGTGTCGAGCATTGGTGCTTTCATGTACGGGGCAGCGCAGTTGATGTTCCTCTACAATGTTATCCACACCATCGTTGCTGGTAAGCCCACTAGCGAAGAGAAAACCTGGGAAGGTGCAGAGGGTCTGGAATGGACGCTGCCAACACCAGCACCTTTCCACACTTTCTCTACCCCACCCGAAGTTAAGTAGGAACTGGGAGAAAATCGAGCATGCCAATCAACGCGACCCAAAAAATCACCTTAAAGTTGGTGGTAGCGGCGATTGGCATGTTTGTCTTTGCGGTCTTTGTGATGCCACCGCTGTACGATGTGTTTTGTGAAATCACCGGGCTTGGTGGTAAAACCGCGGGACAGTATGAGGGGCCCACGGCAGCAGTAGATGCTGAGCGTGAAATTAAAATTCAGTTTGTAGCCACTAATAACGGTGCCATGCCCTGGGAGTTTTCGCCGGTGGAGTATCAGGTTCGGGTGCATCCGGGGGAAAAGACTCCCGTCGAATTTTATGCCAAAAACCCGACCTCTAGAGACATGGTTGCTCAGGCAATACCCAGCGTTACACCCAATAATGCGGCAGAATTTTTTCACAAAACCGAGTGTTTTTGCTTTAACAAGCAGCCACTGAAAGCGGGTGAAGAAACAACAATGGGGCTGGTGTTCATCGTCGATCCGGAGTTACCGGCCAGTGTGACCACCATTACCTTATCCTATACCCTGTTTGATGTGACGGAAGCGACGGCAGCCGAAGTGGCAGCAATCAACTAATCACCTGTTAGTTACCGCGTATAGCAACGTGGTGAATTGGAGAAATAAAAATGGCAACAGATAGTAACTACTACGTACCAGAAGAGAGCCGCTTACCGGTTCTCGCGGCGATGGGCCTGGGCCTGATGGCTCTTGGGGCTGGGCTTTTGCTCAACGATGGTGGCAGCAGTATTCTTTTAGTCGGCAGCGCCCTGTTAATTGCGGTAATGTATGTCTGGTTTAGAACGGTGATTCGCGAAAATATTGCCGGTATGAACAGCGACCAGCTAAAGCGCTCCTATGTCTGGGGCATGAGCTGGTTTATCTTTTCTGAAGTGATGTTTTTTGCCGTTTTCTTTGGAGCACTGTTTTACATTCGCGCCCTGGCACTACCCTGGTTGGGCGGTGAAGGTGACAAAAGCGACATGATTCATCTGGTGTGGCCAGAATTTACCGCGCAATGGCCGCTGATGGAAACACCTGCTCAGGCTGTTGGTAGTGACAAATTTGTTGGTCCTGGTCAAAACTTAAGCTTTCCGGGTTGGGACAAATTGTTGGGCTGGCTGCCTCTGTGGAACACGGTTGTTCTACTCATCTCAAGTGTGACCTGTCATTTTGCCCACCACGCAATGAAGCACAATGACCGTAAAAAGTTTAATATCTGGCTAGCCGTCACCGTGGCTCTCGGCTTAATCTTTCTGGTTCTTCAATATGAGGAATACCACCACGCCTACACAGAAATGGGCCTGACTCTGGAATCTGGCATTTACGGCAGCACCTTTTTCATGTTGACGGGCTTTCACGGCTTTCACGTTACCATGGGTACATTCATGCTGTTGATTCAGTTGATTCGTGGCCTTAAAGGGCACTTCAGCGCCGACGATCAGTTTGGTTTTGAAGCATCATCCTGGTACTGGCACTTTGTTGATGTTGTGTGGGTAGGGCTGTTTCTTTTCGTCTACGTGTTGGCTTAAACAGCGTTTTTAAGTTCCACATAAAAATGGCCAGGTATCTACCTGGCCATTTTTGTCACTGCCTTTTGTTATTTCTGCCTGCTTTATGGCTTCGGTTGTATCTCCATCGGCTCAGCATGTTGAGCGTGAATTTTTTTGTCCCATGGCGCAGTACTAAACAGCTGGCCGGTATAATAGCCATATACAATAAGGCCCATCATTAAGCTGGCCAGAGTGATGCGAATGCCCAGTGAATAAAGGGTGCGTCGCTTCGAGTTGCCAAAATCCTTCACCAGAAACACCAGTCCGCTACTTAAGCTGATTACAATGCCGATGAACAACAGCACAATGACGACTTTCAGCCACATTACAAATCTCCTCATAGATGGGGTTTTTATTTAAGCACATATGGCCAGTCCTGAGCAGATTACTCCCCCCGAGAAATTCAAATGGCAGTGGAACTGGAAGGTTCTGGCTTTCACTATGTTTTTCTTGCCCGTGACTTTAACAGCGGGCTTTTGGCAACTGCACCGTGCGGAGGAAAAGCGGGAGATACTCGCTACCCAGTCTGCTTTACACGCCAATGCGCCGCTTGCGTTTGCCGATGTAGGCAATAGTGACGACTTAACAGGGGGGAATAACTTGGCAGAGTACTCTTCAGAGCGCTCCCCAGACCATGACGATAGCACGGTAGCCCAGCGCTACCTTCGAGTGACGGCCACTGGTGAGATTCACCCGCAACAGGTTTTTTTGATCGATAATCGCGTCCACGGGGGGCGCCCGGGTTATGAAGTGCTGGTTCCCCTCAAAGTGGTAATGAATGGAGGCGAGTCGCTTTGGCTAATGGTCAATCGTGGTTGGCTTGCCGGTGGTCTCGATCGCAGTCAATTACCGACAATACCGCCTTTGGAAGAGCCCTCAACATTCACCGGTTACCTGTACCAACCTTTCGGTAAACATTTGGTACTGGCTGATGACGTTTGGGCTGCGGATGTATCGCCTTTGGTGATACAGCATTTCGATCACGAGAAACTGGAGCGCAATCTCGGCGGCAAGGTCTACCCCTATTCCCTGCGCCTGGAGAAGAGCCCCAATAGAGAGTTGAAAATTAACTGGATCATCGTTAATGTCCAGCCCGAAAAACACACGGCTTATGCTGTGCAATGGTTTGCCATGGCCTTAGCCTTGGTTATTTTGACCGTGCTCGCCAATTCAAACATCAGTACCCGCTTTGCGCGCAATTCAGCGACAAAGCTTGATGAGTAGTCTTTAAATGAGAGTCGCCCAATGAATGAAGAAACGCCTAAAGCCAGCAAGCTACCGCTGTGGCTGATTATCTTCACCACCTTTGCCGTGATGGTGAGCGGCTTTTTGTTATTCCCCAATGACGATGGTCAGCGAGACCGTCTGCTGTCGATTTTAGGCACTAACAATCGCGGTACTTTACTTAATCCCATCGTCGTGATGGCCGATATGCCGCTCACCGATCAACAGGGTGAAGCCTGGTTGTGGCAGGAGCAGGCACCAAAGTGGCGTCTGCTATTACCCTTTGTGGGGACTTGTGACGATGCCTGCCGTGATTTTTTGCATACTTCGCGGCAGGTTCATATTCGCCTTGATAAAAAAACCCAGCGCGTTAAGCGTGTGTTTTTAAATCTTGGTGCGCCTCTCGATAACGACATGAAAGCCTTTCTAAAGCGAGAGCACCCCTATTTGACCGTTGTACGCGGTGACCTGGCAGACTTTTCGGCACTTATAGGCTCGACAAATGCCCAGTGGACAAACGATACACCACGCTTATTTCTTGTTGACCAGCAAGGGGTGGCGATGATGTATTACACCCCCGAGCACGATGGCAGTGATTTATTGGGCGACCTGAAACACCTTATTAAGTACTCTCCGGAGCTATAAGCCATGGTCCCTCCCCAACCTTCAACGCCCAGGTCGGGCTACCGCCTTGCACTATTTGCCACCTGCCTTGCCGCCGTGGTGGTGATGCTCGGTGCCTTTACGCGCCTGGTGGACGCAGGGCTGGGTTGTCCCGACTGGCCGGGTTGTTATGGCCATTTAACCTGGCCGACGGAGGCTGAAGACGTCGCACGAGCCGATGCCCTCTACCCTCACATGCCAGTAGATACGGACAAGACCTGGCCAGAAATGGTGCATCGCTATTTTGCCAGTAGTCTGGGTTTATTTATTGTCGCCCTGACCGTAATTGCCTGGCGACAGAGAGAAACACGCAATTACCCTTTCCGCCTGCCTCTGTTTCTACTATTTTTAGTGGTTTGGCAGGGTATGTTTGGCATGTGGACGGTGACCCTGAAATTGTGGCCCCAGGTAGTGACGATACATTTACTCGGGGGGATCAGTACCTTTTCCCTGCTCTGGCTTTTTACGCTGCGCTTAAAAAACCAGCGCTGGCAAACCGACAACAGCAATTGGCAGCAGTTACAAGGGCTGCGTCCTGCATTAATTGTCGGCGTGGTGATTGTCTTTCTACAAATTGCACTGGGTGGCTGGATTAGCTCTAACTATGCGGCGGTCGCCTGTGTCGATTTCCCCACCTGCCGTGGGGAGTGGTGGCCGACAATGGATCTGGCTCAGGGTTTTAACGTGACTCAGGGTATTGGCCCCAATTATCTCGGCGGTTTGCTAAACAGTGAAGCGCGGGTGGCGATTCATATGATGCATCGCGTTGGTGCCGTTATTACCAGTATTTACTTGCTGGCTTTTAGTGTTTTCCTTTTTAAGGTTGCCCACAGCGGTGTGCGTCGCATGGCGGTGGCGATATTGGCGGTACTGGCCGTGCAGGTGGGTTTGGGTATTACCAATGTTCTCTTAGTTATCCCTCTACCGGTTGCGGTGTTGCATAATGCCGGTGGCGCCCTGTTATTAGTTAGCCTTGTTACACTGGGCACAAAAATATGGATGGCCGAGAAGCCCGTCGAACAGGATTGAAATGAATACATTAGAGCTGGAAAACGAAAGCGAAGTGGCAAGCTGGCGAGATTATCTCGAGCTTTGTAAGCCCAACGTGGTGCTGGTGATGATCGTCACCTCCGCCATCGGTATGTTTATGGCCGTACCGGGCATGGTACCGGTGGATATACTGGTGCTGGGTAATCTCGGTATTGCCCTCTGTGCGGCGTCGGCCGCGACCATCAATCATCTGGTTGACCAACGCATCGATTTAAAAATGGAACGGACGCTGAATCGGCCTATCGCCAAAGGGCGGGTGAGCTCGAATCAGGCGCTGGCCTTTTCTCTTGTGCTCGGCATTGTCGGCATGGCCATTTTACTGGTCTATATCAATGCCCTGACCGCGTGGCTGACCATGGCCTCCCTGCTCGGTTATGCGGTGGTTTACACCCTCTATTTAAAGCGCGCAACGCCGCAAAACATTGTCATTGGCGGGCTCGCTGGTGCCGCCCCACCCCTGCTGGGCTGGACGGCGGTGACCAATGATGTGCACGGCTATGGGTTGCTGCTGGTGCTGATTGTGTTTATCTGGACGCCCCCCCATTTTTGGGCGCTGGCGTTGCACCGCAAAGACGAATACGCCAAGGCCGATGTGCCCATGCTGCCTGTTACCCACGGTGAGCACTACACCAAGGTACATATTCTGCTCTATACCCTGCTGCTGATTATCGTCACCGTAATGCCTTATTTAACGGGTATGAGTGGTTGGCTTTATCTGCTCGGCGCGCTGGTGTTGGGCGGGGGTTTTCTCTACTGGGCGATTGTTTTACTGGTTAGCGACAAGCCGAACCTGGGCATGGCCACCTTTAAATACTCCATCGTTTATTTATTGGCCCTGTTCGCCATTATGTTGGTCGACCATTATTGGATCGCCCCTCCTCTCCTGGGACCGGCAAGTTAGGTAAGGGATTTTCGACAATTAACAGGCGGAAAAAAAGTGGTTGATGAGCTTAAGGTAAAGCGAAATATACGGCTGATTGTTGCCGCCGTGGCGATTTTTGCTGTGTGCGCCATCGTCGCGGTGGGCAAGAAATTATCCAGCCCGCGTATTTTGAATGCCTACGAATTACGCGATTACGGTGCGATGATGCTCGAGGAGCCAACAGAGCTCGTCGAGTTTGCACTCACCGATCAGCACGGCAGCACTTTTGGGCCCGAGCAGTTACTCGGTCACTGGACGCTGGTTTTTTTCGGCTTCAGTCATTGCACCGATATTTGTCCCACCACCATGGCTGTGCTGAGTGAAACTTACCAGGCGCTAAAGCCAGAAGAGCAGGCCGACCTCAATGTCATTATGGTGACGGTTGACCCCCAGCGCGATACTCCCGAGCAACTGCAAAAATATTTGGCACGCTTTGATCCGAGTTTTATTGGCCTCAGTGGTGAGCATGCTGCGTTGATGGGTTTTGCCCGCCAGCTACACTCCGCCTATGAACCCGAGTTTGAAGGCGAGGATAATTATCAGGTGACTCACAGTGGCAACCTGATATTGATTAATCCCGAGGGTGAATTACATGGCTATTTTCGCCCACCTTTTGCCCACGGCGGTTTGCGTGTGGCCTGGCGTTCTATTCGTGAGACTTTCTAGGGCGACTATGTCGAGTGAGTGCTTCTGATTAAATTTCACCCTGCACAGAAAGGGTGTTTTGCAGCAGTGATAGACAAATAGCCCAGCAGCGGGAATAATTCTCTCAGCAACTATAATCACAATAAACGAATGCCGGTATTTCATCGTTCTTTCGATAAGCATCGGCTCTGCTGCAAGGGAATCGTCTTATGAAATTTGGCGTACAAACACTGTTTGGTGGGCCGGTAGCATCACAGCCGGACTATATTATTGGCACTGCGAAAGCGTTGGAAGAGCGGGGCTTTAGTCATATCTGGGCCGCAGAACACGTGGTCAACTTCCCTAGTTATGAATCGGCTTATCCCTATAGTGACGACGGTGTACCGCCCTTCGGTGCTGACACGGGAATTATCGAACCCTTCACTGTGCTGACCTTCCTTGCGGCTCATACCTCCACGATTAAGCTGGGCACCGGCATCACCATTTTGCCCCAGCGCAACCCTGTCTATCTGGCCAAGCAGGCTGCCGATGTTGATGTGCTATCGGGCGGGCGCATGGTGGTGGGCATTGGCACGGGTTGGTCGGCGGAGGAGTTTGGCGCCTTGAATGTGCCCTTCGAGCACCGGGGTAGCCGCACCCGGGATTACCTGCATGTGGTGCGCAGTCTTTGGTGTGATGAAATCTCCAGTTTTGAGGGTGAATATTACTCCCTGCCCGAGTGTGTGCAGGGGCCGAAGCCGATACAAAAACCTCACCCGCCGATGTTCTTTGGCGGCGAGAGCAATCCTGCCCTACGTCGTGTTGCGGAGTTTGGCCAGGGCTGGATGGGTTATCGCTTAACCCCGGAAACACTGCCCGAGCGACTCGAAAAGCTATCGAAGATGCTGGCCACTTACGACCGTTCACTGAGCGATATCGAAATCGCCATTTCACCCTACGATACCGAGTGCGACCTGGATACAGTCAAGCGTTTTGCCGACCTCGGCGTCGAGCAAATTATTTTGGTGGGTTTTGCCGATAGCCTGGAGCAGATGGTGCAAACTCTGGATAACTACGCTGAAACACTGGTCGTGCCAGCATCGACTATCTAGCGAGATAGCGCCTTCGCCAATTTCTCAATACAAGGTAACAATATGACTGCTTATGTAATCGTCGATGTCAAAGTCACTGACCCCGAGGCTTATGAAGCCTATAAAAAGCTCGCCCCTGCCGCTATCGAAGCCTTCGGTGGTGAATACCTGGCCCGTGGTGGCGCGGTCGATGTTTTTGAAGGTAACCGTACGCCCAATCGCACGGTGATATTAAAGTTTGAGTCAATGACTCAAGCGCGGGCCTGGGTTGATTCTGAGCAATACCGTGAGGCGAGAATGGCGCGGCATAAATCGGCGGTGTCTCATATGATGGTGGTTGAGGGGGTATAGGCGCAGTCTAAGATACTTGTGCCTTGGGAGCGTAGAGAAAAACACAATGATTAAAGCCTTCGATCACGTTGCCATCCCCATTTTAAAAGTCGATGAAATGATCGCTTTTTACACAGCGCTGGGTTGCGAGGTGAGTGACGACTTCGGTAAGCGGCTGTATTCGATTCACTTTGGTGACAACAAAATTAATTTCCATACCCCCGCTATCTGGCAGTCGGGCAAATTTTCCTTGCGTGGGCCAACAGCGCAACCTGGCTGTGGGGATTTCTGTTTTGTCTGGGGTGATACAGAGGCGGCATTGCATCAATTGCTCGATCAGCTTAATGCCGACATTGAAGAGGGGCCGGTAGAACGTGTCGGTGGGCGCAACGGCGGCCGCGATAGTGGCACCAGTGTGTATATTCGCGACCCGGATGAAAACCTTCTGGAGTTTATTGTTTATCCTGTTTAGTCATTTCGACGCTCAGGCCTGGTTTGTTTAAGCCCTATGTATGACCTCTATTCCTGTAATCGCGGTGATACGGCGCGCTTCATCCTCGGTAAATCCGGTCGTACCCCGCTTTATGTGATTGGACTCAACCCCAGTACAGCCAACCGCGAAAAGGCCGATACAACCGTGGCAAAGGTTGAGCGGGTGGCGCGGTGTAGTGGCTACGCTGGTTTTGTGATGGCTAACCTCTATCCGCTGCGCGCCACTGACCCGCAAGATCTGCCGGCAGAGCACAATGCCCGATTGTCCCGGCGCAATATTCTTGAAATTGTTGATAGTTTTGGCGACGAACCACCCGTGATGTGGGCGGCCTGGGGCGTGAATATCAGCTCTCGCCCCTATTTGTTAAAGGCCTGTATCAAGCTGCACCGGGAAGTTGTTAGCAGGGGCGGACGCTGGTTGCACTACGGTAAGCTGTGTCAGCACGGCCATCCCAGACACCCCTCTCGACTTTCCTATCAGTGGTCGTTTGCCGAGTTTGATATGGCCGCCTATCTTGCGGTCATGGCTTAAGTTGGTGCAGGGCTGCGAGGTGAAATCCTCAAAGCACCATAATGGCATCCATTTCCACCAGGGCATTTCGGGGTAGTGATTTCACACCAATGGCGGCGCGGGCCGGATAGGGTTGGGCAAAGACCTGGCCCATGATTTCATTCACCCGGGGAAAGTGAACCAGGTCGGTGAGAAAAATATTCAACTTAACAATGTCGGCCAGTGAGCCGCCAGCCGCTTCGCAGACCGCGCTGAGGTTGGTAAAAACCTGCTGAATTTGCTCGTCGATATCGTCGGAGATCATTGCCATAGTTGCCGGCACCAGAGGGATTTGCCCGGAAAGGTAAACGGTATTATCGACTTTAATGGCTTGTGAATAAGTGCCAATCGCCTGGGGGGCATTGTCAGTGTGGATTACGGCTTTATTGGGCATGGGGCAATTCTCGAGATAATTTGCTCGGTTTACTGGATTTAATTTTTTACGCGGTACACAGCCTGTACGGATTTTAAGCCGCGAATCCTGCGCATAATGTTGGCCAGGTGGATGCGATCTTTGACGCCGATAATTAAATTAATCAGGCTGGAGTGGGTGTCTTGCTCCTTGATATTAATTTGGTCAATGGTGGCACCCTGCTCAGTAATGCGTGCTGCCAAGGTGGCAACGATGCCTCGATCTGAGCAGACCTCCAGTTTTAATTCGACCGGGAATTCACCCTTAACCGAGGGCGACCAGCTTAAAGGCATGCATTTTTCTGCATTGGAGCGGACATCGTTGAGGTTTTTACAGGTGTCGCGATGTACCACTAAACCGCGGCCGGGGCTGATATGACCGAGAATCAGATCGCCGGGTATGGGGTGGCAGCAGCGCGCGTAGCTGGTGATTAGGCCGTCGGCATTGTCGACCAAAATCGGTGAATCGAGCTTTGGCGAAGCGGTTTTGCGTTTGTTTTCAGGTACGAGCACATTGGCAACGGCATAGGCGACGCGGTTGCCGAGACCGATTTGCTGCAATACGGATTCAAAAGTTTCGGCATCGCTTTCTTTAAGCAGGTGTTTGATTTGTGATTTTTTTATCTGATGATAGCCAGAGCCAAAGCTATTGAGCGCCCGGTCGAGCAGGCGTTTACCGAGGTCGACAGATTCGTCGTGCTGCTGGGTTTTCAAAAAATGGCGGATGGCACTACGGGCTTTGGCGGTGAGGACAAAATTGAGCCACGAGGGGTTCGGCTGGGCCCCCGGTGCGGTGATGACGTGAATTCGCTGGCCGCTTTGCAGGACTTCCGACAAGGGGCTGAGCTGGCCGTTAATCTCACAGGCGACACAGGTGTTGCCAACCTGGGTGTGCACAGCGTAGGCGAAATCGACGGCGGTTGCCCCCGTGGGGAGTTCAATAATTTCGCCCTGGGGGGAAAAGACATAGACTTCGTCGGGGAATAAATCAGTTTTGACATGCTCGATAAACTCGAGGGAGTTGCCCGCCTGCTGTTGTATCTCAAGCAGGCCCTTGAGCCAGCGATTGGCGCGTCGATCATTACCCTGGGCGCTTTCGAGCCCCGATTTGTAGAGCCAGTGTGAGGCGATGCCGTAATTGCCGAGGTCGTCCATTTCCGTGGTGCGGATTTGCACCTCAATGGGTACGCCATCCAGACCGACCAGCACGGTGTGTAAGGATTGATAGCCATTGGATTTAGGAATGGCGATGTAGTCTTTAAACTCGCCGGGTATGGGTTTGTAGAGGTTGTGCAAAATACCGAGGGTGCTGTAACAGTCGCCAACGTTGTTGACGACCACGCGAAAAGCAAAGACATCGGTAATATTTTTGAAGGAGCGCTGCTTGGTTTTCATCTTCTGGTAAATGCTCCAGAGATGTTTTTCGCGCCCCACAACGGTGGCTTCAATGTTGTCGAGATTGAGTTGGCGCTCAATGGCCTGTTTGATATCGGCAACCAGTTCGTTGCGGTGGCCACGGGTTTTGTTGAGTGCTCGAGAAATGTGCTCGTAGCGCAGCGGGTAGAGTGCAGCAAAACCGAGGTCTTCAAACTCAATACGAATATCGTTCATGCCCAAGCGTTGTGCGAGGGGAGCGTAGATTTCCAGAGTTTCACGGGCGATGCGGCGACGCTTATCGGGTCGCAATACGCCGAGGGTACGCATGTTGTGCAGACGGTCTGCCAGCTTGACCAATATAACCCGAATATCGCGAGTCATGGCCAGGGTCATTTTTTGAAAGTTTTCGGCCTGCTGCTCGGCTTTGGAGGCAAACTCTATTTCGCTGAGCTTGCTAACACCATCAACCAGTTCTGAAACAGTTTTGCCAAAGCGCCAGCTGAGCTGGGTTTTGGTGGTATTGGTGTCCTCGATAACGTCATGCAGCAAAGCGGCCATTAGGCTCTCGTGATCCATGTGCATGTCGGCGAGGATGGAGGCGACGGCAATAGGGTGGACGATGTAGGGGTCGCCGCTTTGTCGAAACTGTCCGTCGTGGCTGCGCTCGGCAAATTTGTGAGCGCGCAGAACCTTTTTGACTTCCGTAGGTTCGAGGTAGGAGGAAAGCTTGTCGTTGAGAAGATCGAGCGCTTGCAAGTCTTTCCTCCGGGTGGTGACTTACTCTTCGATGGCGGGTGGTGCGGTGTTTTCGTCGGCGTTGAGGTTGGCCGTTAACATATCCAGGGAGAGGATCTCGTGGGTCTCTTCTTTTTCCTCGAGGATGCTGGCATCAATCAGACCGTCTTCAATCTCACGCAGGGCGACGATCGTCGGTTTGTCATTTTCCCAGGGAACCATGGCCTCTTTACCGCCAATGGCTAATTGACGAGCGCGCTTGGAGCCAATGAGAACCAGCTCAAAACGGTTTTTAACATGATCCAGACAATCTTCAACGGTGATTCTAGCCATTAAAACTATACCTTCTTTGTAACGCGATTAAATTTCTACTCGACCGGCAATTATAATGAAAAAGGCAGATTTATAACAGTAGTTCTTTTATCAGGGCTTGGTGCTGGTGCTGTTGTTTTTTGAGCAGTAGTTTTCCACTGTTGATAATCAGGGCCAGCTCTTCGAGGGCGGTGGCAAACACATCGTTGATAATGAGGTAGTCGGCAGCGGCAAAGTGAGACATTTCGGCCTGTGCTTCGGCAACGCGCTGGGCAATCACCTCGGGCCCGTCCTGGCCGCGTTGGGTGAGCCGCTCCAGTAAGGTGTCTTTGCTGGGGGGCAGGACAAAAATACTGACGGTGTCGGGAAGTTGCCGATGGATTTGCGCCGCACCCTGCCAGTCGATTTCGAGGATAACATCACAGCCGCTGGCCAGGGTGTCGTCAACCCATTGCCGGGAGGTGCCATAATAGTTGCCAAATACTTCAGCGTGTTCGAGAAAGGCTTGCTGGCCGAGCATTGCCTGAAATTGTTCTTTGCTGACGAAGTGATAGTTCACACCGTCAGTTTCGCCCGGACGTTTGGGCCGGGTGGTATGGGAGATGGAAACCTGAAGGTTGGGACTTTTTTCGAGCAAAGCGGCGACGAGGCTGGTTTTGCCCGCCCCGGAAGGTGCTGAAATAGTGTAGAGGGTACCGCGCTGAGTCATGTTGTGGAGTCTCTCCTGCTATTCGAGGTTTTGCACTTGTTCGCGAATTTGCTCGATCAGTACTTTTAATTCAACGGCAGAGTGGGTGGTTGTTGCCGCCTGGGATTTGGACGACAGAGTGTTGGCCTCGCGATTCAACTCCTGCAGCAGAAAATCGAGCCGTCTGCCGAGGGGTGAGGTGCTGTCGAGGGCGCGATAAAACTCGTCGATGTGAGTTTCAAGTCTATCGAGCTCCTCGTCGGCGTCACATTTGTTGGCCAGATAGACCAGCTCTTGTTCGAGTCTTTCTTCATCGAGCTGGGCGGCAAGCTGTTGTAGTTTATCGCGCAATTTTTGCTGCTGTTGAGCCATGAGTTGCGGTAGCACAGTGCGGACGCTGGTGACCTCGTGGCTGATTTTTTCCAGTCGCTCGCCGATAAAGGTAGTGAGGCGTTCGCCCTCGCGACTGCGAGCATCGACCAGTTTCTGCAAAGCCTTGTTGTAAACGTCTAGCGTTGCCGCTTGAAGCGTTTGCGTGTCGACTTTGTTTTCCTGCATCACGCCGGGCACCTGTAGAACGTCGATCGGCGATAGAGGCGCGGGTGAATCTGGCATTAATTGCTGAATTTCTTTACAGGCAGCGAGATATTGGTGCGCAATATCGAGGTTAATGCCGGTGGCGCTGCCCTGGGCAAGATCAATGCGCAGAGCGCAGTCAACCTTGCCACGCTGTACAAACTGGCGCAGTTTTTCACGATAATTAATTTCGAGGTGGCGCAGAGTTTCGGGCAGTCGAAAGGTAGCCTCGAGGAAGCGGTGATTAATTGAGCGCAGCTCCCAGGTCACTGTGCCCCAGGGGTATTTGGCACTGGCGCTGGCAAAGGCGGTCATACTTCTTGGCATTCTTGCTCGAGCTCGATGTTGCGGTCAGTGCTCATGTTAGCAAACACCGGTGGCAACTCAAGGGACTAATTTCGCTACAATAGGCGCTCTTGAGCAGGACTCGTGTTTGTTGCTCGTTTTAACTTCAGTATTAACTTTTCATCTCTATTAAGGATCCTTTTATGTCGCGCCCCAGTGGACGTCGTCCCGAACAGCTTCGCAGCGTTAAAATCACCCGCAATTTCACCCGTCATGCCGAGGGCTCGGTGTTGGTGGCATTTGGCGATACTAAAGTCATTTGTACTGCCAGCGTCACCCCTGGAGTGCCGCGTTTCTTGCGGGGTAAGGGGCAGGGCTGGGTCACGGCGGAATACGGCATGTTGCCGCGCTCGACCAACTCGCGCATGGACAGGGAGGCGGCGCGGGGTAAACAGAGTGGTCGAACTCAGGAAATCCAGCGTTTGATCGGCCGCTCATTGCGTGCAGCGGTGGACATGAGTGTTCTCGGTGAAAATACCATCAATATTGATTGCGATGTTATTCAGGCTGATGGCGGCACACGCACGGCGTCGATAACGGGTGCCTATGTGGCACTGGCCGATGCTGTCGAGTATTTGCTGAGTAAAAAACGCATCACCAAAAGCCCTTTACAGAGTTTTGTCGCTTCAGTTTCTGTGGGTATCTACAAAGGCATGCCCGTGCTGGATCTCGATTACACGGAAGATTCACAGGCTGAAACCGACATGAATGTGGTGATGAACAGCGAGGGTGGCTTTATCGAGGTACAAGGCACGGCGGAAGCTGCACCGTTTAATCAGGATGAACTCAACGCCATGCTCGAGTTAGCCAAGCGCGGCATTGCTGATTTGGTTAAGGTTCAGCGCATGGCCCTGGCACAGAATTAGGGGCTCGTTTGTCTACAGCTCGTGCAGGTCGTAGTCGATAATTACCGGGGTGTGGCTAGAGAACACCTTGGCTTTATAGAGCACGGCGTATTCGACCTGGTTGACGAGGGCTTTAGAAATAATTTGGGTATCGGTGCGCCAGGCGTCGCCGCTGCCCATTTCGCCCGAAGGCCACCAGCTAAATTCGTCGTTGTCTGCATTAGAGATGCGAAAGGCGTCGGCATAACCAATGTCGTTGTAGAGCTGGTCGAGCCACTGGCGCTCTTCGGCTAAAAAGCCTGATTCGTCCCTATGACTTTCAGCGTTTTGTACATCGATGTCACGGTGGGCCATTTGCCAATTACCACAGAAAATATAATTTCTGCGTTTACGGGTAATTTTTAGCATCTGGCTTTGCAGGCCACTAAAAAAGCGCGTTTTCATTTCGCGGATCGAGGCATCTTCACCCCCGTGGGGAGCAAGCAGGCAGGCGACACTGGTATGGTCGAAATCGGCTTGCAGGTAGCGCCCGTCCATATCCTCGCCGGAAGTGAGGCCGAAACCAAACATAATCGCCTTCGGGGCCTGACGGGTGTAGATGGCAACACCGTTAGTTTGCGGGGTGGGCGAGTCAAAGAAATAGCTGAAATAGCCGTCGAGCTGAAACGCGGGGCTATCTTCAAGCTCTGGCGCCTGGGCGCGCAAGTCTTGCAGGCAGATAATTTCTGCATCTTGCTCCTTCAGCCAGTCGAAAAGACCCCTTTCGGTAGCTTGATGGATGCCGTCAACGCAAGCACTTATTAAACGCATATTCCCGCCTTCTATTTTGAACGATGTATGATACCTTAAGCTGCTAAACAGGGGAAAAGTTAAGCTTAATTTCTTCCCGTCTTGCGATCTCCGGCGGAGTTCTCAATTAATCACATTCAATT
Organism: uncultured Porticoccaceae bacterium; assembly: GCA_964462265.1. GTDB lineage: Bacteria > Pseudomonadota > Gammaproteobacteria > Pseudomonadales > Porticoccaceae > Reddybacter. Next base: position 4,532 of record CAYWXW010000031.1, on the reverse strand, counting down.
GAATTGGCTAGATGAAAAATTATCAACGAGAGTTTATTGACCTGGCGCTTGAGCACCGGGTGCTGCAATTTGGCGAGTACACACTGAAGTCGGGGCGAGTGAGCCCCTATTTCTTTAATGCGGGTAATTTTAATACGGGTCGAGCCCTGGCGATAATGGGGCGCTGTTATGCTCAGGCCATCGTCGAAAGCGGCCTTGAGTTCGATGTCATTTTTGGTCCTGCCTATAAAGGGATTCCCCTGGTTGCGACGACGGCTGTTGCGCTGTCCGAGCTCTACGACCGCGATGTACCCTATTGCTTCAATCGTAAAGAGGCCAAGGCTCATGGTGAGGGCGGTACTTTAGTGGGCGCACCTCTGTCGGGTCGCGTGCTGATTGTCGATGATGTGATTACGGCGGGGACGGCCATTCGCGAAGTTCTCGCTTTGATTGATGCAGCGGGGGCTGAGGTGTCCAGTGTGTTGGTTGGGCTGGATAGGAAAGAGCGGCGCGATGGTGGTCTCTCGGCAATACAGGCGCTGCAACAGGAGTTTTGCCTGGATGTGAAGAGCATCATAGATATCAGCCATATTATGACCTACGTTGGCGAGCAATCGACTGGCGGGGCAACACTGGAAGCGGTAACAAGCTATCAACAACAATATGGCGTTTAAAAAATGGGCTTTGAGAAAATTTGATGGAAGGTTTTAAAAGGGTTTGTTTAATTTTGCTGCTACTGAGCTGGGTCAGTGTTAGTCATGGTGCTCCCGGCGCAAGGCTTTACCGTTATATTAATGGCGAGGGTATTGTTGTTATCGATGACAAGATTCCACCGGCTTATGTTGCTCAGGGCTACGACATTCTTAGTTCAACGGGGCAGTTGCTGGATACGGTTGAGCCTTCGGTGCCGCAGAATGCCGTAGAGAAGGCGTTGCGCAAAAAAGCATTGGCCGCTCGTGAAAAGGAAGACCGCTTTATTCTGATTAGCTACAGCTCCGTCATGGAAATTCAAGCGGCGATGGCGCGTAAACTGGATCAGCTCGACAGAGAAGTCAAAGGCATAAATACCAACATTAAGGGTAGTAAAAGACGGATCGCTTTCGAGCAGCAGCGCGCTGCAAATTATCAGCGTGGCGGTCGGAAAGTGCCAAAAAATGTCACTGAGACTTTGTTTGAGCTTGAGCTTGAGGTGAAAAAATCCGAGAGTTTATTAGAGCTGAAGGAAGAGGAATATGAGAAGGTGGAAGAGCGCTATCAGGGTTATATAGAGCGCTACCGTCAGCTTAAGGCTCAAAAAGAGGCTGCGTCTGAAAATTAGGTGGGGCGGAGGTAGATAGTTTCCTCAAGGGCGGGCCATTGTTCCTGCCAGTGGTTGGTGGGTAGGCTGGTGAAATTACTGCGCACATATTGTCGTATTTTCCCCTCCGCTATCACCAGTAGTAGTTCGGCGGTGGCAGAAGCCAGCAAGTGTGTTCGACAATTTTCTCGAAGCTCCCCCTCCCGTAAGACCTGTTTGATTTGCGCTTCAATGCGTGTAAATAACTGATTGACCCTGTTGTGCAGGCGCTCGGTTTCACCGGTCAAAGCATCACCGCTAAGGATTCGAGATAGCCCCGGATTTTTTTCTGAAAAGCTCAATAACAGCGTGATGATCATGCGGCAGCGCTCTTGCGTGTCGTGTGCATCTTTAACGATGGTGCTAATGCGGCTGAAAAGAGCATCCTCAATAAAATCGATTAGGCCCTCATAAATTCGTGCTTTGCTGGGAAAGTGCCGGTACAGCGCCGCTTCCGAAACGCCCACTTTTTTTGCCAATGCGGCAGTGGTGATTTTTTTTTGGGGCGATTCTTCCAGCATTTCAGCTAATGCCTGAAGGATGGTCTCGCGGCGGGAAGGGCCAGGTTTTGGCGAAGAGGAGGCTGTCATTATAGGGCTAAGGTCTCTATGAGCATTGGAAATATAAAATGGGCGGCATAGGGTAAAGCTAGTTGGCCTGATTGGTAATCAGTGTGCCGACACCTTCGTCGGTAAATATTTCCAATAGCACAGCGTGGCTGACGCGGCCGTCAATAATATGGGCGCTGCGAACATTGGCTTTGACGGCATCCAGAGCGCAGCGAATCTTCGGCAGCATACCGCCGCTGATGGTGCCATCGGCAATTAAGTCATCTACCTGCTCGGTGGACAAGCCGGTCAGTACGGTGCCGTCGCGATCGAGCAAGCCGGCGATATTGGTGAGTAGTAAGAGCTTTTCAGCCTGCAGGACTTCGGCAATTTTCCCGGCTACCAAGTCGGCATTGATATTGTAAGAGTGACCTTCGGCATCAACGCCAATGGGAGCGATAACGGGAATAAAATCACCACTGGTCAGCATGTCGATAACCCCCGTGTTGATATGTTCAACTTCGCCGACCTGACCAATATCGATAATTTCTGGTACTTCCATTTCAGGAGTTTTTCGGGTTACGACCATTTTACGGGCGGTAATTAATTGCCCGTCTTTACCGGTAATGCCAATCGCTTTGCCACCGGCGTGATTGATCAGGCTAACGATTTCTTTATTAACCGCACCGCCCAGTACCATTTCAACAACATCCATCGTTTTGCTGTCGGTGACCCGCATGCCGTCGACGAAATGAGAGTCTATGTTGAGCTTGTCGAGGAGTTCGCCAATTTGCGGTCCACCGCCGTGGACGATAACGGGATTAATACCAACCAGCTTCATCAGCACAATATCCCGTGCAAAACTTTGCTTCAATTGTTCATCAATCATGGCGTTGCCGCCGAATTTAATAACCAGAGTGCGGCCGGTAAATTTTTGAATATAGGGCAGTGCTTCGGTCAGAATATTCGCTGTTTGCAGCGCATTGTCACGAGATAAAGACATGGTGGTAGAGAACTCCCGAGCCCTTTTTATGAAAAGAGCGGTTGGTTAAAAGGGCAATTTTGTATCGGGTAATAATGGAATCAATTTCTGTTTTAGTTGGTGCTGTAACCGGGATAGCATTTGCTGATCATCTGCTTCAAAGCGCAGTGTCAAGTGAGCGGAGGTATTGGAGGCGCGAATTAAAGCCCAGCCCTCGGGGTATTCCAGGCGCAAGCCATCGATGGCGATGCGCTTTGCCTGGGGGAAAATATTTTCGGCAAGTTTGTCGACGATGGCAAATTTTTGACTCTCGGCAACGGCTATACGCAACTCAGGTGTAGAAATACAGGTCTCAAAGCCGGCAACTATTTCATCGAGGCTCTGCTCCCGCTGGTCAATGATTTCGATTAAACGAGCGGCGGCATAGAGGCCGTCGTCAAAACCAAACCAACGGTCATTGAAGAAAATATGGCCGCTAAACTCGCCACCCAGTGGTGCGCCGCTTTCTGAAATCTTGCGGCGTATATTGGAGTGTCCGGTTTTCCACATAATGGGGTGGCCGCCATAATTGCTGATGAGACTGCCCAGTCGCCGCGTTGATTTAACGTCAAAGACAATATCGGTTTCTGGGTAGTGGCCAATCACATCGCGAGCAAAGATCATCAACAACTCATCTGCCCAAACGATGCGACCCTCTGCCGTGATGGCCACCAGGCGGTCGCCGTCACCGTCAAAAGCGAGACCCAGATCGGCCTCCTCATGTTTGACGATGGTAATCAGGTCAATAAGGTTATCGGGCACTGAGGGGTCTGGCGGATGATTGGGGAAGGTGCCGTCGATATCGCAGTAAAGGGGGATGACCTCGCAACCCAGCGCTTCAAACAGGGCTGGCGCCATCGGCCCGGCCGCGCCATTGGCACAGTCGATAACCACTCGTAGTTGTTTTGAGCTGGGGGCAATATTTTTCACCAGTGCCTCGGTATATTCACCGAGTATATCGAGGTGTTGTTGCTCGCCTTGCCCGCTTTTCCAGATGCGCGCATCCATCGCCGTTTTCAGGCTGAGGATTTCAGCACCGGAGATCACCTGCTGGTTGTAATAGATTTTGAAGCCATTATCCTCTGCTGGATTATGGCTGGCCGTTACCATCACCCCTGAGTCCACAGTCTTGAGGGTTGCCAGCGCAAAGTTAAGCAGGGGTGTTGGTATCAAGCCGGCATCAATTACGTGACAGCCCGTTGAGAGAACGCCCTCAATGAAAGCCGCTTTCAACGTGGGGCTGGACGTTCTGCCATCGCAGCCAACGAGCAAGTTTTGTTGGCCGCTATTGACCATGTCGGAGCCAATGGCCTTGCCCAGGCGCAGGGCGAAGTCGTCGTTAATTTGGCTGTTCGCCTTGCCTCTGATGTCGTACTGCCTGAAGACCTCAGTCGCGGGGCAATCTTCTTCGGCCATCGCAATATCAAGGCTGGGGGTAGGGGGAGTCACTTTCCTCTGAAAGAGTTTTTCTTTGATCAGCTCGTTGAGTTCTGCCGGTGTCAGGTCGCTGTCATCCAGAGCCGTGCTTTTTATAAGGCGGGCTAATTGGTAGCGAATCAACAGCACCAGCAGTAACAGGCTAATGATAAGCAAGGCGAAAAAACAGATAGCGAAATAAAGGACGGGTTTCGCCGTCATGTCAACAAGC
>CAYWXW010000030.1:22992-29753 GCA_964462265.1 uncultured Porticoccaceae bacterium | reverse complement strand
ATGATCAATGCTGCACCGGACGAAGCAGAAAAAATCGCGGCTGACCTATTGAAGTATTGTGAGCGTGACACGTTTGCTATGGTAGAAATCTACCGATTTTTGATTGATCTAGTCAGGTAGTAGCTGATGATTGCTTGACGTGGGAGGACAAGGCTTCCCGTTGCTCGGTATTAATTTCTTAGTCCCCTGAAAGCTTTCCTCTACAGCTAATCCAAAGATTCCATGATCATTGCTCCAACAAAGGACAATGATCATGCGAATGACAAAAACTCTCATCCTATTGGTAGCTGTGCTCTCTGCACCTGCCTATGCCGTCACTGACCAGGAACGATCTGTACTCCAGCGCCTGAATGCAGAGCTGGAAGCTATTACGAAAATCATTGATGAAGCCCAGCAGGCAGCGAATCGACATGACCGGAAGTTGGTCGATTACCAGCGCCTGAGAGCTGATCTGCAAAAAATCCAACAAGGCATTGTCGATGCCGCCAACACTATGCGGCGTGAGCCTCGGTCGTTACCTCCCATCGAAGGCGATTATCGCTGATGGCCGTCTCTGCGTCCCAGGAGGCTGCTTTCACCGGAGCAACGCTAGGCGTGCCTATGGGTAGCTTTAGTCTAACGATTCTCTTGATCTTGTATTCGGTGCTCTATATCTGGGTCGCCTGGGTCATTGTCACTCAGTGGAAAGCCTGGTCGCACCGAAAAATAAATTTCTATGATTTTCTGACTCGGTCAGTCCGCTCAATTTTTTTAACCCTCGTTCTTGGCTTCCTACTGCGATAGCGCTAACGAAAAACATAAAACGCGAAAATTTTAGCTCGTAACGTGAGGAAGACTATGAACCCCGTAATGCATGAATCTACTATTAAACAGAAGCGCAATATTGCTCCCTTATCGATGTTTTGGCTGTGGCTGGTCTCAATATCAGCTCAGGCACAGCTACCGACACCTGTCGATCCGTCGAGCGGTGCGCCTAACGGCAACTACTTAGCCTTTATGCAGGGCTGGACAGGCGACGCTGTCGATTATATTGCACTCGCTATTTCCGGAGCTGGCTTCTTATGGATCGGTTGGATACTGCTCTCCAAATTCAATGAAGCGCGCAGCTCCAATGATCCTGATTGGGGCTCTGTGGGCTTGACCGCAGTCATCGCCGGTGTGCTGTTGGCCATCGTGTCTTTCTTCCTGAACGAAGCCGTTGGAATCATCTGAGGCATGGAATCGCAGCAAGCTAACGAACTGTTACCGGTGCGCCTGAATGCTGAGCCGTCGATCTTCAGAGGTTGCTCTCTCTCAGAATTGATGCTGCTGGTCACTGTGGGCGGTATCGCTCTGGTGCCCGGTAGTGTCATTGTGTGCGGTCTGTTTGGCTATCTCATGATGGGCGTCGGCATCGGTTTGTTATTGGTGATTGCCTGGGTCGTCATTGGGGCAACGGTATTACAGAAACTTAAACGGGGCAGGCCACTGGGTTACTACCAGTTGCGGCTACGCTTATGGCTTGAAGATCTTCACTTGTTGCGTTCCTCGTTTATACGGCAAAGCCGGGTTTGGGATATTGGCCGGAGACTGAAATGATGAAAAAGTCTATCAATAAACCAACGGCAATCAGAAACAACCAGGCGCGGCAGCGATTGCTGGCCACCAGTGATCATATTCGTACTTTGCGTATCCTTGTAGTGTGTTTACTTGTTGCAGTAGTCGCGCTTTGGTGGCGTAACGGCGTATTGCAGGAAACTCGACGGCTCTATATTCCTCCCGATTTAACCCAGGGGCTGGTAACCAATTTTGATAGTGTGCCAGCGCCGACGGTATATACCTTTGCTTATTACATTTTCCAGCAATTGAACCGCTGGCCAAGTGACGGAGAGAAGGACTATCCCAAGCAGATATACGCACTCCAGGGTTTTCTTACACCGGGATGTCGAGCTGCGCTGGAAGCGGATATGAATACCAAACAGGAACTGGGTGAGCTGCGACAACGGGTTCGCTCAGTACAGGAAATTCTCGGTCAAACTTATACCCGTCAACGTGTCCAGATTGAAACCAGCAGTGCGTGGAGAATCTGGCTGGATGTCAATGTCACGGAATCGATTGGAGGCCATCCAGTTAAGGACGTGTTGTTGCGTTACCCCCTGCGTGTTGTTCGATTCGATGTTGATAAAGAGGTTAATCCCTGGGGGTTGGCATTAGCCTGCAATGAAGCCATGCGCCCAGTGCTGTTATCAGAGGATCAGCTTGGAAAACCGTTCCGGCGTCCTGGAGGTGAATTATGAAAAGCTGTATCCAAAGGTTGTTTGTGATCTTACTGACTTTAGCCTCTGCTACCGTCCTAGCCGATGCATCAGAGCGCGTGCTTTGGGATAAACGCCCCATTAACGTTCATCTGCAAGTCGGTAATGAGCGCATTATTCATTTCCCAGATGATGTGCGTTATTGGTTGCCTGATACGGTTAAACGCCATGTGTCAGTGCTGGCGGCAAACGGCGTTTTGTATATCAGGGCAATGGAACCATTTCCGACAACCCGTCTTCGTATTCAGGGGCTGAACGATCAGCAAGTCTATTTGTTAGATATAACAGCCAGTGAAGTCGCGGCAGTTAGCGATGAATTGATTGTGATGACAAAGAAAAACACTCGGAATCGCAGTAAGGAAGCAACTGCGTACAGAACGACAGAGGACTGGCGTATCCGATTGACCCGTTACGCTGCGCAACAACTCTATGCGCCGGAGCGGTTAGTCGATGGTGACAGCGCGATTAAACGAATTCCGGTTGAATCAAAAACGTCAGTGCCACTGATTCGCGGTGGTCTTATAGAAACGGTGCCTATAGCTTCGTGGCAAGGCCATGGATTAACAGTGACTGCGGTTAGAGTGCGTAATTTATCGCGACAGTCGCTGCAGTTACAGTTTGAACGATCTGATTCTCTCCAGGCACTAGACCTAAGTTATCTTGTCCGTGGAGATTGGCTGACGGCGACATTGCAACATGATCGCTTAGGGGCAATGGGTGACGAAACAGATACAACCACCTTGTATTTGGTCTCGAATCGGTCTTTCGTGGAAAGCCTGTCCTTGCCGATTGACAGCCGGGTTCTTCAAAGTGGGCAAACCGGTAAAGAGGAAATGCAAGATGGCTGAAAAGCGCATGAATCCGTTACTGATTGGAGGTGCTGCGCTGGCCATTGGCTGCCTGTCACTCGTGATGTGCTCGGAGCCACAGGAAAGTTACCAGCCTGTTGAACAGATGCCTGGATATGACCCTGCGGCCAAGCCTCAGGACGGTGATACGCAGACCGATACTATCAAAGCATTGCAGGCCTACGCCCGAGAAGCGGTAAAAAAAGCGGATACGCTGAATGCATCGACTAAAGAAAACATGGGTAGGGTGCTGGAGAATCAGCAAAAAGTATCAAAGCTGGAAGCGGCAAATCAGCAGGCCCAGGAAGCACTGAATGAAACCACGGCGACCATAGGTTCGCTTCAGCAGCATCTCAGTCAGCTAAGACGTGAACTTAAGGATTTGAAAGAAGATAAAAGCTCAGCTGACATTGGGCAATTAAATCAGGACGGGTTGCCCGTTGGTTTTGGTTTTGATGGTCAGAATGTGATTCCGATCAATCCAGATCAGGGTGCCTGGTATAACCCTATTGATTATGTTGAGCCAGAAACAACGGAAGGCAATAAAGGTCGCTTTACTGGATTGCTACCCCGTTCACCTAATACGACTGAAGCGAATAAAGAGGTACAAGATCCTGAGAAGAAACATCAGATTATTGTCGAGCCGATTTATACGATACCCAAAGATGCAACGTTGACGGACGGACTGGCACTAACGGCTTTGATTGGCCGTATTCCAGTGGAGGGACAGACACCCGATCCTTATCCGGTAAAAATCTATATCGGCAAGGAAAATCTGTTAGCCAATGGTCACGATATGCCAGAGGTCGAGGGCATGATTTTCAGTGGTTTGGGTTTTGGTGACTGGAATCTCTCCTGTGTCAGCGCTCGCCTGACATCGGCAACGTTCATCTTTGAGGACGGCTCTATCGTGAACCACAGTAGCCAGGGACAACCATTGGGCTACATCTCTGACCCTAGCGGTGTGCCCTGTGTGGCCGGGCGCTTTGTCACCAACGCACCCTCATTTATTTCCCAGCGTATTGGGCTGGCAGGATTGGGGGCGGCGGGTTCTGCCTATGCCGAAGCACAGCAGCAGAGGCAAACATCATCATTAACTGGATCAACAACAAGTACGGTCGTGGGTGACATTAATAAACTGGTTGCTGGCGAGGCAGTGCAATCCGCAACGGATGAAGTCAGCCGGTGGTTGTTGGCACGACAAAAACAAAGTTTTGATGCAGTGGTGGTGAATCCGGGGGTAGAGGTATCCGTCCATTTAGACCGCAGTTTGCCACTGGATAAAAGTTCGATTGCAAGGAGATTACGCTATGCGAAAAATGATTCTGATATTAATCACGATTTGGATTAATGCCGGACTACTGTCTGGTTGCACTACTTCCAAGGCAAAAGTATTTGGCACTGATATGCCTTCTATGAAGAGCATTCACGATGAAAAATTCCACAATGCTAACGGTGACCAGCTGGTGAGGCCGCAACGTGCCGCCGTCGATGAGGCCAATGCTGAACAAGATGAGTTTCAGTGGTTACCTAATCCGACACTGCGAATGTATGTTTTCAGGCATCTGACCACTGCGGGCTACCCGGTACCAGGATATAGCACCTTTTTCCGGCTTTACATCCAGGATCATATTGCGGCTCCGGGTGAACAGGCAGGATGGGAATAGATATGGCGGATAAGCAATTAAAAGGCAAGCAGTCGAAGCGTGATTCAGCGATTACGGATGCTGATGTGGATGCACTCTATCGTCACCCCGCGTCGTTAAGCGATTGGTTACCGTGGGTAGACTACGATGAGTCCTCAGAGACGTTTACCCTCGAAGATGGTTTTAGTGCTGCAGCGATGTTTGAAATTACTGGCGTTTCCACTGAAGCGCGTTCAAGTAAATTCTTGCAAGAAGTTCAGGCCAATATACAAACCTGCATCAACCACACGATTCCGGCACACGATAACCCCTTTGTATTGCAATGTTTTGTCTCAGATGAAGACTCGCTATCGGCATTATCACGATCTTTAAATACCTATACAGAGAGCCATTGTAGGCAAACCCCAGAGCACCGTTTGTTGGCAAGTAACTTTGTTTCCCGTATGCAAAGGCATTTCAAGCGTATGACGCAGAGCGCCGGGCTATTCGAAGATAACACGGTGACGGGCGGTAGCTGGCGAGGAAAGGTGCGCCGTGTGCGAGTGTTTTTGTATCGCCGGAGAGAGTTAAATGATAACGAACATATCGACCCCGTTACCGAAATCAACCAGGTCGCGGAACGCTTTGTCACCCAGATGGCAGCCACAGGCATTGGTATTCGACGATGTGATGACCATGATCTCTATGCGTGGTTATTGCGTTGGTTTAATCCCAAGGCTGAAGTGACGGAAGGGGATTTGGATAGGCTCACTGAGCTAATGTCACTTCCCGAAAAGCAGGAACGGGCATTTAGTCACGATCTGTCCGACCTATTGTTTCTTTCTCAGCCTTCATCCGATGGCGGTCAGGGCGTTTGGTACTTCGATGACTTGCCACATAGAGCGATCACCGTGGATGCGTTGCGAAGGAAGCCATTGCCCGGTCACTTTACCGGTGAGCGACAGGTTGGCGATAACCTGTATGCCTTGTTCGATAAGCTGCCAGAGGGCAGCATTCTTTCCCTATGCGTGACGCTTCAACCTCAAGATCTCGTTGAGAATCATGTGGTGCAGGTGCTCAATTCAGCAAAGGGTGAAACAGCAGAAGCGATGGCGGCTGAGCAGGATGCCAAGGAAGCCTTGAAATGGATGTCCCACGGGGACTATCTGTTGCCCACTGTTATAACGCTGTTTACCCGTGGGGATTCCCTCGCTGATCTGCAAAAGAGGACCAATGAAGTCAACGCGTTGCTGCTGGCTAATGGTTTGCATCCTATTCGAGAGAAAGATGAGTTGTTGCCGCTGGATACCTATATTCGCCAGTTGCCCATGAACTATGAGCCGAAGCGGGAGAAGGTGAACAAGAAGAGTCGTTTGGTATTTTCTAGTGACTTGGCCAGGTTATTACCGTTCTACGGTCGCAGTCGGGGCACCGGGCATCCGGGTCTGGTTTTTTTTAATCGGGGCGGCGAACCTTTGACCTTCGATCCGCTGAACAAGCAGGATCGGGCCAAGAATGCCTTTGGTTTGGTATTGGGGCCTCCTGGTTCTGGTAAGTCGGCATTAATGGTGTACATCCTGTTACAGGTCGCAGCGATCTACGGTGCGCGAATTTACATTATTGAAAAGGGCGGGTCGTTCAAACTGCTGGGTGATTATTGTCGATATTTCGGGTTGAGCGTTAATCAGGTGACGCTTCACCCCAAGGAAGACGTTAGCCTGCCGCCTTTTGCTGACGCCTATGAAATGCTCAAAAGAGAACGAGCACAGCAGGCTTCGTTTGGTGAAGAGCTTTCAGCTAATCAAGAGCCTTCAGCTTATGAAGAAGCATCTTTGGATGCTTCGGATAACAGTGATGATGACGAAGAACGGGATCTGCTGGGCGAGATGGAATTGAAGGCCCGCATTATGATTACCGGCGGTGACAGCAAGGAAGAGGCCGTGATGACGCGGGCGGATCGCCTAACGATTCGTAGAGCGATCATCCTCGCTGCG
>CAYWXW010000030.1:0-22965 GCA_964462265.1 uncultured Porticoccaceae bacterium | reverse complement strand
CATTGTATTGTTCAGGAACCGCCGGGCATTTTTTTAATCGTGTGGGCAAGGCCTGGCCAGAGGTCGATGTCACCATCATGGAAATGGGACTACTCGCCAATGAAGGCTATGAAGACCAGCTGGCCTTAGGGTTTATGGGATTGATGAATCAGATCAACGGTGTCGTGGAGCGTGAGCAATATGATCATCGCCCGACCTTCGTGCTAGGTGATGAAGCGCACTTGATTACGACGAATCCCTTATTAGCTATTTTCCTGGTTAAGATCGTGAAAATGTGGCGCAAGTTGGGTGCCTGGTTATGGTTGGCCACCCAGAACCTGGAAGACTTTCCCGACGCTGCAAAAAAACTACTCAGTATGTTCGAGTGGTGGATAGCGATGGTTTGCCCCAAGGAAGAGATTGAACAAATCTCACGCTTTAAAGACCTCACCGAGGAGCAGAAGGGTATGCTTCGCGCGGCAAGAAAAGAGCCTGGAAACTATACCGAGGGCGTTGTGCTATCGGACAACCTGCAATGCTTGTTCAGAAACGTGCCGCCACCTCTAGCCCTGGCACTCGCCATGACTGAAAAGCACGAGAAACAACAGCGAGCTGAGATTATGAAGTCTCAGCACTGCTCCGAGTTGGAAGCGGTGTTTACTGTTGCTGATGGTTTGGGGTCGACGAAGTAGGGGAGACATTTACAGCTCCCTATAGATTTTTGGGCCAACGAGAAAATTAGCACACCCTCAAAAAGGAGGGTGTGTTCTCAATTTTATCCGGCTTCGACACCTTGCTTGCTATGACGATGTACCCAGTGGTACAGCACGGGCAATACAAAAAGTGTTAGCAACGTCGACGAAATAATCCCCCCTATCACGACAGTTGCCAGAGGCCGTTGCACTTCAGCGCCAGTTCCCGTATTGAGTGCCATGGGTATAAAACCGAGACTGGCAACCAGTGCAGTCATTAATACTGGACGCAATCGAATTAACGCACCATCAACAACTGATGTTAGAAGATCTCCTTTTTCATGCCAGAGATCACGAATAAAGGCCAGCATGACCAGACCGTTGAGCACGGCAACCCCGGATAGGGCAATGAAACCAACACCTGCCGAAATCGACAGTGGCATATCCCGCAACCATAGAGAGAGAACCCCACCGGTTAGCGCCAAAGGGACGCCGGTAAAAATAATTAGCGCATCTTTGAGTGAGCCAAAGGCCATCACCAATAAACCAATAATAATAAGCAGGGTGATGGGTACCACGAGGGCTAAGCGTTGGCTGGCAGACTCCAATTGCTCAAAGGTACCGCCGTAATTGATCCAGTAACCTGGTGGTATATCAACGTCGTTGTTAATGCGTGCTTTGACTTCGGTAACAAAGCTGCCGAGGTCACGACCTCTAACATTGGCAGTCACGACTACCCGACGTTTCCCGTTTTCGCGGCTGATTTGTGCTGGCCCCGGTGAAATATCCAATGTGGCAACTTCCTCCAGAGGGATGTAATCGCCATTGGGCAGGGGTACGGGCAAAAACGAGAGGCGGTCGATATCGCGGCGTAGCGTTTCAGGTAAGCGCACAATCAACTCAAAGCGCCGGTCACCTTCGTACAGTAAGCCTGCCGATTCACCGCCAATCGCCGCAGAGACCCAGTCTTGCAGTTCCACCACATTTAACCCGTATCGACCCAAGGCTGTGCGTTTGGGAATGACCGACAAGGTCGGTAGGCCAGTGACTTGCTCAACACGAGCATCTGCGGCTCCAGGCACCTGGTTGATTGCCTTGAGTATATCGTTAGCCGTCAATACCAGTTGATCAAGATCATCGCCGAAGACTTTAATGCCAAGATCAGCACGAACGCCAGATATCAGCTCGTTAAAGCGCATTTGTATCGGTTGGGTAAACTCGTAGTTATTACCAGGCAGTTCTTCGAGCGCTGTTTCCATTTCAATGACCAGCTCATCCTTGGTTTTCCCAGGGTCGGGCCATTCATTGCGCGGCTTTAATATCACAAAGTTATCGGCAACATTGGGTGGCATCGGGTCGGTGGCGACTTCCGCCGTGCCAATGCGTGCAAACACCTTATCAACTTCCGGGAAAGATTTGATGCGCTGTTCAAGAATTTCCTGCATCTCTACCGCCTGCTCTAACCCTGTGCCTGGAATTCGCATGGCGTGTAGCGCAATATCCCCTTCGTTTAACTGGGGAATGAATTCTGAACCCAGCGTAGTCGCCAACCAGATACACCCCGCGATTAGTAGCGCAGCAAAGCTGACGACTACCCAGCGAAATTTAAGCGCCAGCAGTAAGAGTGGTTTATAAAAGGATTTAGTCTTGGTTATCACCACGCTTTCTTTTTCGCTGATCTTGCCGCGTAGGAAAACAGCGACAGCGGCAGGCACAATCGTCAGAGAAAACACCATCGCCGACAGCAATGCCATCACCACAGTGGCTGCCATCGGATGGAACATTTTTCCTTCAACACCGGTAAGAGAGAAAATGGGGATATAGACAACGGTAATGATCGCCACGCCGAATAAACTGGGTCGGATGACTTCAGCTGTGGCTGCATATACCGTATCCAGACGCTCGCGCAATGTTTGTTGGTTGCCATTGTGTTGTGCTTCTGCCAAACGCCGCACTGCATTTTCGACAATGATGACAGCGCCATCGACAATGAGGCCGAAATCCAGTGCACCCAGACTCATCAGGTTAGCGGAAACCCCTGTGCGTACCATGCCGGTCATGGTGGCTAGCATGGAAAGTGGAATGACCGCAGCGGTAATGAGTGCCGCCCTAAAATTGCCAAGTAGAGTAAACAGCACGACAATCACCAGCAGTGCGCCTTCAAGCAGGTTTTTGGCAACAGTAGCAATGGCCTTGTCCACCAGACGGGTTCGGTCATAGACCGGCTCCGCGCTGACACCATCGGGTAATGAGTCTTGTACGGCTTCGAGTTTGTTGGCGACATCGCGCGCCACGGTGCGGGAGTTAGCACCGATTAGCATCATGGCTGTACCGAGTACAGTTTCCTTGCCGTTTTGCGTGGCAGCACCAGAGCGTAGCTCTTTGCCAATACCAATGTCGGCCACATCCTGAATTTTTATCGGCACACTACCGTGTTCGGTAATGATGACATTGCCGATATCTTCCACCGTAGCCAATTGGCCAGGGGAGCGCACTAATAACTGTTGGCCATTACGTTCGATATAGCCCGCGCCACGATTGTCATTGTTGACTTGCAGCGCATTGACCAGCTCTTCGATGCTGATGCCGTAGTAAAGCAGTTTCTTGGGGTCGGGTGTGACGTGATACTGTTTGTTGAAACCACCAATACTGTTGATTTCAATTACACCTTTGACCTGTGCCAACTGCGGTTTGATGATCCAGTCCTGAATTTCACGCAAGGCGGTAGCATCATAAGGCTGACCGTTTGCCATCGTCGCATCGGGCGATGCCTGCACGGTGTACATAAAAATTTCGCCCAGCCCGGTCGAGATTGGACCCATTTCTGGTTCAATGCCTGGCGGCAACACACTTTTAATCGCACCTAAGCGGTTGTCAATCAGATTGCGTGCAGCATAGATATCCGTGCCTTCTTCAAATACCACGGTAACTTGTGATAGCCCATAACGCGATAGCGAACGGGTATAGGCCAGCTGGGGTAAACCATACAAGGCAGTCTCAACCGGATAGGTAATCCGCTGTTCCGCTTCCAGCGGTGAGTAGCCCGGTGCCGAGGTGTTGATCTGCACCTGAACATTAGTAATGTCCGGTACGGCATCAATCGGTAGTTTTTGATAACTCCAGACACCGACACCGACAACAATCAGTATCAAACTAAGAAATAAATAGCGCCGCTCAATGGCAAGGCGCAGTAGTGAATCAATCATGGTGCGCCCCTTAATGTTCGTGTTCGGCTTCGGATTTTTCAATATCCGCTTTGATCAGATAGCTGTTTCGGTTGACGTAACGCTGGCTTTCTTCAAGACCGCTAAGTACCTCAACGTAATGCTCATCTTTACGACCTAGAACTAAGGGGGCAAAGTGATAAGTATCCTCTTCTTGGACAAATACACCAGAACGTCCGCCCAGCTGCTGCACGCCGTTCTTTTCAACAGCTAACGGCACATTAAACTCGTCAATAATGATGCGCCCCTCAACCAATAGGCCGGGCGATAAGCCTAACTGCCGGTTGTCCAATGGTACCCGAGCAAGCTGATAGGGTTTATCCAGAGCCGGAATGATATGACTGATCTTGCCAGTCATTCTTTGAGTGTCAGAGATAACCTCAACGGTTTGCCCCGCAACGACATTACCGCTTTGTGCTGGATAGATACGAAACTCGGCCCACAGCGTGTCGAAATCGGCTATTGAAAACAGTACCTGATCCTTAGTCACTTCGCCGGTGTTGGCGTGACGTTGCACAATCGTCCCTGAAATTGGCGCACGCACTGAATATTTCTTTAGGCTTGCATCGGATTCCACTTCGGCTAGCAAGTCACCCGCTTTGACGGTATCTCCGATACTGGCTTTGACGGAGGTGATCAATCCTGAAAAACGTGCGCGCATGTGGCTGAGCTGTTCCGGCCCGGTTGACAGCACACCGTAGCTGGTGATGGTTTGGTGAAGGGTTTGTTCTGTGGCGGCTGTTGTACCAATACCGACTTGGGTAGCCATATTGCTATCAATGCGGCTGGTATTTTCCTCGTCATCGTGGGACTGATTGTCTGTGTCGCTATATTCATTTTGGTGCTTGTGATCCTCGCTCTCACCATGTTGTGTATCTTCGGTGGTATGAACTTCATGATCGTGGTCGTGATCATCGGAGGCTGCCTGTACGAAAGTAGAATTTGCTGCGCCGAGGGTTACTGCAATAGTTAGGTGTAAATAAAGTCGTGAAATTTTCATGATTAATTCCTGTCGCTCTTTGCAATTTTTTTTGCAAAGACGCGGTATCAATAAGGTAAATAGTTAGTGCCTAGTGGCTCTGCAATCAATTGCTCAATGAGAGCCTGATTGAGCTGCGCTGCGGTTGCCGCTTCAATGTGTTGTTGCTTGGCGGTGAGTAGCTCTTCCTGGGCAGCAATCCAATCCTGATAGCGATAACGTCCGTTCTCATAGGCTTGCTGTGTCAAAGCCAATGCCTTTTCCAATGCAGGTAAGACGTGCGAATTGAATTGCTTGACTGCAGCGGTATTTTCTTCACGCTGGGAAAAAGCAGTGAACAAACGGTTGTGTAGTTTCAGCATGGCATCAGCTTGCTGATAATCCACCGCGTTGCGCTCAGCCAATGCCGACGTAATTGAGGAACGATTGCGTTTACCACTGAACAGCGGAATCGAAATACCAGCAGTAAATGCGGTGTCATCTGTTTCTTCGAAACGCCTGACACCCAATTGCCAGCCAATATCCACGCGGCTTTGTGCCTGAGCCAATTTGACTTCAGCGTCTTTCAAGCGCGCTTCACTGGCAAAAATGGCAATGGCAGGGGACTTCTTGGCCCGTTGCAACAAGCTGGTGAAGTCATCTGAAGGACTAAAAACTGACAGGCTGCCACTGAGTTCAGCAAACCGGGGGTTGGTATCACCCCAGAAACTGCTGAGTGCGACTTTCTGTCGCTCAAAGCTGCTGCGTAAGGCATGCAGACGGATGGATGCTCGGGTGAGTGCTGCTTTAGCTCGCATCACTTCAGCTTCAGGGGCTGCACCCTTTGCCGCTCGGCTCTCAACGGTTTTAAGCATTCGCCGCGATAGCGTAACTGCCTCTTCGGCTAGGCGAATGTTTTCCTGGGTGGCACGGCAACGAATAAAAAGTGCCGTTAGCTCGCCGAGTAAATCCAGTGTTGCTGCCTGACGTTCAAAATCCAAACGGTCGGTTCTGGCATCAGCTAACCCAACCCGTGAACGTGCTTTGCCCCCCAGTTCAATCACGGAAGACACTGCAAGGGTGGTTTCCGCGCTATCAACGCCATTGAATTCTCCGCTGCCCGCTATGTTTTCGACTTCCAGCCCCAGCTGCAGAGCAGGGGAGAGCGAGCTGGTTTCGCGCTGTGCTACAAGGCTTCGCTGGCGAAAACGGTATTGGTACAACTGTGGGTTGTTTTTCAGGGTGCGGGCAATGGCGTCTTCGAGTCCCAGTATTGAGGAAGAGTTGACGCGCCGTGTTTGGTTGAGGCTGGACAGATCTGATGAATCTGTCCAGCCCAATAGGGGTACGCTACCTAACAATAAGGCAGCAATAATGTGTCGTATTTGCATAAATCATAGTCCGATATTCCGTGAATATTCATGCACACGCCGTTGTTGTGGACGAAGGTCGCCCCACAGCAGCAATATGCTGATAAAAATTAGAAATGATTTATACGTTGGGTGGCGGGGTAGGTGGTGCCTGAGAAAAATTAAGGAAGTGCGGTTGGTAAAAAGCAAACTGTTGATGTGCCATATCACAGTTCAGCGCAGGAACATGACCAGCAATACTGCCGGTGTGGCCGTGACAGCAATGCGAGCAGTGACCGTCATCATCGGAATCGAGAGAAAGCGAATCAACGCTATCCAGGACATGTGAGTAATCATCTCCATGTGGGTGTTCGCCGCCTGCAGAATCAACAGCCCCTTCGATACCCATAAAGAGTAGCGAGAAGATAAACACGTATGAGATGAATGGCCGCAACATAGTATTAAGTCTATATCATTGAGGTTGAATAACCTATACGGTTGATAGGTTTGAGAGCAAATATGTCTATCTGATCAAGATTCTGAGCAGGGTTGTTTAGCAACTCGACTGTTTTCATTAGGGCTGGACTCAAGAATGTGTTGGGCTAGATTTTTTGCTTAAAGTTGCTTCGCCATCCCGACAGTCTTCGTCGGGGAGCTCTAATTCAATGGTTGTATGTGATAGGTTATAGCGCTGTAAAACCTTTGAAATATCTTGCTTGACTATTTTTTGCTCTAAATTGTCTATTGCCTGTTTGAGTTCGAGGTGCGCAGTTAATACATGGTTGGCACCATCAAGTGACCAAACGTGGACATGATGCACGCTGTTAATATTATCAAGCGATTTAAGATCGTTGATGATGTCCTGCCGAACCTTTGTGTCTGGCGTTGCTTGAAGAAAAACTTTCACGGTGTCGATGAGAGTCTTGGTGACATTGAATAAGATGAACAGGGTAAACCCGATGGATAAAAGTGGATCGAGCACGGGAAGATCGACAAAGGTAAGAACAACTGCAACGAGCAAAACAGCCGCCCAGCCTAGAACGTCCTCTAGTAGATGCCAATTCAAAACGCGCTCATTCAAGGATTTTCCATGACTTAGCTTGTAAGCAGCGAAACCATTAACGGCGATTCCAAATATTGCCAGAACAATCATACCTTGTGCATGGGGCATTTCGGGGCTGGATAAACGGGGAATAGCTTCGCTTAATACCCAAATTGACCCGCCAATGAGAACCGCGCCGTTAACCAGTGCACCCAATAACGAAAATCGCTGGTAACCATAGCTATAGGTATCGTTGGCTTGCTTATGCGCAATTTTGCTTAAAATCCAGGCGAGTCCGATGGATAAACTATCGCCAAGATCATGTACCGCATCTGCCATAATGGCTGTGCTATTGGTGAGCCAACCGCCAATAAATTCAACGATGGTGAACCCAAAGTTGAGAAAAAATGCCCAACCAATACGTGAGCTAGATGATTCATGATCGTGATTGTGCATAGCGGATTAACGTGCCTCTTTAATGGTATTCACGATTTCAATTGCAAAATACGTCGTGCGCCATTTAAAACGATTAAACCAATCACAAAACCAATCACTAGGTCCGGGTAGCGTGAACCCGTGAGTGCAACCAATAGCCCGGCCAGAATAACCCCTAAATTAGCGATCACATCGTTGGCCGAAAAAATCCAGCTCGCTTTCATATGTACGCCACTGTCTTTTTGCTTATTAATCAGTACCAGGCACACAGAGTTGGCGATCAAAGCGATAAATCCAAAGCTCATCATGAGTATGGATAAGGGTTCACTGCCAAATATAAACCGCCTGATCACTTCACTCAAAGCGCCAAGCGCGAGAATCATTTGTAACCAACCGGAAAAGTGTGCTGCTCGCAGCTTCATATGAGCTGCGTGACCAACTGCGTAGAGGGCTAATCCATAAACGGCAGCGTCAGCAAACATATCCAGTGAGTCGGCAATCAACCCAGTAGACTGGGCGTACCAGCCAACAACCATTTCAATGCCAAACATGATGCCATTGATGGTTAGCAGCCACTTGAGTATCCCGGCCTCTTTTTGATTGACGGCATCCGCTGAGGCCACAGCCTGAGATAATTCACTGCTGCCAATATCTTGGGTGTGTTCAAGCACAGCCCCTAGGCCCAATGATTCGATACGTGACTGTATGGCTTCCAGATTATTATCATAAAAGACCTTGAGTTTTCGATGGGGCGTATCAAATTCAAGGGCGATTCCTGGCCCAAGATCATCCAACGCCATGCGAATCATTCGCTCTTCAGACGGACAATCCATCTTGGGCACCGAGAACTGGCTGACAAATCCACCGTTCGGTTGTGTGTCTGTAATAGGTGAAGGGTCAGCGTCGGCTTTTACCTGATCGGCGCATTGCTCTGTGCAACTTTCTTTCATGTGAACACTCTTGTACTTTGATAGTATCGGAGTATAGACTCTATAGTAACAATAGAGTCAAGCGTTGGAGAAAATGATGAAAATTGGTGAACTCGCCAAATTGACCGGGTGCTCTGTGCAGACAATACGCTATTATGAAAAAGAGAAGCTGCTTCAATCAAAAGCGCGTAGTGAAGGAAATTTTCGTCTGTATGACCAGTCGGCTGTTGAACAACTGATGTTTATCAAACATTGCCGTAGTCTTGACCTTGCTTTATCAGAGGTTCGCCAACTGATCGATTTAAACCAGTCACCGGGTACGCATTGCGATGATGTGAACAATATGATTGATAATCATATTGAACAAGTAGAGCAACGTATGAAGGAGCTGGAAGGGCTTCGGCAACATCTAACATCACTACGGGATAGCTGCTCAACTAACCGCACTGTCGAGGAGTGCGGTATTTTGAGAAACTTGTCGGCAAAGCAACTGGAGAATCCGTGAAGCCTATTCCTTGTTATTGGACGCTATGCCTGCCGTATCGAATTCCTCCTAACTTTCGACCGTAGTATGACCACAGCGAAAGCGAGTAGTATCAGTGCCTGGGACAATACTCCCTGCCATGTTGAATTAACTCCAATCCATTCAATTGAAAAACTAACCGGCAATGGTGAAATATCGATAAAAGCAGCTTCTTGAAGAGCTGATACAGCCTTGCCCATTAGTACGAACGAGAGGGCCAATAATAAATAGGTGGTTGTCGCGAAGAAGCGAGCTATGGGGAGCTTGATTGAATACTTGATCAATACCCACGCCAACACGAAGAGTATAATTGTGCCGAGAAAGAACCCCCCTGCGACATAAGAAAATTGAGCATCAACAGATTGTGTCAGCAGCGATTGGTAAAAGAGAACCGTTTCAAATACTTCGCGGTACACTGCGATAAATGCAAGGGCGGTTAATCCCCAGAGGGTTCCAGACTTAAGTTTGGTATTAATATGTTGCTGGATATAGGCTTGCCATTGCTCAGCATGAGTTTTGTCATGCATCCAGATGCCGACATAAAATAACACCACCGCGGCTAACATCGCGGCGACACCCTCCATTACTTCCCTACTGGCACCGCTTATACTGATTAGTGTTTGGGCTACCAGCCATGTGGCACCACCAGCGAATAGCGCGGAAATCCACCCAGCATGCACATACTTTAGTGCATCCCGGCGTTGCGTTCGTATCAGCATTGTCGTTAACGCAATAATGACTAACAGCGCTTCCAAGCCTTCGCGTAGCAGAATCACCAAACTCGCTGAAAAAAGCGTTCCATTCGATAGGGCCGATTCAGTTAAAAGCCGTTCGGCTTGATCCAATTGATTGAATGCATTGGACATCACGCTGTCCAATTCGGGGTCATTTTGTGGCTGGCTGATAGCATGACGAAGTTTAATCAAGGTGGTTTCAATACTTTTCCGCAATGCTTGATTTCTTGCATCCAGGTTGTTTTCAACTAATTCAAAACCATCCAGGTAAGCGCTAACAGTGAGATTGTGTGCCCGATCATATTCGCCCATGTGGTACGCAGATTGCGCTGCTTTAAGCCGTTCTCGGGTGACAGTTAATGGTGTGCTCTTTGCGACAAACAATGAGTCCGGGTTGGCTCGAAGTTGTTCAACGACATTTATATGCTTGTCGGGCAGCTCTTTGGCTAACAATGTGGGACTATAGTTTACAAGTTGTTGCAGAGAAATGACGGGGTCGGCTTGAGCGAGAAGTTGCTCAGATGGCTGGAAAGCAAGGCTACCCACATAGAACGCCAGTGACCACTTCTGTTGGTCGGTTAATTGATCAAAAGCAGGCATAGCCGTGCCGTCGATACCGTTGGCAATCGCATCATATAGGCCGAGGATGGATCGGTTTAATGCGCGTTCTTTGTCAGTGAAATCAGTAGGGGATGGCTCTAAATTTGCAGCTGCAATTCCATCTCCCTGTCCGGTTACACCGTGGCAGCTAGCACAGTTGTTTTCATACATCTGTTGCCTTTCAGCTATCGCCATTAGCGCAGTGGGCAGAGATGATTGTGGTGCCAGTGTCAGTACTGAATACCTCAATTCAGCGGTTAACACTCGCACGGTATTGATGCTTTGTTTGTTCTGGATAGATGATTGAAGCGACTTTGCTTGGTGGACAATAGGTTGGAACTTGCTCAAAGATTCAGCTACACGCGAGATTTTCGTAGTAATTATGCTGGAGAACTCCAGCATCTCCTGATACTCACCGTTGTCAGTTATCTGACCGTCGTTGACAGCTTCGGAGTAATCAACACCGATATATTCTGCTAGTTGTGCAATCTGCCGCAGTTCCACCAGGTGATCTTCGGATGCGGCAAGGCCCACGATTGACCAAGATACGAACACAAATAAAAGGCAAAACGCATAAATAAGCCTAATAGAATACTTTCGTTCAGATGAAAGGGGCATTACAAGCGGCGGCATATGGGTTTTCCTTGGGCTAACTGATAATTGTTCGCAATTGTAATGTCTATAGTAGCTATAGAGTCAAGCTGAGTTGTATTCGATATTCATAGTTTCAATACTTGTTGTAGTTATTCCCGCCGGTCATTTGTCGAGGTGGTATTCATTGGACGGCTTCCTGATCTAATTCCCGGAAAAGCACCTCTAAGTCTCCAAATATCTTACTTTTCAGCATGAAAGCTTTCTTATCGTTCTATTTCGGCAACTGATTAACCATAGGGCCAACTGAGCCTATGTGTGAGATTAGAGCGTGTCGAAACTGAAGATTTTTGTTGTATCTGCTGCAATCGTATTCGTGGAACTGACCATATCGTCAGCTAGTGCTGACGACTTGCCACTGTCAATTATTGCGATCACCTCTAATCAACGACCTTTTCAGCCAGCCGATTGGAATAACACGAGTCCTTCCGAAAACAATTCAGAAATTACCATCCTAAGTCTTGATGCAGTCCAGTCTATCCAGGAGCAATTGAGCGAAGGGCTGCCCAATGATGAAACATTGGCCCGCGCCTTGGTTCAGCAGAAAATTGCTGAATTAGGACGTTCTAAATTGGAAGACGAATTGCGCGCTGCATATCTTCCTCTGGGCACAATGATGGCGTATGGCCTTGACCGATATCCAGTGATTATTTTCGACAAGCAAGCGGTGATCTATGGAATGACCGATCTCTCTCTAGCCATCAATCGGCATCGTCAGTGGCTTAAAGATAAAAATGGAGGGGGTAATTGATGGATAAACTTATTCAAGTAGTCATGCTATTTGTGCTGTTGCAAGGATACAAACTACAGGCCTTTGAGGCAGAACCGACGACGATAACAACTGCGGATATTGTTGGAGCAATTACGCTGGATCGTTCCTGCTTGAACTATTGCATTACTGGCGTCTGTGTCTGGCTGCGTTGCAGTATTTATGAATGTTCTATCGAGACCAGCATCCGAGTCGCACACTACAATCCGGATCTGGTGGTGAGTGTCTACGACGAGCCCGGCGATAACCCATGGCAGGAGATGGAATCCTTATTTGGTTCGCTAGATTCAGGAATAGTCAGTGGGATCGTCAGTACCTTTCACGGTGCTTTTGTGGGAGGAGGGCACCGTGTTGAAGGAGGTAATCCAGCGACTGATCAGAGTTTGCGCTTCAAAGAAGTAACTGCGATTGGCCATCCCTTTTCTTCAGTTTCTGACTTTATCGGCAACACGGGGTATTACTGCCCGTCCGAAGCCGAGTCTTTTAATCCCTACCTGCTCTCTTCTCTGGATGCATTGACCTGGCGTCTTGGTTTACCCGAGATGTTGTATTTGCAAAACCTGCTACCCGGTCGGCGTGTCGTGGGCGATGGAATCCAGCAACAATGGGGGCCGGTTTGGCCACGCACAGGATTTATCAATCAGAAGGATGATGCCAAAGCAGCTGCGGTGGTTGCTCAGCGGGCTGGCAATATCGTTACTCAAACCCGCCAACCTCATATTTATAACGCACTTGATGGCAACGGCTATAACCGTACCTGGTTGCCCGGTGAATTGATTGAGAATGATCCGGGTACGGGGGTATGGCAAATGCTCGCACCTGAAGTCGATGAGCAATGTTATGCCTTTGGTGAAAACGATGTGTTGAGTACTTCGTGGTCCCAGGGGCGTCATTCTGAAGATAACCGATACGCGTTTACCTTGTGGCGTCCCTACGAATGCTGTGAGGCAAAAGGGGCTTACTTATTCACTGTTCCGGTGAGGGTTTGTTTATGATTTTTGAATATGCGGCCCCCCGGTTTTGTTGGCGGGTAATGATCTTGATTGTTAGTTTTATAACTTGTCATCCGCTCATTGCCGCAGAAGCGCCAAGCGACGATAGCCTGTTCTATTACAAGATTGGTGGTGGACGGGATATTACAATTCCCCCCAGCCTCAATATCACTACGATTGATTTATCACTAAGCGGACAGGCCTCTGCACTCAGTTGCAGCGGTTTTGATCCAATGGTGGCTATCGAAAGTTCACTGGAGAATTTGCGAAATGGTGTCGATAACGCTGTTAATGCCATTGAATTGGCAGCCTCAGCCGCGATAGCAAATTTGCCGGGTTATATTCTTCAAAAGGCAAATCCGGGTCTGTATGACCTGTTTCAAAACGCCTTGTTGCGCGCCAACGAATCCTTTTCGCTGGCCACTAAAAGCTGTGAGCGTATTCAATACGAGATCGCCAATAACACAAACCCTTTTGATGAGTGGATTACAGTTAGTTGGGGCGATTCTTGGAAGCGTTCAGTAGGTATCGGTGGAGCCAATATTCACGATGCGGTCGACGATGCAGAAGATGCGCCTAACGAGGGAATTGAATGGGTAGGTGGTCTGAGGGCGGGTGGTGTTAACCAGCCGCCGATTCGCGTGCTGTCAGATGTTGCCAAAGCTGGATTGAATATATTGTCGCAACGGCCTCCAGAAACAAGTAGTAACTTGCCTGGTAGCGCACCTCTTGCTCAGCATTTTGCCGGTCCTAACGCGGTTGACCGGTGGATCAATAATGTACTGGGTGAGATTGAGGTAGGTCTCTGTGACAGCTGTACCAAAGGGACAAGGCCTGGAAAAGGACTGATTCCCTACATTGAGGAAATTACTGAAGATATCGTGCAGTTGTTAGTGGATCTGGTTTCAGGTTCAACGCAGCCTACAAGGGTAAATCTGGAGCAAGTCGAAGCGCCGGGTATTGCGGTGACGCTACAAGTAATTCTGGCGATTCGGAATCAGTCTCCCGACGAAATATCCATTGTCATTAATAAGCTCGGCCAGGAAATTGCCGAAGCGAGGGTCATGGAAGAGGCCATGATTATTCGTCGCTTGTTATTGGCAGGTCGGAAAGAGGGCTATGTTGCAGCTAATGAGATTGCACAGCAAGAGGTAATCCAGGCGCTGGATGAGCTGGAAAGCGAAATCAGTAATGTGATTTTCGAGAAAGATGCCCGCGATAAATTTGTCACTTCGACCGTTGTAGAGCTATTGCTGCGGGACAATGCGATCCGCCAATCGTCTGTGAATACGCCTGCCACAGTACCGACTGACCCTCGTCCCTTGAAAAATGGTGGTGTGGAGCAATGAAATTTTACTCTGTAAAGAGGCAGTTTTTGTTCTGGGGGTATACCTCCGCTGCGTTGCTATTACTACTCATAGTGGGCGTCGCGGTCAGTATATGGGGGAGTTCGCAGCCTCCTCAGGCGATAGGTTCACTGGTCGCGAACTTACCGTTGGGTTGGTGGCGCGCTGGTATCTATAGTTTGCTGGTGCTGTGTTGGCCTCGGTTTGTCTGCCATCTTACCCGTGATCATCGGCATGACTCTTCATCCTCAGCAAGTCGTCGCCCATTAATTATTTTGATCATTCTTTATGAATGTTTGATTGTTCAAAACCCGTTAGCGATTTTGTTAGGAAGGGTGGCTTAACGGTATGGCTGTTGATAGTACGCTTGAACTCTACACTACGCTATTTGGCTGGCTGTTCTATAACAGTATTTGGGACGTGCTGGTGGCTACCGGCATCGTGTTTCTGCCTTTTCTGGGTATTCTTCTCGATACTATTATTCGCTCGTATGCGGGTGAAGATGCGGAGGAGGCGGGCAATACCACATTACGTATTGTCGAGGTGGAGTTCTTTGTGGCCTTCTTCGTGATCTTGATTGCAGCTGTACCGGCGACACCGCTGAATGCTGTCGATTTGTCGTTTACGCCACGCGCGGTCATTGGAACACCTGCACAGCCAGTGGCGACGGTCAATAACTCACGCACTACCTATGGGGGAGGCATTTCGTTTAATGCCGCACCGGTTACTGTGAGCGTGCCCGTGTTCTGGTATGCGGTGATGAGTTTTAGTTCGGGGTTTAATCGCGCAGTGATGGAAAATGTACCGCCCACTTTGGATTTTCGGGGGTATGTCGATGAATTGCGCAATGCATCGATTCAAGACCCTAATTTGCAACATGAGATTAACGATTTCTTTCGAGACTGTTTCGTTGAGGCGCGATCAAAATACCTGGCCGAACGTCCCAGCAGTGCAGCAATTACAGCATTGCTAAATCGTTATGGTGAGAGTGACCCTGATTGGATTGGCTCGCATGTGTATCAGGAAATACCGGGATATTACGATAGCATCCGTGCTGATACCGTCAGGGAAGGATACCCTTGGTCAGCCCTCAGGGACGTAGAGTGGGATGCGTCTAATAACCCTATTTATGGAAAGCCATTCTGCACAGAATGGTGGCAAGGCATTCAACAATCAATTCTTAATGAGCTAGGTGATCTCGATTTACTCTCTGCTGCCGCTGAACCGGGGTGGGACCCTGCGCCACGTCGCG
Organism: uncultured Porticoccaceae bacterium; assembly: GCA_964462265.1. Lineage (GTDB taxonomy): Bacteria > Pseudomonadota > Gammaproteobacteria > Pseudomonadales > Porticoccaceae > Reddybacter. The sequence continues at coordinate 7,490 of CAYWXW010000030.1, read as the reverse complement.
ATGCGGTTATACAAATTGCATTGATTAATTCTCCGCCGCGTTGGACTACTCGCGGCTACGACTTCGCCTATGGGAATCTGGTCGATTTCAGCGTTGGGGAGCCTGGGGTGATGGTATCGGTGCAGAATGCTGCGCAACAAGGTCTGGCTGCTTACGGCCTTGGAAAGACCAGTGTGTCTTTTGCCGCCTATTTGCGCGTCTTCCTTGAAGCGGCACCGATGGTGCAAGCGCTGATCCTGATGGGACTCTACGCATTACTGCCGTTCTTCATTTTGATCAGCCGCTACAAGTTTTCTTTATTGATTATCGGCGCATTGATCTTGTTTACAGTGAAGTTCTGGACAGTATTGTGGTTCTTTGCCTGGTGGGTGGATCAAAACCTGATTCAGGCGTTTTATCCCGACCCTGGCAGCGTGACCACGCTGTTTAGCATTGACCTCACGCTCAAGCGGATCATTCTTAACTTTCTCACTGGTGGGCTGTATTTAGTGTTGCCGCTACTGCTATCCGTTTACCTCGGTTTGGCAGGTATTCGAGCCGCCTCCCAGCTTGATGGTGCTACCCAGGCGATCACCCGTGGCACAGCCGGGGCGGGGCGTATTAATCCCAGACTAGGAGGGCGTTTTAAGGGGAAGAAAGGGGCAAGTAAATGATGTTGTCAGCCAGTCTAACAGTTACCAACAGTCGCTATTGCTGTCTCAATAGCACCTTACATACCCGGATCAACGCTTCGGCGTGGTATGCAGTAATTCCTACGGAAATACTGAATGATCTGTTTGTTCACTCACCCAACCGGGGAGCTTGTTGCCCCATTGGGTCGGCGGCTCTTTTTATCACATCAACTCATTGAATCAGGAGCACTGCTATGAGTAAACCAACTGAAAATACAACAACGTCCTCTGCTACTGCAGAAAACAATCGGTACTTCAACGAGTATGCCAATGGCATCGGTTATCTGAACAGCATTCGTGAATTCGGTGCTGAAGGTAAACCTGAGCGCTATGCAGCTCAAGTATCGGTTATCCAGGGGCCAGCGGATAACGTGCATTATGAATATCATGATCTCGTTATTTCGTCTGAAACCGTGCTCGGTGTTGTGTTAGAACACCGGGAAGCTATCGAAGCCGAGGATGCCAGTGTGCTGATTCGCTTCAATATGGCTAACCCTCGTGCCAAAGCATTCATCTATAAACAAGGTGAACGTGCCGGTGAATTGGGGGCTGCGATAGGTGGCTTCTTGACGCGCATTCTCTCTATGAAAATCAACGGTGAACTGGTCTATGAAGACCAACGTACTTTTGATGATCATGAGGGCACGCCTCAAGTCGCAAATGGATAACACGCCACCAGGGCAGTATTGATCTAGCGTTAATATGCTGTCCATTTCATCCTTATGGGAACCACCGTTCCCATAAGGACCTGGTGTGTTCCCTATTCCTATGGGAGCACATTATGAAAACCGTTAAACCTTCGAATGAAATGTATTCTACCGAAACGGCATTCGAGCAGGAAAACCAACTGATTGCTGAAGCCAAGCACTTGCTCTATGCACGATTGAAAACCCGTGACCAGGTGTTTAGTTCCCCGCATGAAGTACGCGACTATCTGCGCTTACAGCTAGCAGACAAGCAACGAGAAGTGTTTAGCTGCCTGTTTGTTGATAGCCAACATAGACTGATTGAGTATCGGGAAATGTTTGCGGGCACCATTGATGGTTGCAGTGTTTATCCCCGTGAAGTGGTCAAGGCTGCTTTGCAGGTGAATGCCGCTGCAGTGATTTTTGCTCATAATCATCCGTCAGGAGTGGCTGAGCCCAGTCAGAGTGATAGAAATATCACACAACGGCTGAAAGAGGCTTTGTCATTGATGGATATCCGGGTGCTGGATCACTTTATTGTAGGTGATGAGACAGTGGAATCGTTTGCTGAGCGAGGATTGCTTTAGTTGATCAAGCCCAATGCCCGTAGAACTTCGGTTTTACGGGTATTTTCTATAACTTATTGTCGTAAAGGCCGTCAGCACGTTTTACCGGATCAATTTCACCGCTTCGGTGATTGTAATGAATAATGTTATCGGTTGAGGCGTGATCATTTTCGTCATCGCCGCCATCAATCAGGTCAATTAAAAATAGCAGGGTTCGCCAGCATAGGCTGAGCACACCGACAATTAATGCGGTAATGAATAGATAAGATGCTTTGAGCCATTTCATCAGGCTAGGCACCTTTTGCAGGGCGCTTAAAAATACAAGTAAGCTTTGCACTGCCTTTGGCGCAATTCACAAGTTCCCACTGCTGCTCACCTAATTTATTCAGCGTTTGGGTTAGTGCCCCGTCATTACCCAGTAAGGGATAGGTTTTTACCAGATATTCCCAATTTTGCCCCGCATTTGCCGACGTGGACAAAAGCAGCATGGCCAAGATGCATGAGATGCGGAATGAGCTTTGAGTAAACATCCATTGTTCTCCTTAAGTGGGGAGTCCATGTAGGAAGCTACAATTATACTGTAAATGGGGCAATAAATGAGGTTCCGAGGTCACATTTCAGGTAGTCAACTGTCAATATGCTCGCGTAAAGCGCTCCATATAAGGTGAAGATCCAGATTGGTCTCTTCGGCAATTTTAAGAAAGCGCTCACGTTCCTCTAGTTGTTTATGGTGCTGCCAAAGCTTCCAAACCCGATGATCGGACTCTTCATCACATAGAGGTGGCCTGCCACTACCTACTCCGCGAATGTTAAGAACGTTTCGGCGGCGGGAGAACTCTGAAGCATGCATGCCAAACAACCTGCGCATCAGTATGAGCGGTGCGCCTTGTAGAAGGTAGATATCTTCGAGCTCTTTTTCTTCTCGCTTATCTTCTAGCTGTTTGATTTGGCGTTCCAGTGCGGATGTGTTGATGTTGATAACGACATAATGCTGCGCGCTCTGTACCAGGTATTTCTGCTCGGTGAGATTGAGTTTGGACATCAAGGTAATTAGATTGTCCGGTAGAGTATTTGTCTTAAAATGAATTGACTGAAGAGACTCAAGAGATGACATCAATGTCTTGGCCGCAGAGCGGCACATTTTGTCCTCAAAATTTCCCATAAGCAGTAACTCCATCGTTCCCTGACAGACAGCCTGTCCATAGTTTTCGATTGCGGTTCCATGCTATTAACAATGAAGAAAAATTACGTTGAGAAACTTTTCATAACAAAAAGAAATTATTATCAGTAATGTTGTAACAGCATTCGCTTCCGGATTTGAGTGCCAAATTCGGCGAAAGTTGTGTGATTCAATTCACGATTATGACTACCCTGAGCCGCAAATCGACAGCTTATCGGAGGTGTTATATGGAAAGTTTATTGATGGTCTGTTAGATATCCGATTGTTGTTATAAGCGGTCTTGGCGACCATTTAGAGCTACAAAATTGTTTGTGGCTTCCTTTATGCTTCGTTTGGTTCAGCTTACCCAAGCTATTTTCTGTCTTGTCAGTATGATTTTGACAAGCCTGTTTGCCTTGTCTCTTTCTGGCGTGACTTTTGATGCCTTGCCCGACCAAGAAGGTTGGGGGAAAGCTGTATTCTTAGCAGTTTTGTTTATATTAATCGGGTGTTGCATTGATATAGGGAAATATCTGTTTTGGTCTCAGCGCCAGAGAAGCCATTATTATGGAATGCTTAGTCTTGTTTTGATGGTTTTTTCTTGGTTGGCCAGCTGCGCTTTTTTGGTTACTTCAGAGCATGATTTAGTGAGGGAGTCCCAGGTTCGATCTGATCAATACATTGCCCTGCAGTTGAGAATTGAGAGCACCAGGCAGGCAATAGCCTTCCATGAACGCTTGTTGGAAAAACGATTGGGTAGCGCTTACCACAGCCAGTGGAAAGAAAGTGAAACTGATTTGGAGACTATTGCGTCGCTTAAATCTACATTGGCTGATCTAACGGAGGATTCTTCAAATGTGGGGTTGGAAACTGCAGCCCAGACGGTTCCCACGACTCGATTCTTTTCTGGGATTGGCCAAGTCCTGAATATTGATCCTCAAGTGGTTAGGGTGATGGGTTACGGAATACTGAGCCTGTTATTGGAATTGAGTACCTTGGGCATGATTGGTTTGGCGCGTACTTTAAAATCAGATCTTGGTGGAGATTATGGCGCGCCGGGAGAGACAGAAACTGTTGTCGATAATGATGAATATGAAATTGAGGTAAAGCAAAAGGTCACTCTACTAACGAGTGATATTCTGCAGGGCCGTATTCCACCCGTTCTTCGGAAAATTAAAGCTGCGCATTACGATCTGGATCTGGACGTTGTGCGCCAAGTATTAAGAAACCTGTTTGATTCTGGAATATTGGAACAAGACAAGCGCAATAGTTATAAGTTGGGTGATCAGTTCCAGAACACAGCTACCTGATATGCCGTTGCGTGTTCAAATCACTGTAAACATTTCGTTATGAGCAGCACGACCTATCCTGCTGAATGAGTGGACAGGGTACCGTTCCGTAAGAGCAGTAGACACAACAGTCTCCCTGTTTGGGTTTGAGTACTGCATGACATTCGCTGCATTCATAAAACCATTGGCAGGCATTGGTGGGCATGGTTTCCAGCTTTTTATGACTGCAGTGAGGGCAAGTGATTTCTGAGTCTAACTGAATATCTTTGTTCATGGCTTGTCAGCTAGCTTAACTGTGGATGGGTAACCGGCATTGGTCGTGGCGTCGATCAGTGCATCTGGACTAGTCAGTTCATCCTCAAAAGTGACAACTGCTTGCTTACCTTCATAGCTTACGTCTGCATCAGTGACACCTTTGACATTTTTCACTGCTTTCTTAACGGTAATAGGGCACATAGCGCAGTTCATTGTGGGTAAATCGAGAATGACAGTCTTGGATTCTGCCCAGGTGCTGAGACTAAAAGCCATTAATACAACTAACACTATCTTGTTCATTAGGTAGATTTCCTATTTCGCGATTAGCGGTATCCAGTAAGGGCTGGCGACAAAAAGGGTAGCCAGCAGCATGGCAGCCCAAAAGATGATCTGGTGTCTTCTTCGAGTCTGGGGGATTGCGCAGGCCGAATCGGGCTCGCACTGGTCGATAGGGCGATGCACTTGCCAACCTGCCCACCCAAATAATATCAATACCGCCACAATGAATAGGGGCCGATAGGGCTCAAGCTGGGTCAGATTGCTAATCCATGCGCCACTGATACCCAGTGAGATCAGCAAAAAAGGTCCGACACAGCAAAGTCCGGCACCAAGGGCTGCTGCAATACCGCCGATTACCGGCCAGTTGGAATTCTGATTGGGCATTTCCGCTCCATACAACATAATATAGAGCTATTATAAACTCCGTACTAAGGTACGGAGTCAAATGGTGTTCTGGAAGGGAGCAGGGACTCGATTATAGGGCACTGGGATTGATCAGGGTTGTTCTGGCACTGGATAACTAAATTGTTCAATACCGCTTGAAGGCGCTGTAGATCCTCGATTTTTGCCTGCACGGTATCAAGTTTTTGCTCCGCCAGGTCTTGTACTTCATGGCAGGACGTTTCGCTCAACGTTAGTAGCGTAGTGACTTCATCTAGTGTAAACCCCAACTCTTGTGCGCGCTTGATAAAGAGTATGCGCTCCAATGTCGCTTGAGGGTATTTCCGGTACCCGTGCTCTGGCTTAGTCGGCTGCTCAATCAGGTTTCTCCGCTCATAGTAACGCACGGTTTCTATATTGATACCTGCGGCCTTCGCCAGTTTACCGATGGTAAGAACAGAGGGATTAGATACTGTTGTACTCATTGCTATCCTAATTAGTGCCCGTCCATAAACGGGCTTTTTCGGAAATTTTCAGGCCACATTAATTTCTTGCTGGTGTGGCGTCACGTCATCTCTTGAGCGAACAGAGCTTGTTCGCCAAGATTGCTTGTTTTCTGATCATTTTTGCCATCGTGAGACCATAAACTATCGCGCTGAATCAATTCTCAGCCCAATTCGACAGCCCGGTTTGGTCTCGCGCTGACGCTAACTGCTATTCAATCTGACCATCCGTGTCAGGTTGTAGCTGATCACCGCAGCCCAGACAAACGCCATAAAGCCGTCCTCGCCTTTCCACAAGGCTTTGCCGGCGCCAAACGCTCGTTTAAGCTCCGAGATATTCCCTTCGATACCGGCACGAAAGTCCCGCAGCTTTTTCAGCGTCTTCTCCTGCAGCCCCATGGCCCTGGCCGAGAGGCCCTTCTTTTTGTGGAAGCCGACCCGTTTGATACCCAGGGCTTTGCCTTTGTCGATGTTCGCCTGGCTGGCGTAGCCGCCGTCGGCAATCGTCGTCGTGGGGACACACCCATACAGCGATCGGTGCGCTTCCATCAGGGGAATAAAGCGCTCTACGTCACCGGGGTTTCCCCGCTCGATCATCACAGCAGTAATCAACCCACTTTTCTCGGTGGCCAAGTTGATCTTGTGTCCGTACTCAATTTCCCTGGCACCCTTGATGATAATATCCGTATGGGGTTCAAACAGGCTGACGAGCTTCTCTGATGCCGGGACTTTCTCACCTCTCAATACGCGGCGTTCGGTCTGATCAATGACACGCATCAGCAACTGGCGGTAATACACCACCTGATCAATCCAGGGTTGTGACAAAGCCGTCTGGCGGCACTGATCCTGGACCCGCGCCACAGCCTTTTCGCTTTGCCTGACAACTCGCCGAGCCAGCGGAATCAACTCCCTGTACAGGGCATCCTTCTCGACTTTCTTGCCATAAAAAATACGTGCCGCCAGTGACCGGGACACCTTGCGATAGTCGCTCAGCCGTAACCTCACCCCGGTACACTTACCGCTCTTGGCAAATAGTCGGCTCAACACACGGATGCCATCATTGAGCAACTGGCTATCCAGCGGCGGCGCAATATTGCTGGCCACTACAGTGCTGTCCACCCGCAATTGGTCCACGTTCATCAGGCCCCGTTCAAACGCCGCGTCCCCCAGCAGGCCAAACACGGCTTGCAGCGTTTGTGGCTTCAGCCGACGAATGTTGCCGTTCAAGCCCGATTTGCACGGCCGACAGTCTCGCCCCAGCCGGGCAAACGCGCGGTAGCTGGACGAATCGGCCAAATGAAAGGCCAGCATCTCATAACTTACACCGGTGATCTGCTTGAGCAGCATGCAGCGGAACGTGCTCTCAACGGACAGCCCTTTCCGTCCAGTGGGTCGTGGACCACCAGTGCGAAAATCCTCGTCCAGCAAGGGGAGTATCTCTGGATGATCGTCCAGCAACTGTGACAGGTTACCGAGAAATTCACCAAACTTGTGCTGTGAATACACATCAAATAAACTCGTTTGTGCTGTGCGGGTTTCTCGCATGGCAGGGCCCTTTGGTTTGGTAGTTATCCTGTTAGTTGCATAAATTCAGCGGCTATCAGCAATGAAAGTCCTTGTTTTAAAGGCTCCATCCTACATCCACGCTTTGTCGCTGGAAGTCACCAATAGTGACATCCAGAAACCGCCAATAAATCGGAA
>CAYWXW010000029.1:7587-30213 GCA_964462265.1 uncultured Porticoccaceae bacterium | reverse complement strand
TAGCGCGCTATTGCGAAGCTTGGCAACGAAGAAGCTGAATATTTTAGCCGTCAGATACGAGTTCATGACTTGTTCAGAGGCTCCCCAGATGTTAATTCAAGGAAAGTCACGTTTATGAATAATAATCCCGTAGCGCCATTAAAAGCAGAAGACTTCCCCCGCTGCTGTGACCCTGAGCAGTTCGATTTTAAGACCACCAGTGAGCTAGAGCCCTTAAGTGAAATTATCGGTCAGAACAGGGCGCTAGAAGCTATTCGCTTTGGCGTGGGCATGAAGAATGAGGGCTATAACCTCTTTGTTTTAGGCCCCCCAGGCACCGGCAAGTTTACCGCCATTAACCAATATTTACAGGGCATTGCCAGTAAGGGCTGTGTTCCGTCCGACTGGTGTTATGTCAATAATTTTGATGATGCCACCAAACCGACTTTACTTGAATTGCCCCCAGGTCGGGGCAGTGTGCTGCGCAACGATATGCGTCGTTTAGTTGAAGATTTACAGGATGCCATCCCCACCGCTTTCGATAGTGATGAATACAAAGCGCGGGGACAGCAAATTGAGGCCGAGCTGCAAAAACATCAGGAGACAGCCTTTCGAGGCCTTCATGAGCTGGCCCATGAAAAAAGCATCAAGGTTTATCAGGCGCCGGGGGAATTCTCGTTCATTCCCATCATCAATGACGAAGAACTGACGCCGGAGGTTTTTGAAAAGCTCGACAAGGATGAGCAGGAGCGTATTGAAAAAAATATTGAGGGCTTGCGTGTAGAGCTGCGCAACATCGTTACCAAGCAAATTCCCGCCTGGCGCAAAGAGGCAGGGGAGCGCTTCCGCAAGCTCAATAACGAGGTCACCATGGAGGCCGTCAGCCTTTATATGGAGGCCTTGAGCGCAAAATATGCCGACCTGCCACAAATGCTCGATTACCTTAGCGACGTTCAAACTGACATTATTGCCAACGCCGTGGCTTTTCGTCCCGATAGTGGCCAGCAACAGCAAATGATGATGTTTAATGCGCAGGACACCCTCAGTCGCTACGAGGTCAACCTGATGCTCGACCAGTCTCAGGCCCAGGGTGTGCCGGTGGTTTTTGAAGAGCACCCCAGTTATGGCAACCTGTTGGGTCGGGTCGAAAACAAAGCCTTTATGGGTGCTTTGATGACCGACTTCACTCTGGTCAAACCCGGTGCCCTGCACAAAGCGAATGGTGGTTATTTAATACTCGAAGCGCGTAAATTGCTGATGCAGCCCTATGCCTGGGAGGGCCTTAAACAGGCGCTCTATTCCCGTGAGCTGCGTATTGAATCCCTTGAGCAAGTGCTTAGTCTGGGCAGTACAGTGTCACTTGAGCCGCAACCCATTCCCCTCGATTTGAAAGTCGTACTGCTTGGCGACCGCATGCTCTACTACATGCTGCATGCCTACGACCCTGACTTCGCCGAGCTGTTTAAAGTGCCGGCAGACTTCGAAGCAGGTCTCGAGCGCAGCCCAGAAAATGACATGCTCTACGCCCGGATGATTGCCACCATGGTTGGCGACAAAGACCTGCTGCCCTTTGATTGCAGTGCCGTGGCCGCCGTTATCGAGCAAAGTATGCGCCTGGTCAACGACTCGAAGAAACTCTCCACCCATATGCGCAGCATCGCCGACATGCTTGCCGAAGCCAGTTATTGGGCTAGCGAAGCCGGGCGAAAAGTGGCCAGCGAAGACGATGTGCGCAAGGTTATCGACACCCAAATTAATCGCGTCGACCGGGTGCGTGATCAGGTGCACGAAGGTATTTTGCGCGAACAAATAATGATCGCCACCGACGGTGAAGTAGTAGGTCAGGTCAACGGCCTCTCGGTATTGCAAATGGGTAATTTCAGTTTTGGCCAGCCCTCGCGCATTACCGCCACCACCCGCCTGGGTGACGGCAAGCTGATCGACATCGCCCGTGAAGCGGATATGGGCGGCCCGACTCACACCAAAGGCGTATTTATATTGAGCAGTTTTTTAGGTGCGCGGTACGGGCAAAAGGCGCCGCTATCGCTGACAGCCAGTCTCGCCTTTGAGCAAAACTACGGCGGTGTTGATGGCGACAGTGCCTCGCTGGCCGAACTGAGTGTGCTCTTATCCTCGCTCAGTAATATGCCGATCAAGCAGTGCTTCGCCATTACGGGCTCTATGAATCAACGCGGTCAGGCGCAGGTGATCGGTGGCGTAAATGAAAAAATTGAAGGCTTTTTCGACATCTGTAATGCCCGTGGTTTGAGCGGTGAGCAGGGTGTGTTAATCCCCCATAACAATGTCGACAATCTATTGCTGCGCCACGACGTTAAAGAGGCCATCGAAGCCGGGCACTTTAATATCTACCCCATCAGCCATATCGATGAAGCTATCCATCTGCTGACCGGCACCCCGGCGGGTGAACTCGGGGATGACGGCAATTATCCGGCAGATAGCATTAACGGCAAAGTGCAGGCACGCCTGCAAGAGTTTGCTGAATTGCGGCGGAGCTTTGGGCGAGGTGATAAAGGTAATGGTAGCAGTGGGGACAAGTCGTAAGCCGCCCATGTATTACTTCAATATGGTATTGATATGGTTTGTGTTGTCACTAGTCTGGGGTCTGTTGGGGGTTGCATTTGGTCCGGGGATAGTGATGCTGATTATTGCTTTAATGCTTGCTTGTAGCGGGTCTGTATTTAGTGCTGTCAGAAAATTGCTTGGATCTAGACTCAGTGATTTATGGTCATATTTTTTTGTATCTGTAATCAATGTGGCTTTTCTTTTTTTATTTTTTGATAATACTTATGGCCTAAACTCAGGAACTATATTCTTGTTGTTGTTTGTGACTACTCCAGTCTACCCCATTCTATTTTTCGTAAGTAAGCTTCGTTATTAAGGGGCTGTCTAGTTTCGTGTTTTTTAAAAAATGTGCTTACAGTAATAAGGACTCATTAATAGGATTATAAACACTCGCCGCATCCATCAATGATCGTGCTGTTAGCGCGGGCACGCCGTAGACTTCTGCGCTCACCTCGTACTTAGTTATTACCTTTTTAAGCAGCAAGTCAAAGTCACCATCGCCGGATAGCAAGATAACCGTATCAACATCCTTCGCAGTTTCCAGCACATCAATAGTTATGCCAACATCCCAGTCACCCTTGGCAGAGCCGTCGGCGCGTTGAATATAGGGTTTGAGTTTTACGGTGAAACCGATGTGCTTTAGTGCGTCGTGGAATCTTACTTGCTGGTCGTCGTCGCGCTGGGTCGCATAGGCAGTGGCGCAGATGATGTCGCCCTGGGCACTAATTTCTTGCCACAGTTTTCGATAATTAAATTGCCGGCCATAGGCGTCGCGGGTGGTGTAGTAAATATTTTGCACGTCGACAAAAATAGCAATTTTATTCATGAGGGTCGTTGTTGTTGATAAGCTGCGCGGTCAGCTTGTCGAGTAAGGTTTGTTTGGCATAAATAATAAAAAAGGCCTGCTTGCGCTGGCATAGCAGACCTTTTTTATTATTGCTTGCTTTATTCGCTGCGCGCGGTGACTTCCAGCAGGTGGTAGCCAAACTGGGTTTTCACTGGGCCTTGCACGGTGTTGACGTCGGCGCTGAAGACTACCTGGTCAAACTCGGGCACCATCATGCCGGGACTAAATTCACCCAGATCGCCGCCACTATTGCCGGAGGGGCATGAGGAGTGTTGTTTGGCGATTTCGGCAAAGTCAGCGCCGCCTTCGATGTCGGTTTTTAGTTGTTGGCATTGTTCTTCGCTACTAACCAATATGTGTCTTGCGCTTGCTGAAGCCATGATCGTTTCTCCTAAGTAGATTCTTTACTGCAGTTCAGGTGAGGGTAATTGTATCAGCCCTGGTCGAGCATCTTGCCATGCCTTGGCGAGTCGTTTGCCTTCGCTGACTTGCATGGGGGTCATTTCTTCGGCAATGGCATCGCGGTTGTGAATGGCGTGGGGATGGCCTTCGCCGGCGATCTGCCACCACATATAAGCTTGCGTGGGGTCTTTGTCGACGCCGGTGCCCTTGTCATACATTAGCCCAATGGCAAACTGCGCGGCAGCCTCACCTTGCTCCGCAGCTTTTAGGTAGAGTTCCATGGCTCGAGCGTGATCCTCTTCAACGGTTTGCCCGTATTCATACATAATGCCCAGGTTGTATTGCGCTGAGGAGTAGCCCATGTCAGCTGATTTGCGATACCACTTGCCAGCTTCTTTATAGTCCTTTTTAAGCCCCAGGCCTTTGTCGTGCAGTACGCCGACGTTGTAGGCTGCGATCGCGTGACCTTGCGCTGCAGCTTGCTCGTACCAGTGCAGTGCTTGCTGGTAGTTTTGTTGCACACCTTCACCGGCTAAATAGAGGCTGCCTAGCTGTTTTTGGGCATCGGCTTTACCACCTTCGGCGGCGAGCTGGCAGGCCTTGAAGTTTTGCTCGGCGCTTAAGTCTTTATCAAGGCATGAAGCCCAGAGGGTGGGGGAGAGTGCAAATACAGTGAGCAGGGCTAGCAGTAATTTCATTATTAGGCTTCTGTGTCGTCAGTGGAACGGTGGCTATTATAGGAACGGGGGCTATTATAAGAGATAAGTGCGAATATTGAACCTTTGCGTTACGCCTTGCGTGACTACTTGGCGTGCTTGATATGCTTGTGAGACCGTCTTGCCAAGGTGCAGTTCCATCAGCGACAGATGTTCTCGTCGAAGTTGCTTCCTGAATTTGTCAAAAGAAGGTGTGTCTTGTTGTCTTTCGTCATGGCATTGTCATCGGGCGAGGCTAAGCTGATGGTTTGTTCGATGGAAGTGCGAGAGGTGAAAACTATGGGCGTTGTTAGTGATACCGGGGGTAATTGGCGCTATACCCCCAAAGAGCTCAGTTGGCTCTTGTTTAACGAGAGGGTTTTGCAGGAGGCTGCTGACGAGTCCGTCCCAATTATCCAGCGAGTGCGCTATCTGGGTATTTTCTCCAGTAATCTCGATGAATTTTTCCGAGTCAGAGTGGCTGATGTCAAGCGTTTAGTGGATTTCTCCAGTGGGGCCGAAAAAGAAGAATACATAGATTTACTGGATAGAATTATGTCCAGAGTTCGCGAGTTGCATGATGCCTACGATAAAACCTACCAGGCGATTTTAAAAGAGCTAAGAAAGCGAAAGATATTCCTTATCAATGAGATGCAGCTTACTGCCCGACAATCGGATTTTGTCAGACACTACTTTGAAAACAAGGTGCTGCCGGAACTTTCACCAATTATGGTTAGTGAAAAAAATAAATTCCCCTTTTTAAAGGAAGGGTCAATTTATTTTGCGGTAAAAATAGTCAATAAAAAACAAGTGAGTTACGCCGTTCTAGAAATACCGAGCAATCGCCTCGATCGCTTTATCCCATTACCCAGTCGCTCAAAGGGCCGTGAGCGAGTTTTTATTACCCTTGATAATGTTATTAGACATTGTCTGCAAGATGTTTTTATGGGTGCCTTGCCGATAGACACAATAGAGGCCTACACCATAAAAATCACCCGTGATGCAGAGCTTGAACTGGGTGATGGTATTTCTGAAAGTCTGATGGAGAAAATGTCGGCGAGTTTGAAAAGGCGATCAAAAGGTGCTCCTGTACGTTTTGTCTACGATGAGGAGGTAACAGAGGATTTGCTGGAATTTTTAACCAAGAAGATGGGCTTGAGAAAGAGAGATAGTCTGATACCGGGCGGGAGATACCATAATTCGAAAGATTTTATGGGCTTTCCAAACCCAGGTGCGCCCTACCTTGAGTTAAAGCCTTTGCCGCCCATTAATTATCCGGCGCTCGATAAAGATAAAAACATTTTTGAATGTGTAAAGAAAGAAGATTGCCTGCTTTATTATCCCTATAATTCTTTCTCTTATATTATTAAGTGGTTAAGAGCAGCAGCGATTGATCCTGCAGTGAGTGTTATTAAAATCAACCTGTATCGGCTTGCATCTTCTTCAAGAGTTGTCGATTCGTTAATTAGTGCTGTCGAGAATGGTAAAGAGGTTACAGTTGTTGTTGAGTTGCAAGCCCGCTTTGATGAGGAGGCAAATATTACCTGGGCCGAGCGAATGACCGAGGCGGGCGTGCATGTTATTTTTGGTACTGCGGGCCTTAAAATTCACTCTAAATTGATACTATTTAAACGTGTTGAGGATGGTGTTACACGTTTATACAGCCATATTGGTACGGGTAATTTTAATGAAAAAACGGCAAGCTTATACACTGATTTTAGTCTTTTAACTTATAATCAGGAGGTCGGTCGTGATGTTGAAAATGTTTTTGATTTCATCCAGTTCCCCCATCGTCGGCATGAGTTTAAACACCTGCTGGTCTCACCGATTAGTAATCGCAGTGGCCTCTTAAAATTGATCGACAGCGAAAAGAAGTGCGCCATAAAAGGCAAGCTTTCAGGGATTTTTATCAAATGTAATAACCTAGTTGATAAGGAGGTTATTGATGCGCTATATGAGGCTGGTCAGGCAGGCGTTAAGGTTAAGTTAATTGTGCGTGGTATGTGTTCGCTGATACCCGGTGTTAAGGGTATGAGCGAAAACATCAAAGCTATTAGCATCGTTGATCGCTATCTTGAGCACCCGCGTGTCTTTGCCTTTGAAAATTCCGGAAAGCCACGTTACTACATTTCATCTGCTGATCTTATGACTAGAAACCTGGATCACCGGGTTGAAGTTAGCTGTCCCGTCTATGACAAAAAATTACAGAAAAAAATTAAATTGATACTCGACACCCAGTGGAGCGACTGCGTGAAGGCGCGGGTGATTGATGAGCGGCAAAAAAATACCATTAACCCGCGAGGCAATCGTAAAAAAATACGCTCACAGGAGTATATTCACAAGCTGCTTCGCCGCGAGTTGAGAGTTGATTAATTTGTTACGATAGTGGTGTGAGAGATCGCTCCTGATTATTCTTAAGGTAAAGTGGTGACAACAGTACTGGCTAATACAGAGGGCTCTATTGCCGTTCTGGATATGGGTTCCAACAGCTTTCATCTAGTGGTTGCCCGAATAGAGCATGGCGAAATTCGCACTTTGCAAACTTTCCGCGAAGGCGTGCGTTTGGGTGAGGGCTTAAACGAGACCGGCTGTTTGAGTAAAGCCGCTCAGCAGCGTGGCCTGGCTTGTTTAAAACAATTTGGACAGCGGCTTGAGGGTTTGCCGGGCGAGGGTGTTGTCGCTTTTGCCACCAATGCCCTGCGCATTGCCACTAATAGCCGGGAGTTTCTCCACCAGGCAGAGGCGGCCCTGGGCTATCCCATTGAGGTAATTTCCGGTGTCGAAGAGGCGCGGCTTATCTATCTCGGCGTTGCCCACTCGTTGCCTTCAGACCCCAATCGCCGCCTGGTAGTGGATATCGGTGGTGGTAGTACCGAGTTTATTATTGGTGATCAATTTCAGGCTCAGCTAATGGAAAGCCTGGCCATGGGTTGTGTTGCCTTTATGGATCGCTTCTTCCCGGGGGGGGAGCTGTCGAAGCAACATTTCCAGCAAGCATTCAATCACGCCTCTAACGAACTCATGAGAGTAAGTAAACGCTACCGAAAAAAAGGTTGGACAAGGTGCTATGGCTCGTCGGGTTCGGTGCGAGCAATAGCTCAGGCCTGCCAACAGTACTGTGGTCAAGATGCGATCACCAGGCCAGCCTTAAAGCGCTTGATAACAAAAATTCTCGAATATTCCAATACTCGCGAGATAGATGTCGAGTGGCTGAGTCGTGCTCGGCGCGATAATTTTATCGCCGGCCTCGCCATTTTGACCGCTATTTTTGAAGTGCTAAAGATTGATGAAATGCACTTCTCCAGTGGTGCTCTCAGAGAGGGCGCCCTCTATGATCTCGTCGGCCGCTCCGACCACGAAGACGTTTGCCTGCGCTCGGTGCAATCCATGCAGGGCCGCTTTAATGTCGATGTCGCCCAGGCAGAGCGTGTCAGCACTTGTGCAAAGCAGCTCTTCGGGCAAGTCGCGAATGACTGGGCATTGTCGCCAGCGGATTGGACTCGCCTGCACTGGGCTAGTGAACTGCATGAGCTCGGCTTGTCGATTTCACACGTACAGTTTCACAAGCACGGCGAATACATTCTCAATGGCGCTGATATGCCGGGCTTTACCCGACAGGAGCAGCACGGCCTGGCTTTTCTTGTGCGTGGCCACCGGCGTCGCTTGCGCCTGCAATTGCTCAATGACTTCTCAGCAAAGGATAAATCCTCCCTGCTGCGCCTTTGTGTGTTGCTGCGCTTAGCGGTGTTATTAAATCGAGGGCGAGGCGATTCGCAGCCACCGGAGGTTGCGTTGAAGGTTCAGGCAGCAGACTCTTTGAGCCTGAAATTAAAACACGAAAGTTTTGATGACTATCCCCTCACCCTTTCTGAGTTGATGGCCGAGGCCGAGCGGCTCGACACTGCTGGCATTAGGCTATCTGTACTTGAGGCTTAAAAACCCGCATTAAAAGCAATGTTTTTTGAGCTTGGTTCGACGTTATCAGCCCGGCTGAAATTTGTTAGTATTGCCGGTCTTGTCGTAACACTAAAAAATGAGGTAAGTGATGCAGCCAAAGGGCCGCTTGTTACTGGTTCGCCACGGTCAGACCGCCGCCAATGTCGACCAGGTGTGGCATGGCCACACCGATACTGCGCTGACTGATCTGGGTCTGGAGCAGGCCAATCGACTGGGTGATTATTTTCATAATTACCTGCCGGACATTCATGCCATTTATTCCAGCCCCCTGCAGCGGGCGAAATACACTGCCGAGCAAATTGCCCGCGCCGGTGACCACGATGTGAGGTTTGACCCTCGCCTCATGGAATTTGGTGCCGGTGACTTTGAAGGTAAAAGCTTTGATGAGCTTAAGGGTGAGCACGGCTTTATTAAAAAAGTGATCAACGATGAACATCACCGTCCGCCCGGTGGCGAGACGCGGGCCGAAGTGACCGAGCGCTTTGTCGGTGCGGTCGACGGCTTTTTAGCCAAGCATCCGGGTGAAAATCTGGTGGTGGTTGCCCACGGCCTGGCCATTGCTTTTGCCCTGTCGCACTGGATCGATCAAGACCGCTCCAAGTGGGTGAACTATCAGATTAGCAACACCTCGGTGACGGAAATCTGCACGGTGAATGCAGAAATTAAATTTTTCGACCAAACTGATCACTTATAAACGACCACTCTTAGCCACGCAGCTATTAGGAATAGGTAGAAGATGTTAGACGTTAACGAATATTTTGATGGCAAGGTTAAATCCATCGGCTTCGCGACAGAGACCCTGCCCGCAACGGTGGGTGTTATGGCACCGGGCGATTACGAATTTGCCACCAGTGAGCGAGAAGTGATGAGCGTGGTCAGCGGCGCGCTGACCGTGAAGTTGCCGGGCCAGGATGAGTGGCAGGTTTTTGCGGCCGGTGATTCATTTGAAGTCGCCGCCGACAAGCGTTTTCAGCTGCAGGTGGCGGTGGCCACGGCCTACCTTTGCACTTATGGTTGATGGCATAAAGGTTAATGTTCAAAAGGTTAATGATACAAACGCCATATTGCTCTGGTGACGTAGGTTAAAGCAGTGCTGACAAAATAAATTGTACTCGCAAATGCGTACTAACAAAAAAGAGAGGCAGCCATGACATTTCAACACTTATCGGTTGAGGAATTAAAAACCATGCTCGACGAGCAAGCCGTGGTTTTACTCGACACCCGCGATGAAGCTTCGTATCAGGCTGGCCATATTGATGGCGCGCAGCGTTTAGATGATCGTAGCGTTAGCCGTATTGTCAATGATACTGAGAAAAGTAGTACCGTGGTCGTGGTGTGTTATCACGGCCACTCCAGCCAGGGCGCGGCAAACTACCTGGTGGAGCAGGGCTTTTCTAATGTCTACAGTCTTGATGGTGGTTACACCGCGTGGGCTAGCAGCCGCCACCTCTAGCGTTGTGAGTGATTGAAATTGTCTCGCCTGAGGCAGCCTGAGTTCAAGTCATAAAAATAACAATTTTAAGAGTCGCCTTATGGATTTACATTTACAGGGGAAAACCGCATTAATTACCGGAGGCTCAAAAGGCATCGGGCAGGCCATCGCCCTACGTTTGGCGCAAGAGGGTTGTCACCTACACCTCGCCGCTCGCAACGCCGAAGATCTTGAAAGCGTAGCCGCCGAACTGCGGGCTAAATACGAAGTGCCTGTGACGGTCCACCCCATGGATTTAAGCAATAGCGACAACGCCGTTGCCCTGGTCGCAGCCTGTGCCGATGTCGATATTCTGGTGAACAATGCCGGGGCGATAGCCGCTGGCTCCATTAGCGATATTGACGAAGCTACCTGGCGCGGCGGTTGGGACTTGAAAGTCTACGGTTTTGTGAATTTAGCACGAGAAATGTATCAGGCCATGAAGGCGAGGGGCCATGGCGTGGTGCTTAATGTCATCGGCATTGCCGGTGGCGAAGTTACCGAATTTAATTACATTGCCGGCACCACGGGCAATGCCGGTTTGGCGGCTTTTACCCGCGCCATGGGTGGCGGTAGTCCGGCCGATAATATCCGCGTGCTGGGCATTAATCCGGGGATGACGGCGACGGAAAGGTTGGTCAGTCTAATGCGTCAAAATGCGACGAATAAAGGCCTCGACCCCGATGACTGGCGACAGCTCACCGCGACAATGCCCTTTGGCCGTCTCGCCGAGCCGGGGGAAGTGGCAGATCTCTGTGCCTTTCTCGTCTCCGATCGTGCGGCCTATATTTCCGGCACCGTGGTGACGATTGATGGTGGCCTGTCAGCGCGCGGGCACCTCTTCCCTTAGTCCCTTCTTTACTACCAAAAGCCTACGTTAAACACTGCGTTTATACGCTTGTTGACTTTGGTGAGTCTGTTGGGTTCTGGTGTCAATGGTCTGTACGGTGGCGTCGTTGCGGATATCGTCGAGGAAGCGGCGGGCCTCTTTATCCAGCGTCTCTGCCTCTAAGGTTAGCGCTTGCGCATTGGTGAGCAGGTTCTCGGACATGGTCTTACTCGCCTCGGCGGCATCACCAACCACGTCAATGCTCCGCACCACCGTGTTAATCCCCCGGGTAACCTGCTGCACTTTTTCGGTGATCTCTGTAGTGGCGTGAAACTGTTGCTGCATAGTGTTCACCACGGAGTGTGTAACAGCATCCATCTGAGAAATAATACCGGTGATATTGCCGATGGCGTTTTCGGTGTCGGCGCTTACTTGCTGGATTTTATCGACATATTTAGCGATATCCTGGGTTGCGCTGGTTGATTGGGCCGAGAGGTTTTTCACCTCTTGGGCAACGACGGCAAAGCCCTTGCCGGCATCCCCGGCTCGGGCCGCTTCAATGGTCGCATTGAGGGCCAGCAGATTGGTCTGCTCGGCGATGTCTACGATGATGCTCATGACTTCGCCGATTTGTATCGCTGCGTCGGTGAGCTCTGTAACGGTATTGGTGGTTTGGGCACCGATGTCAACCGCGTTAATGGCCACCTGGGCGTTCTTTTCCAGCTCTTTGACAACCTCCCGGCAGGACAGGGATAGCTCTTCGGAGGCCTCTAGTACCTGGCTGATACTGTGGGAGGACTCATCGCTGGCCGCGTGGCTGTTGTCTACATGCTGTGTGGTTTGCGAGGTGTTTGCGGTGAAGGCGCTGGACGCCTCTACGATTTGACTCGATGAGCGACTAACGGCATCGACAATGCCTATCACTCGCTGCTCAAAGCCATCGGCCAGAGTCTTGCGCTGTTTTAATCGGGCCAGTTGGCGAGCTTCTTCACTGGCGCGTTCTCGCTCTTGCTGCTCGGCAATGAGATCGTCGTGGGCCAGCTTTTGAATCCGCTGGGCCTCGGTTTTGTCGAGTTCTGCCTGCATTTTTTCAGCCGCGATGCGCTCCAGTTGCAGGGACTTTTCCTTGAAAATACTGGCCGCCCTGGCCAGCGTGCCCAGCTCATCCTTTTGGGTCTGGTAGGGGATGTCGATATCCTTGTCGCCCTCGGCCAATTGGCGCATTGCAGAGCTCATACGGCCTATAGGCCTGGCAATGGAGGTGCCGATAAGGCCCGCGATGACCAGGGCAATCGCGCCACCGGCAAGCAGAGCGATAATGCCGTTGTCGATGGAGGAGGCGACGCGATCGGCCATTTCTTGCAGGGCCTGGCTTTGGTTCTCTTCGAACTGCTTATTCACTTGCGCGGTAACGTCGACCACCTCGTCTGTCGCCGTGCGTAGTTGTTCGATGGCCTGGTTCAGCGCTGTGGAGGTGGCGCGATGCTGGTTGATGCTCTGTCGAATCACGTCGAGGTCTCGGTTAAAAAAGCGCAGGGCTGACTTTTCCCGTCTGGACAGGTCTTTGGATATGCTTTTTGCCTGGACTATAAGCTCGCTGAGGGCGTCGCCTGCCCGGGTAGCGGCATCGAAATCGGCGACTATACCCGAGGCAAAATACGTCGTCGCAGTTTGTACAAACTGCCCGACAGCGGGGGAGATTTGTTGTGTAAGTACTGCGCCGGGCTCTCCGCGTGCTAGTAGAAAGTTGGCCATATTGGTACTGGATTTATCCATGCCGAGCAGACCGTTAAGCCCGACATTAATTGCCGACGAGGTATTGCCCAGGCGATTTTCAATGCTGTTAAACACGGTATTAAAGCCCGCGCTAGCAGCTTCAATTTGCTCTATGGTGTCACTGGATTGAGTCAGTGAGAGGCGGTTTATCAGGGCTTCTTTATGCTTCAATGTTTCCTGACGGAAGGTTTCAACCCTGGCCTGGTCGGAGCTCAGCCCTGAATAGGCGAATGATTGTAGAGCCCCAGCCTGTTGTTTTATTGCGTTGGTGAAATGGTTGGCCTGACTGACAAAATGGGTGATTTCGACTATTTTTTGGGTGTTTTTGTCGAGCCCTCGCAGGCCACTTGTGGTGACCAGGTTGGCTACTGCCAGAATTACAATGACCGTTGTAAAGCCGAAGAAAATACGCAGGCGGATAGATGTTGACAGGTAAGGCATAGTCATTGCTGGTCTCTGGTAGCTGGCTTGTTTTTCAATGGATCCAACGGGTTTGCCGCTGCCATTGGGGTGTGCAGTTTCGCTAAGTAGCGGTAAGAGAAGGGTATTGTTGAGAAGTTTTATGACAACTCTGTGACGTTTTGGTGTATCTGTTGGAGTTGATAATTGTTTGTGATTGGACTCCCATAGTCATAAACTGGCGCTGGTCAAATGGCCTGTAAAGGGGGTGATGCATGGACAATAAAGCAAAAACAATTAGTCGGTTTCCAGTACCGGAGCTCAATGCATTGCCCGATGATCTGCGCACGCTAATTTTGGAGGTGCAGGAAAAAACCGGTTTTATTCCCAATGTGTTTTTAGCCCTGGCCCACCGGCCGGACGAGTGCCGGGCCTTTTTTGCCATGCACGACGCGTTAATGCTGCGCAAAGGTAATCTCAGCAAGGCCGAGAAAGAGATGGTAGTGGTCACGGTGAGTGCGGGTAACGAGTGCCACTATTGCGTGGTTGCCCACGGCGCGATACTGCGTATTGTGGCGAAAAACTCTTTGTTGGCAGATCAGTTGGCGATCAACTATCGCAAGGCTGATATCACGCCACGGCAGCGGGCAATGCTCGATTTTGCCGTGCAAGTCAGTCAGGCCTCGGCGACTGTTGGTGACGAGGACTTTGAGCGACTACGCGGCCACGGTTTTGACGATGAGGACATTTGGGACATCGGTGCCATCAGCGCGTTTTTCTGTTTATCCAATCGCATGGCCAACCTGACCAGCATGCGCCCCAATGAAGAGTTTTACGCGATGGCGCGATAGCGTAGAATGTATGGTCAATAACATGAGATCGGGCAGAGAACAGTGAGCGAGCAAGAGAGCGCCATCGTTCACCAACCAGAGGAGCAACGCTTCCTGTTGGTAACAGATGGCCATAAGTCAGTGGTCGATTATCGACTGGTCGGCAACAGTGTCGATTTTAGCCATACCTATGTGCCAGACGCCCTGCGTGGCCGTGGCATTGCCGAGGTACTGGTGCGCACCGGCCTGTCCTGGGCCAAAAGCGAGGGCTACGATGTGCGCGCCAGCTGCTGGTATGCGCGCAAATTTATTCGCTAGCGACGTTTTGCCCCTCTATTTTCGATAGATAAAATCCAGCAAATAGCGCCCGACCCGTTCGTGGTCGGTGGCTGTGGCCAGTGAGGCTATCGCCCGTTCGGCAATTACGCTGTCAATCCTTCCTTTACGTTGTACGAGTAAACGCCGCAAATAAGCGGGGGTGAACTCCGGATGGCCCTGAAATGTCAGCACGCTATTGTCGATGGCCAGTGCCGCATTGGGGCAAAAATCACAGCCCGCCAAGCGGGTCGCCTCGGGCGGTAAGGTGATCACCTGATCTTGATGGCTGTGAATCAAGCGCAATGTTGAGGTGTCCCCGCTCAGGCTTTGCTCACAACTGAGCACGCCAAGTCCCCAGCCCTTATCACTTTTCGCGGCAACACCACCGAGACTGTGGGCAATTATCTGGTGGCCAAAACAGATACCGATAATACGGGCGCGCTGGCGGTGAAAGTCGACGATCCAGTTTTGCAGGGGGCTAATCCAGGGTAGTGGGTCATAGACGCCAGCTTTTGAGCCGGTGATTAAGTAGGCATCGCACTCATCGGGGTGTTGGGGTAGCTCGCCATCCTGTACCTGATAGTGGCGATAGCTGAGCTGGCCACCGAGGGCATCAAAAAATGCGGCGAACATTTGCCCGTAGGAGCCGTAATCGTCGATTAAGCACTCGTAGAGTGTGTCGGTTTCAAGCAGACCGAGTCGTGCCATTAATAGTTGCCCCTCGCGGTTTTATTGATTGCGGCTAAGATGATTAGAATCATACATATTTTTTGTCCCCGGCAGCTGTAAGCACTACAATGCGCGCCGTTTACAACAAATCGCGTTACCCCGTTTTTTGCCATTTTCTCCGTCAATGTTTCACCGTCAACAAAGAGGCCGCCCTTGTCCCGTAGATCCGAACCCCCAACCGATTTTGTTTCAGGCCAACGTTGGATTAGTCATACCGAAGCTGAGTTAGGCCTCGGCATTGTTATCGAAGTCGCCAGTCGCCGGGTGGAACTCAGCTTCCCCTCGGCGGCTGAGCGCCGTGTTTATGCCACCGATAACGCCCCGCTGGGTCGGGTGATTTACCCCGTCGACGACAAGGTGAAGGACTGTGAAGGCGTCGAGCTAAAGATTGTTGACCGGCAGGAGGGCAATGGCTGCGTTATTTATCTCTGCGAAAATGCCGAGGGCCAGGAGGTGGTGCTGCACGAGATGGATCTCGACAGCTTTGTGCATTTCTCCAAGCCGCAAGATCGCTTGTTTGCCGGCCAGGTCGACAAGGTTGCGCGCTTTGAACTGCGCCAGCAAACCCTGAAATTTTTGCACCAACACCAACAGTCTCCGGCCTGCGGCTTGCTCGGTGGGCGCGTGCAGTTACTGCCCCACCAGCTTTATATCGCTAGCCGTGTCGGTGCACGCCATGCGCCCCGCGTCTTGCTCGCCGATGAAGTGGGCCTGGGTAAAACCATTGAAGCCGGTTTGATTCTGCATCAGCAGCTTTACACCGGCCGCGCCAGCCGTGTCTTGATCACCGTGCCCGATAGCCTGGTACACCAGTGGTTGGTCGAAATGCTGCGGCGTTTTAACCTGCACTTCACCATTCTCGATCACGCGCGCTGCGAAGCGCTGGAGCAAACAGAGGAAGAGGTCGATGATGGCTTTGCCGATGAACTGGACGATGACCTCGATGATGAGCAAAGCCTGACACCGAGTGGCGACATCAACCCCTTTGAAACGGCCCAGCTGGTGCTGTGTAGTACCTCTTTTTTAAGCGATAATCCACGCCGCCACCGTCAGGCTTTGGCAGCGGGTTGGGATATGTTGATCGTTGACGAAGCCCACCATTTGGCCTGGAATGAAGAGCAAGCCAGCCCCGCCTATCAATGTATTGAAGCCCTGGCTGCGCGCATTCCCAGTCTCTTATTGTTAACCGCAACACCGGAACAACTGGGCGTGGCGGGCCACTTTGCGCGCCTGCGCTTGCTCGACCCCGACCGCTACTACGACCTGCCAAGCTTTGTCGAAGAAGAGAGCCGCTATCAGGCAGTGAGCGAACTGGTGCAATCGCTGCAAGGTGGTGATGCTCTGACTCTTGATGCCGAGGTTATCGCGCAGGTTAGTGCTTATCTGGGCACTAGCGCCGCCGATGATTTGCAGCTGGCCCTGCAAGGTGACGATGAAGAGGCACTGAGTGCATTACTCGACGGTCTGGTGCAGGACTTGCTCGACCGCCACGGCACCGGACGCGTGCTGTTTCGCAATACCCGCGAAGCCGTTGAAGGTTTCCCCCAGCGTTATTTACAGGGCTACGCACTGCCCAACCCCATTAGCTCCTCCGCTGTGGGTGATGACGCTGAGCAAAGCGAGGACGATTTGCGCAGCTATCTACAGCCCGAAAATGCTCTCGGCGAGGATTGGCTAACACTCGACCCCCGTGTCGAGTGGCTGGTTGACTGGCTGGCTGAGCACCGTCAGGAAAAGGTGCTAGTGATTTGTGCCCAGTCAGTCACGGCACAAGAGCTGGAAGAATATTTGCGTTTGCGCGAAGGCGTGCGCTCCGGTGTCTTCCACGAAGGCATGAGCCTGATCGCCCGCGACCGTGCGGCAGCTTACTTTGCCGACGAGCAGGACAGCGCGCAAACGCTGATTTGCTCTGAAATTGGCAGTGAGGGCCGCAACTTCCAATTCGCCAGCCACCTGGTGTTATTCGATCTGCCGCTTAATCCCGATTTACTGGAGCAGCGTATTGGTCGCCTCGACCGCATCGGTCAGCGCCAGGACGTGAACATTCACGTGCCCTATCACGAGGGCAGTGCGCAGGAAGTCATGCTGCATTGGTACAGCGAAGGCCTGGGTGCCTTCCAGCGCGTTTGCCCGGTGGGCCTGAATGTTTATCAGCAAGTGGCCGAGCAATTACACCACTGTCTGCGTACCCCGAGTGATGCCCCTGCGCTCGCCAGTTTGGTGGAGGAAACTCACCAGCTAACAGAGACCGCACTGGAGACGATGCAAAAGGGCCGCGACCGCTTGCTGGAGATGAACTCCTGCAACACCGAGGTCGCCAATGATGTGATCGACGCCATGCTCGACGCCGAGCAGAGCGGTGAGCTGGAAGATTATTTGAGCAAAGTCTTCGATGAGTTTGGTATCGAGCAGAGCCATCACAGCGCCGAGAGCATTATTGTTATGCCGAGCGACCACATGCTCGGCCAAAACCTGCCGGGCCTGCCCGAAGATGGCCTCACTGCAACCTATTCGCGCCGTCGTGCCCTGAGTCGTGAAGACATGCGCTTCTTTACCTGGGAGCACCCCCTGGTCGTCGCCGCGATGGAGCAAATTGCCAACGGCGATTTCGGTAGCACCACCGTTTGCACCTTAAAATTACCGCCTTTAAAGCCCGGCACACTTTTATTTGAAGGCATGTTCAGCGTCTATTGCCCGGCACCCAAAGTGATGCAGATGGGGCGCTACATTCCCCAGTCGGTGGTGCGGGTGGTGGTCGATGAAAGCGGTAAAGACTTTAGCCAAATACTGACCGAGGCCCACTTTGCCAAACTCTGCCAGCGCGTTAAACGGCGCACCGCAGTGGATATGGTGAAGCATGTGCGCACTCAGGTTGATAGTTTAGTGGGTCACGCTGAAACGATTGCCCAGGCTCAGCAGGCGGGCTTAATTGCCGAGGCTCAGCGGCGTATGGCCGAGGGGCAGAACGGTGAACTCGAACGTTTGCAGGCATTGGCTGCCGTGAACTCGAGTATTCGCAATGAGGAAATTGACTACCTTCGCGAGTCGATGGAACTGTCGCAAAACTATATTTCTAACGCGCAATTAAAGCTCGATGCACTGCGTTTGATCGTGGTGGTTTAATTGCCGGCATTTAAGAGCCGCGCTTAAAGGTGAGGCGTTGAGGGGCGCGATAGAGCCAATTCTCAGCGAGCCAATCCTGAAAGCCGCACTGTGGATGCTTGTCGCGCTGTCATCTTTCTCATTAATGGCCGTTGCTGCCAAAGAGCTGTCGCCGAGTCTTGGTACCGCGCAAATACTTTTTTTTCGCAGTGTCATTGGCTTGCTGCTCATTCTGTCTGTTGCTTTTGTTAGAGGTGCTGGCAATCTAAAAACGCGGTGTTTTAAAAAGCACCTGACAAGAAATTTCGCTCACTTTGTCGGCCAATATGGCTGGATTTATGGTCTTGGGTTTATTCCTCTGGCCGAAGTGTTTGCCCTGGAATTTACCGTACCCATCTGGACGGCCATTGCCGCGACAATATTACTCAATGAGGCGATGACCAAAGTGCGAGTGATATCTATCGCACTGGGCCTGATTGGCGTGATGATTATTCTTCGCCCGACAACACTTGCTATCCATCCGGCGGCACTTGCCGTGCTGGTGAGTGCTATGGCCTTTGGTTTGTCCCACACCCTGACGCGCTCAATTGTTCAACAAGATACACCCCTGGCCGTTATTTTTTATATGTGCCTTATCCAGCTACCCATAGGCCTGGTGTTGTCGTTGGATAACTGGCGTATGCCCTCTGGCAGTGTGTGGCTTTGGCTTTTGCTAATAGGTGTAACAGCCATGTCGGCCCACTACGGCGTGTCTAAAGCGCTGAGCTACGCTGACGCAATGGTGGTCATTCCCATGGACTTCCTGCGCTTGCCACTCATTATGTTAATCGGCTTTTTCTTCTATAACGAAACGCTTGATGGCTTCTTGCTGCTCGGGGCTGCGCTAATGTTACTGGGCAATTATTGGAGCCTGAAGAGTGAGCGGTCGGCAGGCTCGGTTCCCTAACTTTCTACAAAGGCGCGCTCAATCACATACTGGCCGACTTCTCCCTGACGTGATTCTTTAAAGCCTCTTTCGTCCAGCATGGTGCAGCAATCTTTGAGCATGGCCGGGCTGCCACAAATCATAAAGCGGTCTGTTTCCATATTAAAAGAGGGTAGGCCGATATCGTTAAACAGTTTGCCGCTGGTCATTAAATCGGTGAGTCGCCCCTGGTTTGAGAAAGCTTCCCGCGTCACGGTGGGGTAGTAAATCAGCTTATTGGTAATCGCTTCACCGAGAAACTCGTCATTGGGTAGTTCGTCGATAATTCTCTCGCTGTAAGCCAGTTCGGAAACGTGGCGCACGCCGTGAGTGAGGATTACTTTGTCAAAATTTTCGTAAATTTCCGGGTCTTTAATTATGCTCATAAAGGGCGCGAGACCTGTCCCCGTGCTTAATAAATACAGGTTTTTACCCGGTAATAAATTGTCCTGTAACAAAGTGCCGGTGGGTTTTTTACTGAGCAGAATGGTGTCACCCACCACCACGTTTTTTAATTGCGAGGTCAGCGCGCCATCGGGTACTTTGATGCTGAAAAATTCCAGCTCATCCTCGTAATTGGCGCTGGCAATACTGTAGGCGCGCATCAGGGGTTTCTCCTCCTGGGGCAGACCCATCATAATAAAGTGGCCATTTTTAAAGCGAAACGAGGTCTCTCTGTTGGTTCTAAAACTGAACAGGGTGTCGTTCCAGTGCCGTACGCTAGTGACTTGTGCTTCGATAAAACCTGACATGAATGGCTCCCTGACTTGCGCTTTGAAAAGTATGGGAGGGACTATACAAGGGCTTCTTATATCGGCAAAATGGGTATTAATGATATAGATATTCGGTAAATCCGATATGCGTTACAGCTTGAAGCAGCTCCAGGTTTTTCTCAAAGTCGCCCATTACGAAAATATCAGTAAGGCAGCGCTGGATCTGGCGATGTCCCAATCCGCCGTCAGTAGTGCGCTCTCTGACTTCGAGAGGCATTACGATATCCAGCTTTTTGATCGCAACGGTAAAAAACTGCTGCTCAATGAACTCGGTCGCGCGCTGCGTCCCCAAGCTCAGGCGCTGTTTGAACAGGCTCAGGCCTTTGAACAACACCTGCAGCAAGAAAACACCGTTCCCGCGCTGCGGGTGGGTGCCACGCTGACCATCGGCAACTACCTGGCAGTCGGCATTATGGCGCAATATATGAAGCAACATGCCGGTGCCCAGGTGCAGCTGCACGTTGCCAATACGGCGAGCATTAGCGAGCAGGTGCGCAATTTTGAGCTGGATATTGGCCTCATCGAAGGCGAGCTGCAGAGTTCAGAGTTAGAAGTTATCCCCTGGCTGGAAGACGAGTTGGTGGTCTTCTGCTCGCCCACTCATCCTCTGGCAAGGCGAAAAAAGCTCAGCGAAAAAGACCTGCTGGGTGCACGGTGGATACTGCGAGAAAGCGGCTCCGGCACACGGCAAACCTTTGACCGCGCCATGGCGGGTTTGCTGAGTCAAATCGATGTGGGTTTAGAGCTGGAGCATACCGAGGCCATTAAACGTGCCGTGGAAGCGGATTTGGGTATTAGTTGTTTATCTCGCGTCGCTCTCAGCGAGGCCTTTGGACGCGGTAGTTTGATTCCACTTAAAGTGCCGCAAAGAAATTTACGCCGCCATTTTTATTTTATTCTGCACCGCCAAAAGTATCTCAGTTCAGCCATTGAAAACTGGATGGCGCTTTGTCAAAACAGCAGGGCTAAAACAGAATGCAGGTATTAATGCGTTTACCAGCGATCCCACACCGGGGTGCATTCTTCTGGCAGAGGTGAGTGCTGACCGAGTTCGGCCCAAAATTTACCGGGCTGATGGAAATCGGAGCCGCAGGATGCCAGCAGGTTTTTCTCGATACACAGTTTTGCCAGCTCCCTCGTTCTGACTTTGTCCTGCTTGCCGGAGACCACTTCGATGGCTTCACCACCAGCGCTTATAAAGTCATCCGTTAAGCGATGCAGCTTGCTGCGGGTGAGGCGGTATTTGTCGGGGTGGGCGAGCACGGCGGTACCACCGACATCGCGGATCCAGCCGACGACTTCATCCAACTGTGGCCAAACTTGTTTAACATCGCCGATTTTTCCGGTGCCGAGATATTTCTTGAAGGCTTCTTCGAGGCTTTTTACCGCGCCGATTTCCAGTAGCTGTTGGGCGAAGTGGGGGCGGCCGATGGAGCCCTTGCCGGCCTTTTCAAGCACGCCGGGGAGTATGTCGGTGAGGCCTTTTTTGGCCAGCTTGTCGGCGATAATACTGGCCCGCTCAATGCGCGAGCGTTGCTGGCTGGCGATGGCGCCGGCAAAGGCGCTGCATTCGAGGGGCACATTGAGGCCGACGATATGCACATTGTTTTTTTGCCACTGGCTGGAGAGCTCGGTGCCGGGTATTAGCGTTAAAGCCCCTAGCGCAGAGCGGTCGATTTCCCGGTAGGCCGCGAGTGTGTCGTGGTCGGTGATGGCCAGCACGTCAACATCGCCATCGTGGGCACGAGCGATTAATGCATTGGGGCTAAGCTCGCCGTCGGAAGCGGTGGTGTGGCTGTGTAAGTCGTATTTCATAGTCCGCTATTGTAACAATTAAGTGGATTTAAAAAGGCAATGATCGTGGGTTAGTCGACTGGCTCTGATAAAATGCGCCCCTTTCTGACAAGCAGCTTTTACGAGTAATTAATGGCTATAAGCAAGCAACTGGCATTTTCCTCCCTGCAACTCCCCGACGGCATGCACGATAATCTCTCGACATTGGGTTACGAACAGATGACCCAGGTGCAGGCCAACAGTTTGCCCGCCATGCTCGCTGGCCGGGATATGCTGGCGCAGGCGAAAACTGGCAGCGGCAAGACGGCGGCCTTCGGTATTAGTTTGCTGGCAAAGTTACAGCTGAATAGATACCGCGTGCAGGTGCTGGTGCTGTGCCCCACCCGTGAGCTCGCCGACCAGGTCAGCAAAGAGCTACGTCGCCTGGCGCGCTTCACGCAGAATATCAAGATTCTAACATTGTGCGGCGGCAAGCCCCTTGGCCCCCAGATCGGTTCGCTGGAGCATGGTGCCCACATTGTGGTCGGCACGCCGGGGCGCATCGCCGAGCATTTGCGCAAGGGCTCACTAAAATTGAACGATGTGCATACTCTGGTGCTCGATGAAGCCGACCGTATGCTGGATATGGGCTTTCGCGATGCCATTGCCGGCATCGTTGAAACCATTCCACTCGGACGCCAGACTTTAATGTTCTCCGCGACCTATCCCGATGACGTGCTAGCGATTAGTCGGCAGTTTCAACAAGACCCGCTGCAGGTGCGGGTTGAATCGGTGCACAGCGAGGAGATTATTAGCCAGCATTTTTACAAGGTGAAAGCGGCGGATAAACCGGCACTGTTGGTGACCCTGCTCAGCAGGCACTACCCGGATTCGACGGTGATTTTTTGCAATACCAAGCGCGATTGTCAGAGCGTGGCCGATGCCTTAAATGCCCAGGGCTTTGTTGCCCGCGCCCTGCACGGCGATATGGATCAGCGCGATCGCGATCTGGTGCTGGTGCAGTTTTCTAATGGCTCTTGCCCGGTATTGGTGGCGACGGATGTTGCCGCTCGGGGGCTGGATGTTAAATCCCTCAAAGTAGTGGTTAATTACGATTTGGCCCGCGACCCCGAGGTGCACGTGCATCGCATTGGCCGCACTGGCCGTGCGGGTGAAGAGGGCAAAGAGATTAATTTTTA
>CAYWXW010000029.1:0-7564 GCA_964462265.1 uncultured Porticoccaceae bacterium | reverse complement strand
TTCGCCGCGCCTGGAAAAGACACCCGCACCTGCGGCTGTAATGGATAACCCCGCTCCGGCACCGATGGTCACTTTGTGCATCGATGGCGGGCGCAAAGAGCGGCTGCGCCCCGGCGATATTCTCGGCGCACTCACCGGTGACGGCGGGCTGCCCGGGAAGGATATCGGCAAAATTGATATTTTTGATTTCCGTGCCTATGTGGCGGTGGCGCGCAAGTCCTCGGGTATTGCCTATAAGAGTTTGCGCGAGGGCAAAATTAAAGGCCGCAGTTTTAAAGTGCGCAAGCTGTCTTAATGCGCTTTTTTAACAGGCTGGCTTGATAGTGAAATGACAGTGACGACTGCGCAGCTCATCGAGCCGATTAATGCCCAGCAGCAAGCTCAGGTGCTGGATAAAACACAGGCAGCGCTGGCATTGGCTGAGCGGGAGTACGGTCGGCCATTTCCGCTCATCCCCGTGCTTTTCGATTTGCGTGGGCGCTGTAGCGGCATGTATCGGGTCAGAGGCAATGAGCGGGTGATTCGTTACAACCCGCATATTTTCGCCAAGTATTTTAGCGACAATCTGGCGACTACCGTGCCCCACGAAGTGGCTCACTATGTCAGTGATTGTCTCTACGGTTTGGCGAAAATCCGCCCCCACGGCGATGAATGGCGTCAGATTATGAGCGTGTTTAATGCCGACGACAGTCGTACTGCCGATTATGATTTGAGCGGTATCCCGACTCGCCGTCAGCGCTATTTTGATTATCGCTGTGTCTGTCAGAGTCATCGCCTTTCGTCCCGGCGTCACAACAAGCTGACCCGTGGCGAGGTGAACTATAATTGCCGCCAGTGCGGTGAAAGCCTGAACTTTGTCGCGGCTTGCCAAGTGGCTACTTAATCAAGATACTGCGCGCTTGAAATTATTAGCGGCCTTTTAGGCTCACATTAAGTGGAATTGTGAATATGAAAATTAGTAAAAATGCGGTCGTCGAGTTTGAATACAGCCTGAAAGATGGTGAAGGCAAAGTACTCGAGAATTCCGACGGCGGTGAAGCCACCGTTTACTTGCACGGTCACGGTGGCATGTTACCGGCGCTTGAGAAAGAACTTGAGGGCAAGGAAGTGGGTGACCATCTGTCCGTTGACTTGAAACAGCCCTACGGCCCCAACCACCCCGACAGTGTACAGCGTGTGCCATTGAAGCATCTGCGTGCGAAAAAGCGTCCCGAGCCCGGCACCATTGTGGTGGTGCAGGGCAAGGAAGGGCCGCGTCAGGTGACGGTGGTTAAGGTCGGTAAGTTCTCGGTCGATGTCGATACCAACCATCCCTTTGCCGGGCTCGACTTAACGTTTGATATTACGATTAAAACCGTGCGTGAGGCGACTAAAGACGAGTTGTCCCACGGTCATTCCCACGGTGCCGATGGTAGCCACAGCCACTAGCGGGTGCTTAAACAGGCCAGCGTGAAGATTGTCTGAAAATGACCGCTGACTGGAGTGTGTATATGATTCGGGCCAGCGATCGTTCGCTGTACACCGGCATTAGCACGGATGTTGAGCGGCGTTTTCGCCAGCATCAAAGTGGCGCCGGGGCAAAGTATTTTCATGCCGGGCGTCGGCCCGAGCAAGTGGTGTTTCGCGAGGCGGGGCACGATCGCGCCAGCGCCAGTCGGCGTGAAGCGGCCATCAAAAAATTGCCGCGCAGTGAAAAATTGCGTCTGGCTAAAATCTGTTCTGAGGCTCCCTAACATCCAAGAGTAGAAAAATGACCACGACCGATCCAGAGCTGTTACTGCGTGCCAAGCTAGAAGGCGAAACGGCAAAAATACCCTGGCGCGAGCTGCAGCGTTTTTTCGCTAATGGCACGGCCATTTATGTGGCGCCAGCACTGGATTTGGTCGAGGTTGCCGCCGAGATGTCGAGCAATAATAAAACACAGGTTGAAGCCTGGCAGGCCAGTGGTGAGCTCGGTCAAATTAGCGATGCCCTGGCACTGGAATGGTACGAGGCCAATGCGCTGATGTGGTCGGTGGTGGTCAGGCCTTGGGTTTTGGTGCAGCCCATTCTTAAGAGTTGATCGTTCACCTGGTGTTTACGGTGGAATAACGAGCGTTTTCCCGGTCTGGCCTGGGTGTCCTGTGAACTAACACTCGCTTAAGCACCCAGTGTAGAGAGCATGCGCTTTAGTTGATATATAGTGGCGCAAGCGTAGATTGGATGACTGGTCGATAAGCTCCAGTTGTGGGACTAGCCGCGATTTATGGCTTATTTCTAAAGGGGAAGTAAATTGGATCTAGCTACACTCATAGGTTTTGTCGTTGCCGTGGGCATTATTATCGCCGCCATGATTATGGGTGGCGGGGTGATGCCCTTTGTTGACCTGCCTTCTATGGCGGTGGTTGGGGGCGGTACCCTTGGCGCGGTGATGATGCAGTACAACTTCAGCCAGTTTGTCGATGCTATTAAGGCGGGCTTGAAGGCCTTGTTGTACAAAGCACAGGTGCCAGGCGATGTGATCCTGGAAATTGTTGATATGGCGAAAGAGACACGCACCGGTGGTCTGCTGGTATTAGAAGAGAAAGAGCCCAGCAGTGAATTTCTGGCTAAGGGTGTTGCCATGCTGGTGGATGGCATGGAAGCTGACGTGGTGACACAAACACTCACCGCCGAAAGAAACAGGGCTGCAGTTCGCCACGATGATGGTGCAGCAATTTTTGAGAAAATTGCTGAGGTCGCGCCGGCCATGGGCATGATTGGTACTCTAGTTGGCCTGGTGCTGATGCTTGGTAATATGGACGATCCGAAAAGTATTGGCCCGGCCATGGCGGTGGCGTTATTAACCACACTCTACGGCGCGTTGATCGCCAATGTTATTGCTTCACCGCTAGCGGGTAAACTCGGTTTACGGCGCAATGAGGAGTTTTTGCTACAGTCAATAATTATCGACGGTATTTCCGGTATGCAGGAGGGGCGTAACCCTCGGGTTATCGATGACATGCTGCGCACTTACTTGCCGGGCTCAAAGCGTGATATCGAGGGAAAAGAAGCTGAGGGAGACAAGTAACCCCGTGGGAATAATGTCTAGCCTGGGCTTGCTATGAGTGACGAGCCGGAAAAGAAAGAAGGGGCTGGCGTCCCGGCGTGGGTAATGACTTTTGCCGACTTGATGACGCTGTTAATGTGCTTCTTTGTATTACTACTGAGCTTTGCCGAGATGGATCTTATCAAGTTTAAGCAGGTCGCGGGCTCTATGAAGCAGGCCTTTGGCGTACAGAAAGTGATTCTCTCGGATCGATCTGAATCAACCGCAGACTTTATCGATGGTCAAACTTCAGATGCACCCCTTTTTGAAAAAGTGGGTGATCTGGATTCATTAGACCCAAAGGCAATGGCTAAATTATTGGAGGAAATGCAGTCCGAGCAGACAGAGGCTGAGGCCTCGAAGCTTGCCGCTCTCTTGAGTGAAGAAATTGCTGCCGGGGCGATAGAGCTAGAAAGCACCACCGATAGTATTATTATTCGCATTAATGAAAAAGCCTCCTTTCCCTCCGGACGCGCGAAACTGCGCTCCGGCTTTATCGATGTCCTGGATAAGATTCATCTGGCGCTGGCCGAGGTTGAAGGCACGGTGACGGTGGCGGGACATACCGATGATCGGCCTATTCACACCAAGCGCTTTCGCTCTAACTGGGAACTATCAGCCGGGCGAGCGGTGTCGGTGGTACACGCCCTGCTGGCCTCTAACCTTCTGGATTCTAGACGTTTTTTGATAGAAGGTCATGGCGCCTCCCGGCCTTTAGCTGCCAATGACACACCTGAAAACAGGGCGCGTAACCGGCGTGTTGAAATAACCTTGATACTGCCCAAAGTGAATGGCGAGATTCTTGGCATTAAAGACACTGAGAGTGCTGATGATGCTGAGGCGGGAGTAGACGCGAAAGCAGAACCTAAGGAGCCTGCTTTGTCTGGCACCGATGATACGTCGCAGACTACTGATACCGATATTCCTTTGGGGGAACCCGTTGAAAGGGCAGATTCTGGGCCAGCGGGTATAGAGCAAGAGCTGCCTGGCGTGGATGCTATGCTACCGGCGTATGATGGCGAACTGGATACCCCAGCAGAGCTGGAGCAGTTGCTGCGTGCTCTAGATGATGCAGCGGGCGAGATCCCTCTCGAAGAAGAGTGAAATAATGAAAGATGACAGGTTAATGGGCATGGAAGAGAAAAGGCGGTTTTACCGAATTGATGACAGTGTTTCACTGAGTTATAAAGCGATTAGTGAGGCCGATCTGGACGAGGCGATAGCGTCTTCGAAAGTCGATTCTGGACGTCGACAAAAACAATTGAGCTCACTGGCTGAACTTGATGGCCGGATCAATGCGCTGTTGCTTGATATCGACGACCAGTTGCCCGAAGTTGCCACGGTACTTAAATTACTCAATCGTAAAATTCATATTGTCGGCCAGATGTCTGACAGTGTCGAATCGAGTGGTAAAGAGGACGTGATTCCCCGGCCCACCCACAAGATTAGCCTCAGTGCTAGCGGAGTGTCCTTTCACGCCCCATCGAGCGTACGGGTTCACGATTGCCTGGAGTTGTCGCTGACCCTGTTTCCCGAATACTATTTTATTAAAGCCTTCGGTCGCGTGGTGAGTTGTCGCGATGCTCTGCCCTCGTCGCCAGATTTTAACAAGCTGGTGGCGGTGGATTTCGTCTATCTCGATGAAGATGATCAGGACTACATTATGTCCCATGTGCTGAAAAAGCAGTCTGAACTCTTGCGTGATACGAAGAAAAGCTAGCCCCACAATTAACGAGTTCCGTTCTTTATAGTCTATCCCCCTTTGCCGGCATTTTTGTCGCCAGCCTTCTGGTAGAATTGCCGCCCGATTTTTCTTCCTTTCTTTTTTCGTGTGGGGCGTAGTGATGGCAAATCCTAAAGTTGGTTTTATCAGTCTCGGTTGTCCCAAGGCCCTGGTTGATTCTGAACGTATTCTCACCCAGTTAAAGCTCGATGGTTACGATGTCACGCCCCGTTATGCCGACGCCGAAGTGGTGGTGGTCAACACCTGCGGTTTTCTCGATAGCGCCAAGCAGGAATCCCTCGATGCCATCGGTGAGGCGATGGCTGAAAATGGCCGCGTTATTGTCACCGGTTGTATGGGTGGTGAAGAGGGCTTGATCCGCGATACCCACCCCGGCGTGTTGGCGGTGACCGGTGCCCATCAATACGAAGAAGTGGTGAGCGCCGTACACGACAGCGTTGCGCCGCCCACCGACCACAACCCCTACACCGATCTGTTGCCGCCCCAGGGCGTTAAGCTGACCCCGCGACACTACGCCTATTTGAAAATTTCTGAGGGCTGTAACCACAGTTGCAGCTTTTGCATTATTCCCGACCTGCGCGGCAAACTGGTCAGCCGCCCGGTGGGCGAGGTGCTGGATGAAGCCGAGCGGCTGGTGAAATCCGGCGTGCGCGAGTTGCTAGTGATTTCCCAGGACACCAGCGCCTACGGTGTCGACATTAAATATCGCACTGGCTTTTGGCAGGGCAAACCGGTGAAATCGCGTATGCTCGAATTGTGCGAAGCCCTCGGCGACATGGATGCCTGGGTGCGTCTGCACTACGTCTATCCCTACCCCCATGTCGATAATGTCATTCCGCTGATGGCCGAAGGCAAGATACTGCCCTATCTCGATATTCCCTTTCAGCACTCCAGCCCCTCTGTACTGAAAGCGATGAAGCGTCCGGGGCATCAGGAAAAAACGCTGGAGCGCATCCAGCGCTGGCGTGAAATCTGTCCCGACCTCACCCTGCGCAGTACGTTTATTACCGGCTTTCCCGGCGAGACCGAAGATGACTTTAAGCATCTACTCGACTGGTTGCAGGAGGCGCAGCTCGACCGTGTCGGTTGTTTTAAATACGAAGCGGTTGCCGGTGCTCCGGCCAATGAGCTACCCAATCACGTGCCTGAAGAAATTAAGCAGGAGCGCTGGGAGCGCCTGATGGAAACCCAGCAGGTCATTAGTACTGCGCGGCTGGCGAAAAAAGTCGGCAGCACTATCGAGGTGCTGGTCGATGAAGTTGACGAAGAGGGCGCCGTCGCCCGCTCCTGGGCCGATGCCCCCGACATTGACGGCAATGTGTATTTGAACGGTGAGTGTGACCTGCAGCCCGGTGATAAATTGACCGTGCTCGTCGAACACGCCGATGAATACGACCTTTGGGCAAGCCCCTTGTAGCCACGTAGGCGTCACATAGTTTCCGCTTAGGTAGCGCTTAAAGGGGAAGGTACGCTCCTTTCTTCCTCGAGTTATTACACGCCTCAATTGCTTTTTGCAAAGATAAACTTGCCGCCTATAAAGTGCCTAAGGCCATTGAAATCGTCGCTGAAATTCCACTGACCGCCTACGGCAAGCCCGAAAAAAAGCCCTGCGCGTGAAGTGCTGGGGGGGCAGGCCCGCCAGATCAATTAACGATTCCCGTTATGGTAATTACCGGCTTTCTGGGCAGCGGCAAAACCACTCTTATCTCTCGCTTGCTGCAAATCCAGAACCTTACTGACACGGGGGTGATTGTTGATGCGTTTGGCGAGACGGATCTAGACCACATTCAGACCTTTACCTGGCATCGCGAGCAGCCAATGGGTTTCACCGATGTGATGCTTTTTTTTCAGGAACTGGTAAATTACGACCCCGATACATTGTTGCGGGTAAAAGGTCTGCTTGCTGTAGCTCGATGAGTGGCCGGGGGATGAGCTATAAACCCTGTTGGTATTTATTACCGATGGCATTGAAAAATATGGCATTGAGAAATTTCACATGACGTTTGCAGTTAGTAAACGATAATTTTAAAAAATAGAGAATTAAGGAGTTAGATATGGGACGCGTTCAGGACAAAGTAGCATTGATCACCGGTGGTACAGCGGGTATTGGTTATGCCACGGCAGAGTTAATTGGCAAAGAGGGTGGCAAAATCGCCATCACCGATTTGCGCCCGGTCGAGGGTGAAGCCTCGGCACAAAAGCTGCGCAGCCAGGGTTATGACGCGATATTTATCGAGCAGGATGTTACCGACGAGGCGCGCTGGAAAGAGGTTGTCGCAGCGGTGGTTGAGAAATACGGCCGCCTTGATATTCTCGTCAACAATGCCGGTGTTGGTGAGCAAACTGACCTTGAAGAAAGTGATTTGGCCCACTGGCGTTTCGTTAACTCGGTGAATATGGAAGCCGTGTTTATGGGCACCCAAAATGCCATTAAGCAAATGAAGCTCAATGGTGGTGGCAGTATTATCAATATTTCTTCCATCGAAGGTTTGGTGGGCGACCCTCGCTTTGGTGCCTATAACGCGAGTAAGGGCGGTGTGCGTTTGTTTAGTAAATCGGCTGCACTGTATTGCGCGGAGAA
Organism: uncultured Porticoccaceae bacterium; assembly: GCA_964462265.1. GTDB lineage: Bacteria > Pseudomonadota > Gammaproteobacteria > Pseudomonadales > Porticoccaceae > Reddybacter. The sequence continues at coordinate 172 of CAYWXW010000029.1, read as the reverse complement.
AAAATACAATATTCGCGTTAACTCGTTGCACCCCGGTTTCACTGTCACGCCAATGGTCGATGGAGCGATTGATCAGTTTTCACCCGAAGACTCAGAACGTATTAATCGCGAAATCGCCATCGGCTACATGGCTGAACCGATCGATCAGGCCTACGGTATTTTGTTTTTAGCC
>CAYWXW010000028.1:0-30936 GCA_964462265.1 uncultured Porticoccaceae bacterium | reverse complement strand
CGACAAGCCGATCCGCAACCACCTCATAATTCCCCGACAACGTTGCGATGGCAGTATTCTGAGCGGCTTCGCGGCGGTTCGCCTCATCCACCGACAAACAATGAAAACGAATCGTGTCACCGGGACGCAGCTGGCCTATTTTCCACAACTCTGCCTGCACAATGGTGGCAGGGCACACGAAGCCGCCCAGACTGGGGCCGTCGGGTCCGAGGATGACCGGCATGTCGCCAGTGAAGTCGATAGTGCCAACAGCGTAGGCGTTGTCGTGCAGGTTGGAGGGATGCAAACCTGCCTCACCGCCATCGCTGCGCGCCCATTGCGGTTTCGGGCCGATCAGCCGCACCCCCGTACGGCTAGAGTTGTAGTGCACTTCCCAGTCGGTAGCGAAGAAGGTATCTATATCATTGTCGGTGAAAAAATCCGGCGCACCATGGGGGCCGTACATCACGGCGACATCCCAGTGATTACGATAATCGGGCAGTAATGCAGCGGGGATGGCACCGCAGCTGTCGTCGAGCTTACTGCTCTTATTAACGAGCCGCAGCACATCACCTACCTGTAAGGTACGGCCGCCGTGACCGCCGAACTGGCCAAGTATAAAAGTCGCTTTGCTACCCATGTAGTCCGGTACATCGAGACCACCCTTAAAGGCGATATAACTGCGGTTGCCGTGAACGCCGACAGTACCCAGCTTGAGCGTGCTGCCAGCGCTCACGGCAACCGGTACCCAGTATTCAATTTCTTTGCCATCGAGTAAGGCTTTCATTGGCGCACCGGCCAGGCAAATGACACTGTCGGTATTGAATTTAAGGGTGGGGCCGTTAACGGTGAGCTCCAGTCCCGCACTGTCCTCTGGATTGCCGACAACACGGTTGGCAAGCCGAAATGCTAAATGATTCATCGGGCCAGACGGCGGCACACCCACAGCCCAGTAACCGCTGCGTCCCGGGTAATCCTGCACCATCGATTGCGTACCTGGTAATAACACATCAATGGTAGCTGGCTGAAAAATAAAGGTATCCAGATAACGCGTGTGGTGCTCCCCGCGGCTGAATACCGAATCCATTAACACCTGTTGCAAATAATCGAGGTTGGATTCAATACCGTGCAAGGACGTGCGTTGCAAGGCGTCGATCAGCTTGCCTCGCGCTGCCTCGCGATCATCGCAGTGGACGATAATTTTGGCCACCATCGGGTCGTAGAAAGGTGGGATGTCGCTACCCGCCTCTACCCAGGTATCAACGCGCACATCATCGGGAAAGCGCAATTCGGTCAGTAGGCCAGAGGCGGGCTGAAACTGTTTACCCGGATCTTCCGCATACAGGCGCACCTGGATGGCGTGGCCCTGCGGGTCATGCCGATAATGGTTAACAGCGGCCATGTCGCCGGCCGCACAGCGCACCATCCACTCAACCAGGTCGACACCGGTGACCTCCTCGGTGACTCCGTGCTCCACCTGTAGGCGCGTGTTGACTTCGAGAAAATAGAATTCACCGCTATCGCTGTCGTAGACATATTCAACCGTACCGGCAGAACGGTAGTTCACAGCTTCACCTAGCTTAACTGCTGCATCCATCAGCCGTTGGCGTAGCGCATCGCTAATACCAGGTGCGGGAGTTTCCTCAATGACTTTCTGGTTGCGGCGCTGCACGGAACAGTCGCGTTCACCCAGCGCCACTACCCTGCCCTTGCCGTCGCCGAATATTTGAACTTCGAGATGGCGAGCGGTCTGCACATATTTTTCAAGGAAGATACCGCCCTGGCTAAAGTGACTGCGCGCCAGACGTTCCACGGAGTGAAAGGCCTCATTGAGCTCCTGCTCACTCCAGCATAATTGCATCCCGATACCACCACCACCGGCGGTACTCTTTAGCATGATCGGGTAACCAATACCCAGAGCCTCACGTTGCGCGTGCGCCAGGTCGTCGAGCAACTCGGTGCCCGGCAATAACGGCACGTTATTTTTAGCCGCCAGGTGACGCGCGGTGTGTTTAAGGCCGAAGTCGCGCATTTGCTGAGCGGTTGGCCCGATAAAGGCAATGCCTGCGGCTTCGCAGGCTTCGGCAAACTCGGCGTTTTCACTCAGAAAACCATAGCCCGGATGGATTGCACCGGCTCCGGTTTGTTGGGCAACCTCCAGAATACGCCGGTACCGAAGATAACTTTCCGACGCCGGACCGGGACCGATACAGACGGCTTCATCGGCCTGGGCCACGTGCAGGGAATGGCAGTCCGCTTCTGAATACACCGCTACCGAACTGACGCCCATTTTTTTCAGGGTACGAATAATGCGGCAGGCAATAGCGCCGCGGTTGGCTATCAACACTTTATTAAACATAAATACGTTTACCGAAACTCATTACAACCGGGCCGTCCCGGTATCGCTACACACCATGCGGGCCGTCCCGCTGGCAAAGACTGAGTTTATGTTAATCCCACACCAGTACCTCCACCGGAGTGGGGTTATAGGCATTACAGGGATTATTCAACTGCGGACAATTTGAAATCAGGAACAGAATATCCATTTCAGCGCGCATCTCCACATAACGCCCGGCAGCCGATATGCCGTCAGCGAAGGTAAGTTCTCCGTCAGGTGTAACCGGCACATTCATGAAGAAATTGATATTGCTGGGCAGGTCGCGTTTACTCATGCCCTTGCCGTGTTCGGCCAGCGCCATGATGAAGCTGTCGCGGCAACTGTGCATGTAATGTTTTTCCAGCGCGTAACGCACCGTATTGCTCTCCGCCGAGCAAGCGCCGCCCAGAGTGTCGTGACGTCCGCAGGTATCGGCGATGACGGTCAGCATCAGGTTGCCATCGTTGGACAATAAACGAGAATCCGAGGTGATATACAGGTTGCCCTGCTCACGGATGGTCTGACTAGCGTCGTAGCGCTCTTCGGTATTATTAGCATTGTAAAAAAGGGTATCCACCGCCTGATTCCCTTCGAGATCAAGGATGCGTACCACCTGCCCTTTCTTCACAGTGCGCATGAACGCCTCGCCCGCAGGCACCACTTCGCGAAACAGTGCCGTGTCGTTGGTGTAAGTACTGTCAGTAATCGTCATAAGTTATCTTCCGGCACCGGGTGAGGGGAACATCCGTTCGGTGTTGATAAAGGCGCGTTGATTTTCCGGACAACTGTTGCGACACAAATCATCGGGACCCGGCAACGGCGAGCGCCAGCAGGCCAAATAAATGTCTTTCGGTGCATAGGCATCCGCCGGATCAAGAGGGTGCTGGCAGGTGCTGAGTACGACCAACGCATCCATTTCAAAGCGCAGGTCGACGTAATCGCCCGGCTTTGAATTGCCGGTGACCAATTCCATACTGCCGTTGTCGTCAATAGCAACCTTGCTGAACAGGTTAAGGGTCGGCATCAGGTCGCGCTTGCCCATGCCATATTTTCCTAGCTCGTTGATCAGGCTGTCGTAACCATTCCTGTAATAGTCATTACGCTTTTCCTGGTAACTCGCCTCACCGTATTTTGCCTTCACGCTTTGTGCATTGGAGACACCGCAAATAGGGTCATGCCAGCCACAGAGATCTTCGGTAACAGAGCACATGACTCGCCCCATATCGGAGTAACACACATGGCCTTTGGTAATAAAGGCGGTGTGCTGACCTTTGAGGGTATCTGCCATGTTGTAGCGTTCCAAGCGTTCCTCGTAGTTATAGAACAAAATAGAACAATTGCCGTCGCCCAGAATGTCGCTGATGCGTAGCGTGGTGCCACGACGCAACGTGCCTGACCAATGAGCACCACCGGGCACCCGCTCTTCCCAGAGCAGAAGTTCTGGGGGAAGTCTTGCACTATTACTCATTGACAAAGATCCTTGTAATGCCTGCGACTCATACTTGTGTTGATTCTGGCAGGGGATGTATAGGCGGCATCAGCGCTGCTGTCAGTTGTAGCTTGCCGGTCAATACGCCGCGACAGGTGACCAGCCGATCGAGGATGCGCTGCAGTACAATTGCCGGACCCTGTACCAGCAGCACCTCCATGGTTCGCGGTTGTACAAGTTGCACGTGCAACGAACTGATAACTTCGTTGATATGCTGGTGCTGGATATCAACCAGCTGTTTCTGCAAGCCTGGTACGGAGTGGTCGTAGACCAGGGTAATAGTACCGGCCATGACTTCTTCTCCGACATCGGCAAGGTGTTCGGTCAGCTGACCGGTAATCATGTCGACAATCGCCTTCGAGCGGCTTTCGAAGCCGCGCTCGTCGACCATTTCATCGAGTTGGCGCAGCAATGATTCCGGCAGCGAAACGCTAATACGGCTGCTCGTCATTTTAGAACACACTCGCAACGTCACTGTCGACATTGACCATACGTACCATGTTGAAGTGATCATCGTTGATCTCTTCTTCAGACTGTGGTGGATGGATCAGTTCTTCCAGGCGTTTTTTGGTCGCCAGAAATTCCGGCGATAGAAACTGTTCCGGCCCACGGGGTTGCGGCACCGGCACTTCGATGATTTCCTGCACTTCACCGGGGTGCGCTTTTAGCACCAGAATGCGGTCAGCAAGGTACACCGCCTCATCGAGATCGTGGGTAATAAACAGAATTGTGACGTCGATGTTTTTCCAGATTTCCAGTAGATAACCCTGCATGCGCGCGCGAGTCTGCGCGTCGAGTGCACCGAAGGGCTCATCCATCAACAGGATGCGCGGCTGGTTAGCCAGAGCGCGGGCGATGGCAACACGCTGTTTCATACCACCTGACAGTTGGTGCGGATAGCTGTTGGCAAATTTCTCCAGCCCCACCAAATCGATCCACTGCAGGGCATCTTCTTCCGACGCCATGCGCCCGCGTCCGGCCATTTGCAGTCCAAACATGACATTCTGTTTAACGGTGCGCCAGGGAAACAGGGTATAACCTTGAAACACCATGCCACGATCGGATCCCGGGCCGTGCACGGCCTTGCCATCAAGCAGCACCTCACCAGAGCTGGGTGATTCGAGGCCGGCGAGAATGCGTATCAAGGTCGATTTACCGCAACCCGAAGCACCGATAACGCACACAAATTCTCGTTTATGTATTTTGAAATTAATATCCTGCAAGGCGGTCACCGTGTCTGCGCGTGAATCAAATTGCTTGCTCAGACCTTTCACCTCCAGCACGACCGGGCGCTGCTTCAAGCGTGTAAAACGATCCTTGACGTCGACGTCCTGGTCGAGATAACTGGGTAGATCGAGACTATGCATACGTGCCTCCTAGGTGGTTTTCGCGGCACGCTGCCAGGGAAAAATACGTCGTCCCAGCCAGGCAAGTATGAGATCGGTACCGAGACCGATGATACCGATCATTATGATTGCCGCGTAGACATTGTCGAAGTTCTTGTAGCGTGCCTGCTGAGTGATAAACCAGGTGATGCCGGAGCTAGTACCGATCAGTTCCGCGACAATCAGATAAGTCCAGGCCCAACCGAGCAGGATGCGCATATCACGGTAGAGGTCGGTGGCAATGCCGGGAATCACCACGCGAAACAACAGCGCTAAGCGCCCTGCTCCTAGTGTCTGAGCGGCTTCCAGCAAAGCGGGGTCAAGTTTACGAGTGGTGTTAGACACCACCAGAACCTGCTGAAAAAAAGTGCCTATCACTATAATGGCAATCTTGGGCGACTGATGAATGCCGAGAATCGCTACCGCCAACGCACCAAATGCCGGGGCCGGCAGATAGCGAAAGAACTCGACAAATGGCTCGAACAGGCGCGAGAAAAAATCGTAAGTACCCGCGAGTATGCCGAGCGGCACACCAACAATCGATGATAAAACGAAGCCCCAGAAAATAACCTGAATGGAACTCCAGAGGCTTTCATGCAGCCACATCTCCGAACGACGTTTTGGTTCTGTGGTAAAAGCGGTATAAAACGCCACAGCGACTTCGTGCGGCGCAGGTAGATAAATTGGATTGGCCGGCTCACCCACGGGCAGTACGCCGCCACTTGCGATTAACGTTTTAGATTCCTTGTCGAATACCTCGCGATCGATCAGCATGCCAGGCGAAAAATAACTGACCTCTCCGGGTTCAGTGATCTCCACCTTGGGGTGCCAAAGCCAGGGCACATAGCTGACCAGGCTCCAGATCAGCAGCGGCAGCAGGAAGCTGGCCATTGCCAGTACCCTGCGTGGTCGCTGCGGCAAGTCTTTGCGAACCACCAGCCATGTTGCTGTCATCATTGATCTGTACCGCTTAATCGACGCTTACAGACCCAGTGTCAGACTGCCATCGATGTAGCTGTCGATGTCCTGGGCTTCACCGTACACCTTGTTGGTGACGTTGAAGTCATCGGAAATCTTGCTCGAGCTGTAAAGGGATTTATAGCCCTCGCCCTTGTTGAAAAAGCCCTTCGCTTCCTCCAAATTCAAAATTTTGGTGCCCTTGATGAAACCCTTATACTCAGCTGGCTTCAGGCCGACACGGGCCGCCATGATGGCAACCGCATCATCAAAAGTGGCCGGGGTATTGATATAGTCAACAATCCGATACCAGACCTTTATGACCTTGGCCCACTCAGCTTTGTTGGCCGCCAAACTGGCCGGCGCAACAGCCAGTACGTCGTAAATCAGTCCGGGCTGATCGGCAGAACTAAACACCGCTGTCGAACCTGGTACTTGTTTCAACGCCATGCCAGAGTTGGGTTGCCATGCGACGATCGCATCGACATCACCAGAGGCCAGTACCTGTGGCGTTTCGTTGGTAGGAACGTTGACCAGCTCCACGTCCGACTCGCTGAGGCCGTTCTGCTCCAGTGCATCGAGCAATAACAGGTGTGACACAAAACCCACCTCAACACCGATCTTCTTGCCCTTGAGATCCTTGACCGACTTAATACCGGCACGGGCCACGACCATGTCATTGCCATTGGAATAATCATTAATCAGTATCATCACCCCCCTGGCACCAGTAGCCCCTGTCACCAGGGTATCGCCGTTGGTCATCGCCACCGCGTCAAGCTTACCGGCCGCAAAGGCATCCATTGAAGCCACATAGTCGAACCACTCGAACTTCACATCCACACCGGCTTCCTTAAACCAGCCTTTTTCAATACCAACTTCCCAGGCAACCCATCCGGGCCAGTCCGAGTAACCGATTTTCAACGGTTCGGCTTGTGTGACCAGGCTGACAACGGAAATGGCCAGCCCGACGAAGGCTGCTGCAAGTGTACGTATAGATTTGATCATAAGTGCTCTCCGCTCGGTAATACGATTTTAAGAAAGTGTATTACCGATACAGCAAGGCTTGTGCCAACGACCTATACTCTACGAAACAAACACTTACACACAACGCTGCCACAAAGCGTGGCGCTAGTTTAGTGCTCAACGCATCAGCTTGGTGCAAATGTGCATCCAAAAGTAGACAGGCAAGGCGTAAGATCTTTCTCGAGTTTTAACTAACCAGACCGGTCGACAACCCGAAATCGTGCTCGCACTAATAGAATTTAAAGAAAACAACGCATTCATACCGTACGGCTACAACATTGATTTTTATTCTGGAAAGTTAGTTAAAAGAAATATTTCTGAAATCACCGATTTCCTTACATTAGACACAGCCGCTTATATCAAGCTCGAATAATCCCCTCTATCGTGGGCCATAACTTCTCTGCAGAATCTGACACCCCCGCCGGTGTTGTGCTGCCCTTCCCCCCGGAACATTTTGGAGTAAGATAAGCCCAAGGTTGCTGATTAACCCAGAGAACGTTCGCAGCCAATACCAAAGCCCGCTAGAGGTTTACACAGATGTCATGATCGACAACAAGCTGACAAATAAAGCCTTAGCACGACGCTGGCTGCAACTAAAGCCCGCGCGCTTGACCGGGCCACTAGTGCTGAGCTTGTTGACCCTCGGGTTCCCCCCCCATGCTGCGGCTGATTCCGTACAGGCTGGCGGGCCTGACGGTGTGCGCAATCAGCCATTGACTCGGCATTCGGGTAATACGCCAGGCAGACTTTCCTCCTACTATTCCACCCTGCAAAACCACGAAGCCGAAGGCCCCTATCACCAAAATTCCTCTGAGGTGCTGTACAGCCTTGGGCTCGAATTACAAAAAGGCGGGCAACACGGCAAGGCTTTGAAGGCATTGCGCCGGGCCATGCATATTAACCGTGTCAACGGCGGTCTCAACAGCTTGTCGCAGGCACCCATGCTGCGCAGTATTATAAATAGCCAAAAACACTTAATGAATTTTGAGCCCGTAACCAACAGCTACCACCAACTGTTGCGCATGCACATGGCAAGTTATGGCAAGCAGGATCCCCGCTTAGCCCCCCTTTTAAACGAGCTCGCACTCTGGCACATCGATGCCTATCAGTTCGATGACAGCAGTAAGCGAGTTGACCACCTGACGTCGGCCAATAGCCTGATTACAGGGGCACTTAAATTGAACCAGACTCAAGCGAGCCCCGAGCCCCGTGAACAAATTAAACTACTGCGTAGCGCCGCTTTGATCAACTTCCACCTCTCCCGCCACCAGGGTGACGAGTGGTTAGCGTCCACAGACTCCCACTACAGCCTGAGTGCCGATGGCTTTGCCACCACCAATCCCCAGCGCGCTGGGATACTGAACGGTGCAAGTTTTCGCCGTGGCAGGGTTTGTCACGAGCGTATTGTCGCACTAACCGCATCCATCCCCACTGCCTCTCTACAAGAAAAACTGCAGGCACAAACAGAACTCGCCGACTGGTATTTGCTCTTCAACCATCGCAAAGAGGCCATGCTTCGCTATCAACAGGTACTGGCAGAAATTGCCGCATCCGATCAAGCCGAGGCCTTACACGCAAAGCTTTTTGCCACACCTCACCTTCTGCCAGCACTGCGTATGGAAAACCACGAGAGCAGGGGCGCTGCACTGTTTATGACAGCCGATGTAGATATTTCAGAGAAAGGCTGGGGCAGCCATATTGAAAATATCGGGGAGACATTATTTGCCGAGCAAAGCCCGGCGAGTAAAACCAGCCTGCGCTATATGTTTATAGACACCATTAAAGGCTCTCGCTTTCGGCCCCAGTTTGTCGATAATAAGCCTGCCTATGTCAAAGATGTAAGGGTCAAAATACCCTTGCTACACTAGGGCTGATGCACATTACCTGAATTATAATTTAAGGACGCCAATGTTCCACCGCAGCACTTTTTTCTCGCCTCTCGCCACGCCAGCCCCAGAACAGCCCTTGAAAGCAGTGTTATTCACGGGTCTTTTACTGGTGCTTTTTCTGAGCGGTTGCAAAAGTGCCAGCACCCCCACCCAGACACAAATGCCAGCCCAGCCCCAAAGCCAGTCGAGCGAGCCTCAAGCTCATAATCAGGCACAACAAAGCACTTACCCAGCAACCGGGCCCACTAGCCCCGCCCGCAGTGATGACGAAATCATTGGCGATTTTGACGCTGAACTCGATGCCTCAATCGCCGTTTTCGATGGCATGATTCTCGATGAGCGCGCCAAAGCCGAGACCATTGAAGCCAGCCTCGGTAGCGGTCAGGAAGGCGGCGAACAGGGTGACGGTTCTGGTGGTGATGGCTCCCTGTTTGAAGACGGTGATATTTACGAGGGCCTACCGGGTTATGGCGAGTTCCCCGAAAGCGCAGACCAGGGCGAAGAAGACGGCAATGCGCAACAAGCCGGCAATGAAGGCGAAGGCTCCACCGCCAGTGGTGATGCCAGTAGCAGTGAAGCGGCGGCTGAAGGTAGCGTCGCCAGCCCCAGCGGACTGGAGACAACGCGACGCGGTGGCATACCCGAAGATATTGAAGGCGGCAGTGACGACGATATCGTCGCCCGTCAAATACGCGAAGCGGCGCTAAAAGAGAAAGATCCCGTGTTGCGTGAAAAGCTCTGGGATGAGTATCGCAAGTACAAAAACCAACAATAACTTACACCGTAAAACGGAGAATGCGCGTTAATAAACTCACAAAAATCGCCAGCCATGCCAGCATCAATACGCTCGCCTACTTACTGTTAAGCCTGCTGCTGACGGCCTGTAATGCACCGATTCAGGTTAAGTCCACCACCTACACGCCCCTGCAATTAGAAAGTGCAGAAATTGCCGAAGCCGAACTGCTCGACCTCGGGGTGCTGGCCTTTGACCCCGGCTTAGATCAGCTGAGCGACAAGCAGGCAGAATTTGTACTGCCCGCAGTGCGCGTCGCCGAGGGGCACTATCTCGCCAACCAGCTCGCTCGCACCATTCAGGACAGTACGGCATGGGGGGCGGTGCGCGTGCTGCCCAGCAAAGAGGTCATTACCGATATCTATGTTGAAGGCATCATTCTCCATTCCGATGGGGAAAAACTACAACTGGGCATTACCGTAACCGACACCAGCGGCAAACAGTGGTATCAAAGAAGCTACGCACAGGAAGCCAGCAAGTACGCCTACCAGCGCCGTAAAAGCCTGCACCGCGATCCTTTTCAGGGCTTATTCAACCGCATTGCCAACGACCTTAGCGAGTTTCGCCAGTCATTAAGCAGCAAAGAGGCCATCACCCTCCGCAATATTTCGACCCTGCGTTTTGCCAAGGACTTTAGCCCCGAGGCTTTTGAGCAGCACATTCAGGCCGACCGTAAAGGCGTGCTTGAAATTAAGCGCCTGCCCGCCAGCAATGACCCGACACTGGAGCGCATACAGCGAATTCGCGAGCGGGACTATCTGTTTGTCGATACCACCCAAGAATATTACGACGCCTTTTCACTGCAAATGGAAGCACCCTACCAAAGTTGGCGCACACAAAATTATGATGAGATACTCGCTGTTCGCCACCTCAGGCGCCAGTCACGGGAGAGAACCATCGGTGGCATTGTCACCGTTATCGCGGGCATCGTCGCGGCCGGCAGTAGCAGTGGTGCCTCTCGGGCAGCGGGTGCCGTGGCCATCGGCAGTGGTGCCATGCTGGTCAAAAGTGGACTGGCGAAAAAGGGTGAAGCGCAGATTCATATTGAAGCCCTGGCTGAGCTGGGCCAATCCCTGGAAAGCGAAGTAGAACCGCGCACCGTTACGCTGGAAGATCAAACCATCACGCTCAGCGGCAATGTGCAGGCTCAGTATCAACAGTGGAAGCAATTGCTACAAAAAATTTACTCGCTCGAACGCGGAACGCCAACCGCTATAAACAACAATGAGCAAACTATTCAGTAATGCCCGATAACAGTGACGACAACAGTAAAAAAGACAACGAGCCGGTTTCGCCCGAAAAATTTGAGCCGATCAAAGCGGCCAACGTTCCACTTTCCAAGCTGCTTTCTAAGCCGCCTTCCAAGCCTTTAACTGAAGCGGTAAATCCAAACATAAATCAGCCAGCCGTTAGCATGCCTGTTGCCGCTGACTCATCACGGCGCTGGATTTACGGCGCAATACTGGCTGCCGTGGCCTGTGTGTTATTACTCTTTATCGCCACTGTTTATCAAAGCGAGCCAACCAACCACGCAGAAAACCTTGCCGAGGGTAAGCAGACAAGTACGGTAAACAATACGCCGACAATAGAAGAAAGCCCTTTCCAGAAAGCGCAACTCGCTGCCGCTCGCCGCAGCGCTCAAGACATTCTCGCTCGGGTACTGGAAAAACAGCAGGCACTCGAAACAATGAATATTCAGCAATGGGCCGCTGAGCAATACCAGCAAGCGCTGGCCGCGGCCAACGAGGGCGACCAGCTTTATCGCGAACGCGAATTCAACGCCGCCATCGGGCGCTATGAAGCTGCCGAAAGCCTGCTCAACAAACTCGAAGCCGAGCGTGAGCCGCACATCGCCGAGCTACTCAGCCAGGGTTTAGCCGCGCTTAATCAGGGACAGGCGGAAGCCGCTCAGCAAGCCTTCGAAAAAGTAGTATTAATGGAAGCAGACCAGCCCCAGGCTTTGCAGGGCCTACAACGCTGTGCCTCTCTGCCCGAGGTCTTCGCAGCCACCGAGCGTGGCAAGACGCTGCAGCTTGAAGGCGATTTAGCTGGCGCATTGGCAGAATATACTCAGGCATTGAGTCTCGACCCGCTATTTGAAGCCGCAATTGCAGGTCGCAAAGAGGCGCAGAGCTTGCTGGATAACGAACAATTTCAGACGGCTATTAATCAGGGTTTTCAGTATCTGCACAGTGGTGATTTAAGCACTGCCCGCAAGCACTTTACCCGAGCCCTGGCCATCAAGCCCCAGTCAGATGTCGCACAGGGCGCGTTAGCACAAGTCGATAATGAAATCGCCCAGCGCGCCATCGCCCGCCTGCTCAACAGCGCCCAAACCGATGAAAGCAAAGAGCAGTGGCAAGCGGCGCTGAATACCTACAACAAAATTCTCAGCCGTGATGCCGCTGTCACGGCTGCCACCGTCGGCAAAATTCGCAGCGCTGCGCGCCAGCAGCTGGATGCCAAACTTGAAACCTTTATTCACCAGCCGCTGCGTCTTGCCACTCCAGCGGTCTATCGTGAGGCTCAGCAAAGTCTTCGTGATGCCAAACAAATTGCTCATGCTGGGCAGCGGCTCAAGCAGCAAATCAATGTGCTGAGTCAGCTACTGGTCAACGCGCAAAAGCCACATACCGTGGTGCTGCATTCTGACAACCTCACCCGTGTCAGCCTATTTAAACTGGGGGTATTCGCCCCCTTTAGCGAAAAGACGCTGCAATTAAAGCCCGGCAAATATATCGCCGAAGGCATACGCCCCGGTTACCGCGATGTGCGGGTAGAATTTACAGTACTGGGACCCGGCACCGCCCCGGTTGTCGTGCAATGCCGGGAAACCATTTAGGGGATAATGGAAAGTATGGATGACGAAAAGTAATGGCAGAGGACAAGACCAGCGGCGACTCATTCATTAACAGTCCAGCGAGCAGTCCAACTAACGGCTCGGCTAGCAGCTCGGCTAACAGCTCAACTGACGGCTCGACTATTAGCCCCATCGACTTCACACCTGTCGGCGGCGCTAAAAAAAGCCGACGCCCCCAGCTGCGCCCCGTGCCAACAATGGTTACGGCTTTGTTGTGTATTGCCGCCACTCTGCTCTGGTTTCTACTCACTGCACGCTCGGTAGAATTAAAACCTTCACCGGCAACGGCGAGTGTTAGCGTTTCTGGCGGCCTCTCTTTTCACATTGGTGGGCGCTATCTGATGCGCCCCGGCGCATTTCAACTGCAACTCAGCGCCCCCGGCTATTTTGACTTAGAGCAGGAATTATTGGTCAGCGAGGATGCCCAACAACGCTACCCTCTGGCATTGGAAAAAATGCCCGGCCACCTCAGTATTAAGGCGCACCCCGAAACAGTGCAAATTAGCCTGCAAAATGCCACGCAAGACAGCCGACAGGGCGAAACACCGACAACCCTGCGAGATATTCCCGCCGGTCGCTATACCTTGCAGGCACAGGCTGAGCGCTACTTTTCCCAAAGCCTGGACATCGACGTAGAGGGTTTGGACACTACCCAGCAAGTCGCTATCGACTTACAACCTGCCTGGGGTCAGGTGCAAATCACCTCTGCACCCGCTGGTGCAAAAGTTCTGCTCAATGGTAAAAGTCAGGGCCTCACGCCCTTAAAAATCGACATTCTTGAAAGTGGCGAAGTCCTAACACTGCAGCTAGCCGGCTATAAAACGTGGCAACAAACACTCAGCGTACCCGCCGGTGAGCAGCGCGAATGGCCCTTAATTAAGCTACAGCCTGCAGATGGGCTTTTGGCCCTCAGCTCTCAGCCTCAGGGCGCAGGTATTACCCACAATGGTAATTACCTGGGCATAACACCTGCGCAAATAAAACTACCGCCGGGCAGTCCCCAGCGACTGCAGCTTTATCTGGACGGCTACTATCCTGCCACTCACAGTCTGAGCATTGCCTCGGGCGAGCAGCGCGAGTTGCAAATCGCCCTTAAGCCCAAACTCGGCAAGCTGAAAATTAGCGCACACCCCGCTGACGCCCAGCTCTATATCGACGGTATCGCTAAAGGTAGCGCCAGGCAAAGCCTGAAACTACTGGCACGGCCCCATCGCATCGAAATTCGCAAAGCGGGTTATACCAGCCACTTCGCAACGCTCACACCGCAACCGGGTGTTGAGCGCACGCTGCGGATAACATTAAAGACGCAAGCGCAAACTCGCGCCGACAGTATTCCCGCCATCATCACGGCCCCCAGTGGACAACAATTAAAACTGTATCGCCCCAAGGCAACATTTACGCTCGGGGCATCCCGGCGTGAACAGGGCCGTCGCGCCAACGAAATACTGCGTAAAGTAAAACTGCAGCGGGCTTTTTATCTCGCCAGCACTGAGGTGACAAATCAACAATTCCACCAATTTCAGCGTGAACACACCTCAAACCACGCCAGCGGCAACACCCTCAACCAGCTGAACCAGCCCGTCGTTAACGTCACCTGGGCCAGCGCTGCACGCTTCTGTAACTGGTTGAGCCAGCAACAAGGTTTAGCGCCTTTTTATATTGAGAAGGATACGTCACTGAAGCCTTAGGTTATCGCCTACCCACAGAGGCCGAATGGGCCTGGGCTGCGCGCTGGCAGCAAGGCAAGATGGCAAAATTCCCCTGGGGGAAATCACTAATACCGGCCAAAAAGACCAGTAATATCGCCGATGGCAGTGCCGCAAAAATTCTGCCCCGCGTACTCAGAGGCTACAATGATGGCTTCGCGGTCTCCGCCCCCGTGGCTAGTCTGCTCGCCAACAGCAAAGGCCTGTACGATATGGGTGGCAATGTCGCCGAGTGGGTTAACGACTACTACAGTATTGCGGTGAATGTGTCTGACAGTGTAGAAAATGACCCCGTTGGCCCCAGCACGGGACAATTCAAAATTGTCCGCGGTGCCAGCTGGCGACACAGCGGCATGACAGAGCTGCGCTTGTCCTACCGCGACTACAGTGACAGCGCCCGCGACGATTTGGGATTTCGCATTGCCCGCTATGTTGAATAAGGTAAAACCATTAAGTTATGCGTATAAAAATAAATTATAAAGTCTTTATTAAAATATCAGCAAGCACAGTCATTCAAGTGATTTTAATGCTCACTTGCGTGGCGCCAATAAGTTCGCTAGCGGCAGACGATAAATCACCGACAGAAATAAACGCGCCTATTAGTACACCAACTAGCGCGCCAGCTGAAGAAAAAGCCCAAACGATAAACCCCGAAAACAAACAAGCACCGCCTCAACAACCAACTCAAAAATCGAAAAATGCATCTCGCTTTAAACCCAGCGAAACAATATCGGAAGATTATTCCGTGCCATTCCCCGTCGATATTTAAATGGTTTATGCGTTTTATTAATGTCAATTTTCAGCCAGAAAAAAGCCTAGCGGATCTAACATGAACACCAATAGTAAGAACATTAACAGCCAGCTTTCTAGCGAATTTCTCTACCAGGTTTTCGCCCTGCTCGCGGCGGTCATTGTCGTTCACACTATTTATCTGACACTGATTCGCCCCAGTGCGGCAGCCATTATGGAAGAGCAACTGGCCCGTGAAGCCGCTGGACAAGTCATCGTCGCTGAGCGCTCCTTTTACACCGTGATTAAAGATTATGAGCAGGAAACCTGTTTTATTTTACTGATCTGGTCGACCGCTATTATGGGCTTTAAAGCTCGACGCGCCCTGGGTGAACGGCAATTACTACAACAACCCCTGCTGCAAATTGGCGAGGGCAATCGCGTACTCCCCGAAGACGCCCGGCAATTATCCCGTCCATTGGAGGCCCTGCCCGACCAGCAGCGCAGTTTTTTATTGGCCCGCGCCTTGCTCGCCGGTCTGCAACGCTTTGGCGCAACGCGCAATATTCAGGATGTCTCCAATGCCATTAGCGATGTGTGTGATGGCGAATCCGACCGCCTCGACTCCGAGCTATCGATGGTGCGCTATATCGCCTGGGCGATCCCCTCCATTGGTTTTATCGGCACAGTGCGCGGCATCGGCGAGGCCCTGAGTCAGGCCCACCGAGCAGTGCAGGGTGATATTGTCGGCGTTACCTCCAGCCTTGGCGTCGCCTTTAACTCCACTTTTATCGCCCTGGTTATCAGTATCGTGGTGATGTTTTGCATGCACCAACTACAGCTATTGCAGGAAAGGCAGGTGCTGGATATTCACAATTACTGCGACCAAAACTTACTGCGCCATTTAAAGACTGATTAGCAGACTGTTGAAACACGCCAGCCAGCGGCAAGGGAGTAAATGTTGAGTACAGCGATTATTGAATTAAACGACAGCGGTATTCTCTGCCATGCCCCCGATCGTGTAGAGGCCACGCCCACTAGCCCCGGTTATGCTCTGCTACAAAATCAGGGGGTTATCACCGGCCAACCAGCGCTGGGGCAAGCCTGGCTGCAGCCCCAGCAAAGTTTCAACCAATACTGGTACCAGCTCAGCCTGTCACCACTGAACATTAGCAATCAGCACGCCCGCCACCATGCGGATCTTGCCTATGCTCAATTACAGCAACTTTATGCCGATGCCGGGCAGCCTCAGCAGATGATTTTTGCCATGCCCAGCAATACCACTACGGAGCACTTAGGCATATTACTTGGGCTGGTTAAAGCCTCGCCCTTTAATGCCGCGGGTCTGGTCGATGCCGCCGTTGCCGCCGCTAGCCAGTCGGGGCTAAAGGGCAAGTTACTGCATGCCGACATTCAGTTGCACACCACCGTTTTAAGCGAGTTACACAGTGCCGAGCAGGTGCAGCGACAAACTGCCAGCCAATATCCGGACATTCCTTTAAAGGCAATTCACGATACCTGGGCGCAATTTATTGCCGACCGTTTTATTCGCGAATACCGTTACGACCCCCTACACACCGCCGCCGGTGAACAGCAATTACACGACCGCCTACCCGGCTGGATTGCTCAGTTCAACAGCGCGACAGAAATCGAAACTGAACTCACTGCCCCCCAGGGTGATTTCTGCCTGCGACTACAGCGCAGTGAATTTATTGCCGCCAACCAAGGGCGCTGGCAACGGCTGGCCGAAGCGCTAAGCAGCACGCCCTATGACAGCCTTTTGCTCAGTCACCGTCTCGCCAGCTTACCGGGTGTGCTCGACAGCCTCGAAGCCGCCGGGCACGACAACATCGTCACCCTCGCCGCCGACGCCACTATCGCCGCCTGTCTGGCTCAGGGTGACGCCATCGCTGCTGCTGTGGACAACAATAACGGTGATGCTCAATTACGTTTCATTACCGCCCTGCCCGCTTTAGCGTCGCCTGGCAAAAAGCCAATTTCGTCTACAGTCTCACCACAACAGGGCACGGCCAGCCATCTATTGCAGGGCCATCGTGCCTACCCACTGGCTCAAGGTTTAGTCCTGCTCAGTGATGGCACACCATTTATTAAAGGCGAACCTACTGACAACTCCCCAGCGCAACCCGCAGCAGAAATTAGTCTCAATAATGGGCGTGTCGAGTTAAAGCAAAGTAATCACTCGATTGCTATTGCCTGTGATGGCGACTGGCATAATTTACAAAGCGGCGCTGTCATTACTATCGCCGCGCAAACTCTGACATTGATTGAAATCGCTTAATGTCTCGTAAGCGTCGCCAGCTCAATACTTTCAGCCTGTCTTTTCTGGACATTATGGCCTGTGGTTTTGGCGCGGTGACGCTGCTTTTTCTCATTCTTAAACACGACCCCACTACCGCCTCTGCCAGTGAAAGCGACGCCGGCACCCAGTGGGAAGCGGCACAATTACAGGCTGATATTAGCGACGGTGAACGCCAGCTTAACCTGCTGCGCAACAGCCTCAATGAGGTGGAAGAAAAGCTGGTTGAAACCCAGGGTTTATCAGACCGGGTGCTGGACGATGTCAAACAAAGCCGACGCGAGCTCAGTGCCCAAAGTGACCCCGAGCAACAAATCGCCCTGCTGCGTAAGCAGGTCGAAACGCTGGAGCAGCAAACCGCCGAGTTACGCGACGCCGGTGCCAGTCAGGATACACGCCAGTTTGTCGGCGATGGTGACAGGCAGTATTTAACCGGGCTCAAACTGGGTGGCAACCGCGTGCTAATACTGGTCGATGCCTCTGCCAGCATGCTCGCGGAAAGCATTATTAATGTTGTGCGCCGCCGCAATATGAGCGACGCAGTAAAACGCCAATCGCCAAAATGGCAGCGCGCTTTGCGCACCGTCGAGTGGCTGGTAGCCCAACTGCCACCACGCAGCCAGTACCAGATTTATACCTTTAACACCCAGGCGACACCGGCACTGAGTAAGAGTCACCTGCAATGGCAGGACGCCGCCGACAATATCACCATGGACACCGCCATTGTGCAGCTGAAAAAGACCCTGCCCGCAGGCGGCACCAGTCTCATTAATGCCTTTGCCGTGGCCAATAAGTTTACCCAGCGCCCAGATAACATATTCCTGATTACCGACGGCCTGCCTACCCAGGGCGAAAGTGAACCCAGCAAGTCCACCGTATCGGGCAAGGCACGAGTCAAGCTGTTTGAAAACGCCGTAAACACCCTGCCCAAAGGCGTGCCAGTGAATGTTATTTTATTCCCCATGGAAGGCGACCCTGCGGCCGCCGCCCTGTTCTGGAAACTGGGCCTGGTCAGCAGAGGCGCTTTTTTAAGCCCCTCGCGAGACTGGCCATAAGTGGGGTGATAAAGAGACCATGAAAAGAGCACGGCGCCAAACTGTCGAAATTAGCATTTCCTTTCTCGATGTCATCAGCTGTGGCTTTGGCGCTATTGTTCTGCTGCTATTAATCGCCAAAACCGTCGAGTTCACCTCGCCGAATCAAAGCCAGCCGACGCCGCAAAATCAAGGTGTCACGGTACTGCAGGAACAATTATTTACGCTGCGTGGCGACACTCAAAAAATCGCTAAAACACTGACCAGCAAACAGGAACAGCTATCGGAACTGGAAAAAAGTATCGCTCGCCTGCGCGAGCAACTGGCCAGTGTCAATCACCAGTTACAGGCAAGTGCCCAGGCCGATACCACCGAGCGGGATGAGTTAATCCTCGCTCAGCAAATACTCACTGAAGAAATGCAACGCCTGCAACAACTGGGCAGCCCCAATGCTAACCAGTTAATTGGCGGCATTCCGGTTGACAGTGAATATCTGGTTTTTATTATCGACACCTCGGGCAGCATGGTGGATTTCGCCTGGCCGAAAGTGCGCGAAGAACTGATTAATATTCTCGACATTTATCCCACGGTGAAAGGCATTCAGGTGATGAACGATATGGGCGACTATATGTTCCCCAGTTATCGCGGCAAGTGGCTGCCCGACACACCGGGGCGGCGGCGAACCATTATTAAGCAAATGACCCACTGGCGGCCCTTTAGTAATTCCAGCCCAGTGGAGGGAATTGAGCGTGCCATCCGCACTTTTTACGCCTCCGATAAAAAAATCAGCCTCTATGTGTTTGGTGACGATTTTACCGGGGGTTCTATTCACCGGGTGCTCAATGCGGTCGCGCAAAGCAACCGCCAACGCGGGAGAAAAAACCAGCGGGTGCGCATCCACACCATCGGTTTTCCGGTCCATTTTTTAGCGCCCGGTGGCAGGATGGATTCCGCTAGCCGTTTCGCAACATTAATGCGTGAACTAAGCTATCGTAATGGTGGAACCTTTGTCGGCTTAAACAGCCTCAATGAGACGCGATAAATGTCTTCAATAAAAATGATGACAAAATCTGCAAGCTGCCTTCGGAACTTGCTCGCCCTCAGTTTTGCACTGGCAAGCCTGCTACTCAGCGCCTGCGCCACCCAGGTCGAAGTTGATGGTAACTTTCCCCCGGCGCTGACCCAGAAATTGCCGCTGCGCACCCTGGTGGTTTTCGAACCCGACTTTGCCAGCCATCACTTTAAAAGTACCGATGGGCCGCAGGTCAGTATTGCCGTTGGTCAAATCCAGGTTGAACTGTTTACCGGCCTCGCCGATAGCTTGTTTCAACACAGCGTTACTTCCACAAGTATGCCCGCTGGCACAAGTATTCCCTCTACCACAAGTATGCCAACCCAGCCTGCGGCCGATTTAATTTTGCGGCCCCGTGTTGAGGATGTGCAAATTTCCATGCCCAACGAATCCCAGTTAAAGGTGTTTGAGGTGTGGATTAAATATAATCTGCAGGTTTTTAACAGCTCTGGCGAACCCATTGCCGACTGGATTATGACCGCCTACGGTAAAACCCCCACTCGCTTTTTAACATCCAATACCGATGCCCTGCACCAGGCGGCTATGGTCGCCATGCGCGATGCCGGTGCGCACTTTATCACCGGTTTCGCCCGGGTTCCGGAAATCCGTCAGTGGCTACAGGCTCGCCAGACAAGGGTGTCCAGTACCAATGCCTATACCAATACCAACAAGATGGCCGAACCATGAAACGCCTGGTCGCCGGTATTAGCTTTGTCTGCCTCCTTGCCCTGAGTGCCTGCACAACAACCACTGTTGATGAATACCGGGAAAATAGCACCTCTCTCACACTTAATAGCAGTGAGCGGGTTGTGGTGCTGGGCCGCCGCCACTATGCCGACTACGAAACTGAACCCGATTTCATCGACTGTATTGGCGAAAAATTAAATGCCGACCGCGAGGTCTCCGTCCTGCCTGAAAGGGAATTTGTCGATCTACTCTACCCCTGGTTTGAGCCGCGCACCGCACCGTTGGGTTTGAAACGCCTGGCTAAAATGCTCGACGAACCGATGATTGCCCAGCGTTTCAAAGAACAGGGCCTGCGCTATATGATCTGGATTGATGGAAGCACCGAGACCACCGACCGAGATGGTTCGGTCAGTTGTGCCATCGGCCCCGGCGGTGGTGGCTGTTTTGGCTTTGCCACCTGGGAAAAAACCGGCACCTACGAAGCCATTATTTGGGATTTACACACACTGAAAGAAAGTGGCCGGGTGAAAGTTGAAGCCCGAGGTTCCTCTTATATGGTGGCCATTGTTCTACCCATTCCCATCGTCGCCCAGGTACAAGATCAGGCCTGCGACGGTATCGGTCTGCAATTGCGCACCTTTTTCAGGGGTACCCGAGCCAGTGAAGAGTCTTAATTCCATGACGGCGCTAGTTAAAAAATCCCTTTTAATAAGCGCCCTACTGGCTACACTTCTCGCCACTTCGTTTCACGTTCACGCTACGCAGCCCCTGATGATGTCTGATAAAAAGGCAGCCAGCATGGGTCGAGAAATGTTCGAAGAAGTGACCGCGCAAATCCCCATTGTTACGGATAAAAAGATTACCGACTACGTCAATAAAGTTGGACAAAATATCGCCCGCCACAGCGATGAACCCGATGATAAATACACCTTCACGGTACTCGACAGCCCCGACATCAACGCCTTCGCCACACCCGGTGGCTATGTTTATATCAATCGCGGCCTATTGGCCTATATGAATTCGGAGAGCCAGCTCGCCGCCGTGCTCGGCCATGAAGTTGCCCATATTACCGCCGAGCACGCCGCCAGTCAGCAGCTCGCACAAACCGGCTCAAGTATCGTTGCCGGCGTACTGGCCATACTCACTCGCAGTGTCGATGTCGGTGAGGCGACGGCACAGTGGGGCGCGGCCTCGGTGAAAGGCTATGGTCGCGATATGGAGCTAGAGGCCGATGCCCTCGGTAATACATTCCTGCACCGTGCGGGTTATGACCCCGATGCCATGATCGCTATTATCAGCCAGCTTAAAGCCCATGAGCGTTACACCAAACAACGCAGTGTGGATGCCGGTAAAAAAACACAAACCTACCACGGCTTATTCGCCTCTCACCCACGCAATGACAAACGACTACGCGAGATGCTAAAACTTTCATCCAGCGAAGACGACAAAACTGTAAAAAAAATAACACCGGCTATCGACAAAGGTAGTTTCCGCGTCGCTACCAATGGACTGGTTTGGGGTAATAGTTCTGCCCAAAAAGAAAGGCAGCCCAACCGTTTCTATCACGACAAATTGCGCTTTCAATTTGACTACCCCGAAGGCTGGGCATTTAGTGACAAAGGGCTTGTTATCACTGGCCAAAACGAAAAAAAATCTGCCAACCTGACTGTCGATATAAAGGCCCGCACCCTCGACAGCCCCCGCGACTTTATTAAAAATAGTCTCAGCGTTCCTTTTATAAAAAAATCTGAAGATCTCGTTATTAATGGCCTGAAAGCCCATACCGGGATAATTCCCGCCACCCCCACCGCTAAAAACGACACACAAGAGCAACGGCTTATTGTTATTTATTATGGGCGAAGAGCCTATATATTCCGGGGTGAGGTGAGCAATGGCAGCCTAAGCGACAAGCCCGACACGAAGGTTGGGCAAAGTTATGACCGAGACTTTCTCGGCATTGCTTCCAGCTTTAAACCCCGCTCACTGCGCGAGCTGCAAAGCCAGAAACCCCAGGCTATTTACTATGTAAAGGCGAAAGCCGGAGCCACCTATACACGCCTGGCGCAACATCTCGGCCTGGGGCGCTACGGTGCTGACCAGCTGCGGCTGATTAATGGCGATTATCCCAGAGGGGAGCCGACGACTGGTGAATGGATAAAGATTATTCGTTGATGCTCAAGTCAAAGTACCTTTAAAGTAAACCACTCATAAAACGGTACTTTTTATTTCGGCACCGGCTCTGCACCCAGAACACCACTCTTTTCCAAATCCGCTATTTCTTCGCCAGTGAGCGACAAATACTCGCTCAAGACTTCTGTATTTTGCTCACCTAAATAGGGCGCAACTAAAGGCAGGTGCCCGGGGAATTCGGAAAAGCGTAGCGGCATACCCGGCACCTGAAATTCGCCAATACTGCGATCAGAAATCGTGCGCACCGTTTCGCGCTGGATCAAATGGGGATGGGCCATGGCCTCTTCAACCTCGAGAATAGGGGCCACGGGGATGCGTGCATCTTCTAATATTTTTTGTACCGCATCGTCACTGTCTTGCTCAGACATCCATTGCTCAATAATTTTCGCCAGCTCAAAACGGTTTTCAATGCGAATGGCCGGATCAGAAAAACGCGGATCCTGCTGTAATTCTGGCCTATTGATCGCCTCACAGAAACCGGGCCACTGGTGAGTTAAGGCGACAATAAAGAAATAGCGTTCTCGGCCTTTAAACATGCCCACTGGCGCCGCTACATTGTGGTGGGTACCTAAACGTCGCGGCAGGGATTGGCCCTTGCTGGCACTGTAGTCTTGCACATTGACTTCATGGTGGTGGAAGTAAGTATCGAGCAGAGAGATATCGAGATACTGGCCTTTGCCTGTGCGCTCGCGGTGAAAGAGAGAATAGCCAATCGCCGTTGCCGCATGCACACCGGTTGAGGTGTCGCCAATGGCTAGCCCGACCAACGAGGGCGGGCCATCGGCCGGACCTATCATCGCCGATACACCGGAATAGGCCTGGGCGATGTAATCAAAACCCGGCAAATGAGCCAGCGGCCCCTCCTGCCCAAAGGTGGAGATTGAACACATAATTATTTTTGGGTTGAGCTTTTTCACCTCCTCCCAACTAAAGCCCAAACGCCCAATCACACCGGCTGAAAAGTTTTCAACCAGCACATCAAAATGGGGGATCATCTTGCGGATAATGTCTTTGCCCTGCTCTGATTTCAAATCGATAGCCAGGGATTTTTTACCGCGATTTTGCTGCACGTAATAACCACTGCGACCATCATCAGCCTTGAAGGGAAAATGACGAGAATTGTCACCAATCGTCGGCTCTTCTATTTTGACAATCTCCGCACCCATTTCCGCCATCAAACGAGTCGCTGCAGGGCCGGCTAAAAACTGGGTGAAATCGAGAACTTTAATGCCATCGAGGATATGAGATTGGTTCATTGACCTGACCTTTTTATTATTTGTTTTGCCGCTATAACAGCATAAGAGCAGGTTGAAAGCAATTGCGGCAGAGTGATTGAAACACCGACCTGAATGTAATTCGTAAATTGAATTCGCCCTTCAATAAACAGCTTTTCGGCTGCAGTACCGCTTTAGCACTGCTTTAAAAAAGAAGGATGAGTGAATAGATTAGCGCGGCCACCACCAAACGCGATACCCTGTAAGCACTCATATCGACATAAGCTTTCAAAATAATTGTTGGTCGCCACACAAGCAAAATCAGGCTCGCTCTCACCGTGACACAAAAGCAATCCAGCCACCGGGCTGAACGACATTATCAGCTTCAGGTGCGACGTAATCTCAAGCGTAATTTTACCGCCCACCTCGCCCATGGCCTGTTGGGGCAGACGGGCTTTCGCCTACTTACCGCTCCTACCTTTCTGCCCGCCTATATTTTACTTCTGTCCAATGGCTCCACCATAGCCGTGGGCATTGCCCTGGCGATGCAGTCCCTCGGCATGGCGATCACCCCCCTATTGGGGGCCAATCTCATTGAGCACAAAACTCGCGTTTTACCCATGGGTTTTCTTATCGGTGGTGGAATGCGGGCAATGGTGCTGTGTATCGCGTTAGCGGGACTTTTTCTCTCACCTTCTTCGGCCTTGCTGGCTATCTATCTTTTTCTGGCGCTATTGGGGCTTTTCCAGGGCATGCAGGGCGTGATCTTTAATGTGCTGATGAGCAAGGTCATACCGATCGAGAAACGTGGTTTGCTGACCGGCATGCGGTATTTTCTGGCGGGCATTACCGCTGCCCTTGTCGCTTATCTGGGCGGTCATTATCTGATCGGTGATACACCTGGCCCCTTCGGCTATTCAATGACATTTTTACTCGCTTTCGTGCTCACCAGTATCGGCCTGGGCATGTTGCTGTTTGTGCGTGAGCCGGAGCCACCCACAGTAGCCGCCGATGTCAGCCTCAAAGAACGCCTCTCCCACATACCCGCCCTGCTACGTGACGACCCTGCCTTCACCCATTATTTTATGGCCCGCTCTCTGGCGACCATGGGGCGCATGGCGATGCCTTTTTATATTCTCTACGCTGGGCAAACCCTGGGCTTGACGGGTGCTGTACTGGGCACATTAACCGTCGCCTTCACCCTCTCCGGCACCCTTTCAAACCTTGTCTGGGGCTTTATTGCCGATCACCGAGGCTTCCGCCTGGCCTTTCTCGTCTCCATCGGACTATGGATTGCTTCAACCTTATTGCTGCTATTTAGCCAGAGTCTGTTACTTCATGTTGTCGTGTTTGTGGGTATTGGCGCCGCAACACAGGGTTTCCAAAGCACGGCAATTAATTTAACTCTAGAGTTTGGCCACCGGGACGATGTGCCCCTGCGCATCGCCATTGCCAATTCCAGTTCAGAAGTGGCTGGCACCCTAGGGCCATTATTAGGCGGTGTTTTGGCCGCATGGTTAGGCTATGAAGCCGTTTTCATTTGCTCTGTGGCCTTTCTTGTTCTCGGTGGGGCGATGGTCAATGCCTACGTGCCAGAACCTCGATGGGCGGCGACAAAGTAGCATTGAATAAAAGTAGTATTGAATTTACGCAGTCGTGGGCCTGAATTCAGATAATCGACCTTAACGAGCTTTATAAAGAGCCTCAAAGTAAGCAAAATAATTCAGTTATCACCGGGTGTTTTTATCACTTGAATGATATTTATCTTAATTGACACCTCATCATCACCAGGCCCCTTTCGGCTGAAATAAGGGCATTAATTGCCCCTGGCTCACAAGTTCAAATAAATAGCTTGAAAGCGGTCACAAAATGAGAAGCCCTGCAAAGCAGAACCCATCAGTTCTACTACACTTTCCACCAAGCGCTGCTATAAGCAATTGTTAGCAAAATAGCTGACAAGGAAAATAAGTTGTGGGCGCCCACGAAATTGTAAAAGAAAACATTAACCACTGCTTCAACCCACCATTCACACTAGCAATGCGGAGGGCCACCGTGCCTATACACATAAAGAAATACGACGTAGATTACAGCCGCCGATTCTTTTTAGACAAAATGAGCAAAGGCATAATGGGGGCTGGGGTACTCACCTCCCTATGGCCTTTAATCGGCGAAGCTGGCGATATCACCAAAGCCTACCCCGAAGAGCTGCTCTCTATTGAAGCCTTTACCCAGGGTAAGCTGAAGGATGGCGATATTATTGACGCTAGTAACGTGGAGATCGTCAAAGACCTCCTCGACCCCATTGCCTACCTGCAGGTTTCCCAGCAAGGGCGACGCATAAAGCTGGTACCCACCACCACCGATGTCACTGAACTCTTCCCCCATGACTACCTCAAGGCCACCCTGGCGAATCAGGGCAAAGCCGAACTTGATCTGAACGGCAATGTCGTCGTCAAAGGTAGTACCAACCAGTGGATTGGCGGACTCCCCTTTATCGAACCGCAGAACGGTCTCGAGGCCTTTGCCAATATCACCCTTAGCTGGGGCCGGCACGACACCTCTATTTATGCCGCGGATGATTACGATATCGGCCCCAGTGGCAACATCGAATATCAGTATCAAATTGCCTGGTGTGAGAAAAACTTCTCGGCTCTGGTCAGCAACCCCAGCGGCCCCTACCTAGAAGGTTTTGATGACAAACTACGTCATCAGGCCATTTGGTTTACTGCACCCGACGATACTCGTGGCACCTCCTTTTTAAATATCTGGAAATACGATCAGCGCGAATTCCCCGATCTTTTTGGTTATCTGCCCGCCTTTAAGCGCGTTAGACGCTTCCCTACCAATCAGCGCTTTGAGCCACTGGTGCCCGGTATTACCTTCTTTCTCTCCGATGCCTGGGCCGCCGGTGACCCCATGCTGACATGGGGCAAGCATAAAATTGTTGGCCGCGGGCCCTTCCTCGGTTGCCAGTCAGGTATGTGGCAGGGTGACAAGGAAAACTGGTCCAAAGATCACCTGGTGCACGGCGGTAAAAAGGGCAATACCTTTTACGAAGCTAATTATCAGCTTTGCCCCGAGGTGATTGTTGTAGAGGCCGAACCCACTGGCTTTCCCAGAGCACCGGTCAGTAAAAAGCGTATCTGGCTCGATGCCCGCAACATGGTACCCATCGCCTATGTTACCTACGACCGTAAAGGTGAGATTTGGCGCTCCTTCGAAATGGGTTTCAGCCAGCAGAAACAGGGTAATAAGGCCAATCTCGATGCCAAGGGCAACCCCGAGTGGTCATGGTCTTACATCCATTCCCACGACGTACAGGGCGATCGTTTCACACGATTCAATCAGGCCGAGAAAATAAAAGGCGGTATTAAAACTGAGTTTAATACTGAAAATGCCTATGAAAAATACCTCACTGTGCAGGCCATTCGTAAGCTTGGCAGCTAATCACTATTTACGTGATTCGGTATATTTCAAAGTAAATCGCCAAACTGAGAAATTAATTGAGAAGGATATGGCAATGAAACAAACAAAAACTCTCTCCAAACTACCAGCGATATTTTCGGCGGGCCTACTCGCCATGCCCGCTGCCCACGCGGTAGAAGTGGATGTATCAGGATTTATCCGCCAGGAAATGGCTTACAGCATCAGCGACGATCAGAACCCCATGAACCGAGGTACAGCCGTGGTGTCGGGAACAGTACCCAACACCACTGGGGGCGCTGATTTTATCAAGAAAGATTTTGATTACGACAATGAGTGGAACATGATGGCAACCCGCGCCGAAGTGAACTTCACCATTGGCATCAGCGAAAACTTTAAGGCCTTCGTTAAAGTCCGTGGCTTTTATTCTGCCGATGTCTTTAACGATGTCAGCATTGAAAGTGGCGCAAAAGACGTCAACCAATTTCGAGTTGATCAACACGGCAAATGTGCTGGTATCCTCGAGGTGTGTGACGACGACTTTATGGTCGACCTGCCCTCCGCCTATATCGACTACTCCAAAGATAATCTCTGGGTACGCATAGGCAACCAGCAAATTGCCTGGGGGGAGGCAATTTTCTTCCGTGTAATGGACGTTCCAAACGGCCTCGACTTACGCCGCCACACTTTCCTCGACTTAGCATCGGAGGAATATGCCGATGAGCGTATTTCCTCCCCCGCCATTCGAGTTAGCTATAACCTGAATAACAACTGGGAAGTCGAAGCTTTTGCACAAATGTTTCAACCCTCAGTACTGCCACAATCGGGCACTGCCTACAGTGTTATCGGCTCACCCTTTACCATCAGAAATGATATTGGCTTTGACAAGGTCGATGACAAAATCAATGCCGGTGTCCGGCTGGTCGGCCAGTTTGGTGACTTAGGCCTGCAATTTATGGCCACCAGTCGGCATAATCCTGACCCCATTTTCAAGTGGGCCCCCGGGGGTCAAACGGCTCTTGATCCCGCCTTTGCTGCCTTTGGCAATTTTTCTGAACAACCCTTCCGCAGTACCAGTTTCCCCGGTGCTGTTGGCGCGCCTAATTCAGGCACTTACGGTGGCCACGACTGGATGACCTCTGCCCATATCATGGGGCTCAACGGTGTTGAGGCGATTAATATTCTCGGCGAGGAATTTGCCATGATCGGCAATTTTATGACAGGCGCCCTCGGTCTTACCGGCCCGGACTACGTTAATTCAGTTGCCGAAGGTAGTTTTGTATTGGATAACTTTTTCTCACAGATCGGTGATTTAGAAGCCGGCATTATACCCATCTACGCCTCTGAAAATGTCTTCGGCTTTGGTGCCAACTACATTTTCTATTCCGAACCCGATACCTGGCTTGACCAGCTGGTTGTGCGCTTTGAAATGACTTACACCCCCGACAAAAAATTCACCAATAATATGTCGAGAAATTTCATTGAAGAAGATGAGTGGGTGACAGGTTTAGTACTCGAGAAGTACCGTCGCTTTAGTGACGCCTTCCCCGCCACCTTTTTGGTGTTCCAGTGGATGCACAAATCAGAGAGTGATCTCTCCGGTCGTCACCTCAGTAACCTGGGCGGCACACCGACCAAAGCCCCCAGCGGCGGCGAAGAGTCTGGTGGCTGGGATGCTGTTTCATTTGCCATTCAGCAACCCCTGCCCGGCTTGATCTGGCGGCTCGATATGAACGTACTTTATGATCTTAACGGTAGCTATTTGATTCAGCCTGGCGTGCGCTATAAGCCCAGTAGAAGCTGGACTGTTGAAGGCTTTGCCAGCTTCCTCGACAGCAAAGACAACGCCGGTGCACTGCAACCATTGGCATGGGCTGACGAAGTTTCACTGCGGCTGACCTATCAGTTCTAAGCCAGCAATTCGAAGCAACGCTTAAACTAAAACTGCAGCATTAAAAAACCCGGCAATTGCCGGGTTTTTTAATGCCAAAAATAAGATCAACACTTAGCCAGCGCTTTCACCGAAAACTTTATCCAGGTGCTCTTTGGGCAACGGTGCGCTAAAGAGTGAGACCACAACCGTGGTCAGTACAGAAAGCCCCTCTCCTAGCGTGGCACAGGCAAAAGGATTATTCGCCTGATTAGCCATCCAGAATAAACCTTGCTGAAGCACGTTGTCCCCAGCATCACCTATGGGTAGCCAGCCATTACGCAACACCGTAAATGAAATGGCACCCATCACAAAGCCCCAGATCGCGCCCTGTTTAGTCACACCTCGCCAAAACACCCCCAGTATTAAAGGCCCGGCCAAAGCTGCCATCATACCGCCCAGCCCTGCCCAAACCATTAAGGCGATATTCTGACCAATGGAGTGCCAGGCCAGGACACCAGCCCCGAGTAATACGACAACAATGCCCCAGCGGCTTATTTTCAGCACATGATGATCAACCTCTTCTTCACTGGCTTGAGGGTGCAGCACCTTGGACAATGAACGTCGATAAATATCGTTGGCGAAAACTTGCGAGGTAGAAATCACCAGACCATCAGCCGTAGACATAATGGCCGAGAGGATGGCGACACCGAGTAATGCCGCCAACCATTGGGGAAACAGCGCGATAAACAACGCGGGGATAGCCTGGTTCGGCCCACCCGGACTTGACAGTAGTTCGTCACCCAATACTGCGCGTGCCAACACGCCACCAAAAATCATCGATGCTAAAATCACACCGAAAATCAAACACAGCAAAAGAAACCGCGTGCGCCCAACACCTTCTTTTAAAGCCCAAACTTTATTGCCAATATGGGGCAACATACCCAAAGAGAGGTGGGCGAGGAATATCGCCGTAAAATCCCAGGATGAATCGAGAATCCCTGACCCCTCGTAGAAAACACCGACCATTTTAGGGTCTAAATTCTCAAGCCGCGACAGCACTTCATCGAGCCCGCCCTCCACACCGACACCTTTAACAAACATTACTACGATGGCAATGGCCACCGCCAGCATCATGGCACCCTGTACACCATCGGTGAGAATATCGGCGTGAGCACCGCCCAACACCACGTAAACCAGTAAGACCAGAATGGTTACCGTCAAGGCCCAAAAAGCATCGAGCCCGAGCATTTGTTCAAACATCACCAGGCCTGCCAATAATTGTGCGGCAAGGTAGAACAAGAGTACGGTGGAAAATACGGCGACGATAATACGCAGGGCATCTGACTGATAACGATCACCGATAAACTCGGGGATAGAGCGATTGCCAAAGGCATTGCCCGCTTTTTGCACCTGCCTGAAGCACAGCCAAACACCGAGATAAACGGCAAAGGGATAAACCAGCGCATAGCCCAGGGCTGGCAAGCCAAACTTATAACCCAGACCGGGAATGCCTAAAAAGGTTGCCCCCGATGCGGTCGTCGCCGTCATTGCAAAGGCCAAAAACCACATACCGTAACCACCACGGGCCGTGGAAAAATCGTCGCTACTTTGAACCTGGCGCATGCCGAGATAGCCAAAACCTATCATCGCGCCAACATAGAGAAACAAAAACATCCAGGCCCATACTTGCAATGACTCCATCAAAAACCCCAACTAATTTTAGACAATACTTTCTGATATCAGTAAAAATGGCCGAGTAAGTCTACCCAGCCATCTTTACTTTTTTTACATGACCAGGATTAGTAAATAGCAATCGGATCAATCATTGCCTGCACAGCACCCCGCACCCGAGGCACACCTAACACAAAGAAAAATTCATGGGCATTATCGCGCACTAGCACGCCGGTGTTCATAGTTTCTAAGAGATAAATACCATGGT
>CAYWXW010000027.1:26250-31666 GCA_964462265.1 uncultured Porticoccaceae bacterium | reverse complement strand
ACACCACAGACAGCCTCAATACCAGCGTCAACTTTGGTTACCCACTATCAGAAACCTCACGCATTAGTCTTGGTTTTGGTTTTGAACAACTGTCAATTGATGTCGGCGTATTCCCAACGCTGGAAATCTTGCAGTTTCTTAACGAAAACGGTGATAACTACAATATGTTTACCAGCACCTTGAGCTGGTCTCAGTCAACGTTGAACCGCGGTGTATTGGCGACACGGGGTGCCTCTCAGCGGGCGGGGGTTGAATTTTCTACGCCGTTGGGCGATATGGAATACCTGAAGTTCAGTTATTCTGGCCAGTACTTTCACCCCCTTACGCGCAATTTGACTTTGCATTTAAAGACCGACCTTGGTTATGGCATTGGCCTGGGTGACACTGACCGTCTGCCTTTTTTCAAAAACTACTACGGTGGTGGCTTTGGCTCCGTGCGCGGTTTTGAGCGCAACAGCCTAGGGCCCCAAGATACCCCCAACCCCGTCTATGGCGATGATTCTGATGCCTTTGGGGGTAACGTTAAAATTACTGGCACGGTCGAAGTGATTTTTCCGGTGCCCTTTATGAAAGATAACCGCAGCGTGCAGGCGGCAGTTTTTCTGGACGGGGGTAATATTTTTGATACCGACTGTAATCAGACTCAGACTAACTGCTTTAAACCCGAGTTAGGTGAGTTGCGCTATTCCCTCGGCATTGGTGGTACCTGGCTCAGTGGCTTTGGCCCAATCACGATATCGTTAGCCAGGGGTATGAATGACGGTGAATTTGATGACACGGAGTTTTTCCAGTTTTCACTGGGCCAGGGTTTCTAGCTAGCGAGTTCTTAAAAGTAAGCAGCTTTTCAAAGTACGATAACGTAAATATGGGAGATTGGATGTGTATAGCGTAAAACGTTTGTTAGTAGTGTTGGCTTGCGTGTTGAGCTTTAGTGCAATGGCTGAAGAAAACATTGCCGTTATTGATGTTGCGCGGGCTATTTTTAGTACCGAAATTGCCAAGCAGCGCCAGGAAGAAATGCAAAGTGCCCCCGCGTTTGCCTCCCTGCAGGCCAAGTACGACAATATCGGCGCCGATATGAAGGCTCTACAAAAGGAAGTCGAGGGTAAAGCCATGACTCTGTCTCAGGAGCAGGCTGGCGAATACAAGAAAAAGATGGAGTATTTACGCGCCGATATGGAACTAGTCTCGCGCAAGCTGCAGGCTGAAATTAAAGAATTGCAAAACCGCATTATGCAGGAATTACAACCGAAAGCGCTTGAGGCCATCAAAGAGTTAGTTGAAGAGGGCAAGATCACTCTGCTGCTACAGCGAGAGGCCGTTATTTCCGCAACACCTGAAAAAGATTTGACCGGCAAGCTGGTTGATCGCATGAACAAGAAAACGCAATAAGAAGGATTTTGATGAGTTCAACTTACAGCCTGCAAGAAATAGCGGATCACCTTGGCGCTGAGCTACGAGGTGATCCGAGCTGTCGCATACAGAGTTTAAATACCCTTGAGCAGGCAGGAGAGGGGGAGCTAAGCTTTCTTGCCAGCAAAGCCTATGAGCAGTATTTGAGTAAGACCCAGGCGAGTGCTGTGCTCCTTGAACCACGTTTTGCTGAAGCCTTCGTTGGCAACGCCCTTGTCATCGACAACCCCTATGTTGCCTACGCTCGAATCAGCGCCTGGTTTGATTGCAGTGCGCAGGCCTCGAGTGGCATTCACCCCACGGCAGTCGTCGCCGACTCTGCCGTACTGGCTGACGATGTTTGCATTGGCCCCCACGCCCACATCGGTGAGCGGGTGAGAATTGATGCCGGCGCAAGTATTGGCCCGGGCGTGTCGATTGGCAATGACAGCACCATAGGCAGTGGCTCGCGTCTATTTAGCAATGTCAGTGTCTATCACGGTGTCAGTATTGGTCGCAATGCGGTGATACACAGCAGCACCGTGATTGGTGCAGACGGCTTTGGTTTTGCCAATGATGGCGGTAAGTGGGTGAAAATTCACCAGCTTGGCGGCGTTGAAATTGGCGACAATGTTGAAATTGGTGCCTGCACGACGATTGATCGTGGTGCTTTGGGTAATACAGTGATTGAAGACGGCGTGATTCTCGATAACCACGTACAGATCGCACACAATGTACGTATTGGTGAAAACACCGCAATGGCCGCTTACGCTGGTATTGCCGGCAGCACGAGCATTGGCAAAAACTGTGTTTTTGCGGGGCAGGCCGGAGCGGTTGGCCACATTACGGTGGGTGATGGTGTGGTGGCGATGGCGCGCTGTACCATCTCCAAACCGACCAGTAAAGCGGGGTCCTACTCCTCCGGCCTGTTGATGTATGAAACACCGGTGTGGCGTAAAAACGCCGTGCGCTTTGGACAGTTGGATGATATGGCTCGACGCTTGAAAAGGCTGGAAAAAAATACGCTGGCAGGCAATGCCGTTGAAGAAAAGAGTTAACCCGCTCCAGTCCACATCTTATGTGCGTAAGGAATTAAATGGATATTGAAGAAATAAAGAAATTACTTCCCCACCGTTATCCTTTTTTATTGGTAGACCGGGTGGTGGAAATAGAATTAGGTAAGAGTATTCTCGCTTACAAAAATATCACTTCAAACGAAGAGGTGTTTAACGGTCATTTTCCAGATCGGCCCATTTTCCCGGGTGTAATGATTATTGAGGCTATGGCTCAGGCCGCCGGTTTACTCGGTTTTGCCACCGTTAATAAGCAGGAGGGGGATGACTCCCTGTATTTGTTCGCCGGTGCCGACGATGTGCGCTTTAAACGACCCGTCGTTCCCGGGGATCGTTTAATGCTTAAAGCTGAAATAGATTCCAATAAGCGCAATATCTGGCGTTTTATTTGTAGCGCCCATGTCGATGAGCAGCTGGTTTGTCGTGCCACTATCCTCTGTGCCCTACAGGGTGATAATGCCAAGTGAGCTTGGTTAACTAATAGAGTTAAGTAATGCGCTTAGGTCACAGCGCAATGTCCGGATGTTGAATGGTGTGAATTAAAATATGACAAAGATACATCCCGCAGCAATTATTGATCCCTCTGCGCAACTTGGCGAAAATGTGGAGGTTGGCCCCTGGACGCAAATCGGCCCTAATGTGCAGGTCGGTGACAACTGTGTGATTCACTCCCATGTGGTGCTGAAAGGCCCAACCGTGATTGGCAAAAATAACAAAATCTTCCAGTTTTCAACCCTCGGTGAAGATACCCCGGATATGAAATTTCAGGGTGAAGAAACCCACCTTATCGTCGGTGACAATAATACCTTCCGAGAAGGTGTCACCGTACACCGAGGCACGGTGCAAGATAACGCTGAAACCCGCATTGGCTCTGATAATCTGTTTATGGCCTATGTCCATGTTGGCCATGATTGTGTGGTCGGAAATCACAATATTCTGGTCAATAATGCCTCCATATCCGGCCATATTCACGTCGGTGACTGGGTGTTTCTCTCTGGCTACACCTTGATACATCAGTTCGTAAAAATTGGTTCCCATGCTTTTTTGGGTGCAGGCGCGTATCTCAATCAGGATTTACCCGCCTATGTGATGGCGGCGGGGCACCCGGCGATACCGCGCACTATTAACAAGGTTGGTCTGGAGCGCAGAGGCTTTGATAAGGCGCAGATTTCGGCGATCAATAAAGCCTATAAAATACTTT
This sequence comes from uncultured Porticoccaceae bacterium, assembly GCA_964462265.1. Lineage (GTDB taxonomy): Bacteria > Pseudomonadota > Gammaproteobacteria > Pseudomonadales > Porticoccaceae > Reddybacter. The sequence continues at coordinate 28,000 of CAYWXW010000027.1, read as the reverse complement.
ATCGCCAGGGTTTAAAGCTCGATGAGGCAATGACCCGTATTCTTGCCAATGACGAGCACCGCGATGTGCTGCAGCCCTTTATCGACTCAATAAATAACACCGAGCGCGGCATTATTCGTTAATCGTGATTAATCGTCCTTTACGCATCGGCCTCGTTGTCGGCGAAGCCTCAGGTGACCAGCTCGGCGCAGGCTTGATAGCGGCCCTGCAAAAAAGCCACCCCGATGCCATCTTTGAAGGTGTTGGCGGCCCCCAAATGCAGGCCCTGGGTTGTACCTCTCTTTATCCCATGGAAACCCTCTCTGTCATGGGGCTGGTTGAACCGCTCAAGCGTTTACCGGCTTTACTGCGTATGCGCCGTGGTCTGGTTGAGCACTTTATCGCCCAGCCCCCCGATGTCTTTATTGGTATTGACGCCCCCGATTTTAATCTTGGCATTGAGCTGCGCTTAAAAAAGGCCGGTATTCCCACCGTGCATTACGTGAGTCCTTCAGTCTGGGCCTGGCGTCAGGGGCGGATTAAAAAAATTGCTCGTGCCGTTAACCATATGCTCACTTTGCTACCCTTTGAGGCGGATTTTTATCAGCGTCATAATGTGCCGGTGACGTTTGTCGGACACCATCTTGCAGATGAGTTGCCGTTGGAGCCTGATATGCGCGGTGCTCGAGCGCAATTAAACTTGCCGAGTCATACGCCGATTATCGCGCTGTTACCCGGCAGCCGACAGTCAGAAGTCGCACTACTGGGCCAGCTCTTTCTCGATGCGGCACGGCTCTGCTTAAAGGAAAATCCCGCGCTATCCTTCGTCCTGCCGGCTGCTAACCCAGCGCGGCGTCAACAAATTGATGCCATGCTCGCCGAGGCTGGGGACTTGCCAGTAAAGGTGCTCGATGGTCAGTCTCATTTAGCGATGGAGGCGGCTGATGTTGTTTTGCTCGCCTCTGGTACCACCGCCCTTGAAGCGATGCTGCTGAAAAAACCGATGGTTGTGAGTTATAAAACCGGTTGGCTGACACACGCCATTATTTCTAGAATGCTGAAAGTGCCCTATGTTTCCCTGCCCAACCTGCTGGCCGGTCGCGAGCTAGTACCCGAAGTTCTGCAGGATGATGCCACTGCGCAGAGGCTTGCCGAGCTTTTATTAGCGCGTTTGGGTGACTCAGACCTGGCCATTAAACTGCGCAGTGACTTCACGCAGATACACCAGCAAATAAAATGTAATGGCAACGAGAAAGCGGCTGAGGCTGTACTTTCGGTGATTGCAAAACAGGTAGTGCAGCACTAATGGTGAGGAGTGCCCGGCAGCTACAAATAGACCCACAGTGGGCGAAAATTCGCCTGCTCGCCGGTGTTGACGAAGTGGGCCGCGGTCCATTGGCGGGGGATGTGGTCACTGCTGCGGTGATACTCGACCCGGAGCGTCCCATTGCGGGCCTGGCAGACTCGAAGAAACTGAGTGAGAAACGCCGCCAAAGCCTCTATCACGAGATTAAAGAAAAGGCACTGCACTGGACCTTAGGCAGGGCCAGTGTGGCAGAGATCGATGACATTAATATTCTGCAGGCCACAATGCTCGCCATGGTGAGAGCCGTTGATGCCTTGGCGGTGACCCCAGAGCTGGTGTTGGTTGACGGCAATCGGCTACCCAGGTGGCATTATAAAGCGCAGGCTGTGGTCGGCGGTGATGGGCAGATAACGGCGATCAGTGCTGCGTCGATTATTGCCAAGGTCACTCGTGATGCTGAGTTGG
>CAYWXW010000027.1:18191-26179 GCA_964462265.1 uncultured Porticoccaceae bacterium | reverse complement strand
CGTTAAGATTCTTTGCCGATGGTAGATCTGGGCTTACACTGACGATCATTCGAGTGAACACTACTTTTAAGCAACATCTTTTAGGCAACCTCTTTATAAGCAACTTCAGGGAATGTAAAAACCGTGCTTGATACTCGCCCCCTCTTATTAGCCAGTGACTTCCCGGTTATACAGCGCGGAATGCCAGAGACACTGCAGGTCAATCTCGGTTATCTCTGTAATTTGAGTTGCACCCACTGCCACGTCAACGCAGGCCCCAAGCGTACGGAGTTAATGGCGCGCGAGCAGATTGATCTGGTGCTTGAGGTGCTACAGCGGCGTCAATTAAAAACCCTCGATTTAACCGGTGGCGCGCCGGAGATGAACCCCCACTTTCGCTACCTTGTTCAACAGGCTCGGGGGCTTGGTGTGACGGTCATAGATCGCTGTAATTTGACCATATTGCAGGAGCCCGCTTATGAAGATCTGGCGGAGTTTCTTGCCGCACAGGGCGTCGAGATTGTCGCCTCGCTGCCGTGTTACTCCGAACAAAATGTCGCCGAGCAGCGCGGCAAGGGCATTTTCGAAAGCAGTATTGCAGCGCTGAAAAAGCTCAATGTTTTAGGTTACGGCCAGGGCAAAGGGCTCACCTTAAACCTTGTTTACAATCCCAATGGTACGTTTTTACCGCCCCCTCAGGCGGCGCTTGAACAAGAGTATAAAGCCCATTTGCAGCAAGATTTTGGCCTGCAGTTCGACCAGCTTTTCACCATTACTAATATGCCCATTAAGCGTTATGGGGCTATGTTGCTGGCTAAAGGCGAGTACGAAGTCTACATGCAATTATTAAGAGACAGCTACAGTGCAGAGAATTTAGAAACGCTGATGTGCCGAGGTTTGCTCAGTGTCGACTGGCAGGGTTATCTCTACGATTGCGATTTTAATCAAATGCTGGATTTACCTATAAACCCAGGTAATAAGGGTTTTAAAGGCCAACAGAACTTGATCGGATCCGACAAGCCACGTCCCCACTTGCGAGATTTACTTGAGACGGATTTTTCAGCTCAGGCCATTGTCGTCGGCGAACACTGTTACGCCTGTGCAGCAGGGCAGGGCAGTAGTTGTGGTGGTTCTTTAAATGAGGAATAAAGCAATGCGCGATAGTGTGTCCTCGACAGATAGTGAGGCCCCGATAGAGGGTGACTCACTACCACTGTCGATTGTAATCCCCGTGCTCAATGAAGCGGAAGAAATCTACCCCTGCCTGCGGCGTTTACAGACGCTAAGAAAGCAGGGGGTTCAGGTGATTGTGGTCGATGGCGGCAGTGACGACGACACCATCGCCGTGGCGACACCGCTGGCCGATCAGGTGATTAGTAGTGAAAAAGGGCGGGCGCGACAAATGAATGCCGGTGCCGCACTGGCCGATCGCGACTGGCTGCTCTTCCTCCACGCTGATACTCGACTGCCCGTTAACTTGCCCGACATCATGGTGGTGTGGAGTTTCACTCCCTCGGTGTGGGGCTATTTTGCTATCACGGTCAGGGGCGCGACACCCCTGCTGCGTGTCGTGCAGTGGTTTATGAATCGCCGCTCATTTCTGACAGGCATTGGTACCGGTGATCAGTGCCAATACGTAAAACGCGAGGTGTTTGAGCAGATAGGTGGCTTTGCCGATATTCCCTTGATGGAAGATATCGAATTGAGCAAACGACTTAAGAAAAAATCGCGCCCCCTCTTCGTTAACGCCAAGGCGGAGACCTCCGGACGCAAGTGGCAGCGCGATGGTATTTGGCCAACTATATTTTTGATGTGGCGCCTGCGTCTGGCCTATTTTTTTGGTGCCTCACCGACGGAACTTGAGCAGCGTTACTACCCGCCTGAAAAGCCTTGATGCCAGCTCTGGGTGTTTGAGGTGAGCCCGTGTTTGTAGTGAGGGACATCTTTTGAACTACGAGTTCCCCGAGGCGTTGCTTATTCAGTTTGCCAAAGCGCCGCAATTGGGCCAGGTGAAAACCCGTATGCAGCCGGTGCTCAGTGTTGAGCAAAGCCTGGCGCTGCACTGCCAGCTGGTGCGGCGTACCCATCAAACCCTTCACCGCGAAGCACTCTGCCACACTCAATTGTGGATTAGTGGTGAAGACAAGGACGGTTTTTTCCAAAGCCTCAAGCCTCGACCTGATATCAAGCATCAACACGGTGAAGACCTCGGTGAACGCATGCATTTGGCTATTGCGGCAAGTCTGGATCACAAGCGGGCAGTGGTATTGATTGGCAGTGATTGTCCGGCTATCAGCAGCGACTATTTGCGCAGCGCCCTGTGCGCCCTTCAAAGAGTTGATGTTGTTCTCGGGCCAGCTGCAGACGGTGGCTACGTGCTGATTGCCATGAAAAAGCCCGAGCGGGGCGTCTTTACGGATGTCGATTGGAGTACCCCCCGCGTACTACAGCAAACCCGAGCCAGATTGGCGGCCTCGCAGCTGTCGTGTTTTGAGCTGCCCGTATTACATGATATTGACCGCCCCGAGGACCTGATCCACCTTTAAGTTACTGCCTGCGCTACAACAATAACTTATGAGCAGTAGTTCTTTTTATACATTTATCTTCCTTGACGATTTGGCTTTATAGGACTATTTTTCGCCCAACTGGCCCTGGTGCTCAACAGCCTTCGGGCCAGTAGTTGACGTACTTTGTTTGGCCCCGCCTTGTTTTACAGGGACTTTTGACAAGCACGGGTTTAGCAAAATACGTTTCCTTTTGTTGGTATCGAGGTTGGGAGATTTCGGTATGGGTGATGATGATTTTGATGGGCTAGAAGAGTCCTACAGTGAGCCGCACGGTGAGCTTGATGCACCCCGTGAGGACAAGCAAACTAGCAACCTTTCCAGAGATCAACGGCGCCGTCTCGAAGAGAAGTTAGAAGAACGCCGTCTCGAGCGACAAATCGCCGATTACGATTTCGATTAAGTCATTGGCAGTACCGCTGTCCCGCTTTTGTCCGCGTTAACTAGCCTGCAGGCATAGCGCTTTTGGGGCATAATGCGCCTTCATTTATGGAGGGCATCGCGCTTGTCGCTGCAACCACTATTGGAGTTTCAAGCGCTGACCTTTGAGCGGGATGACTGGCCCCTGTTCAGTGATCTGTCTGGCGCCATCAAAGCGGGCGAAATTCTTCAAATCACCGGCCCCAATGGCTGCGGTAAAACCACTCTTTTACATATTCTGGCGACGATTCAGCCCTTTAATATCGGCACTTTGCGCTGGCAGGGCAGTGATATCTCCCAGTGTCGCCAGCAATACTTGGCCGCCATGGCTTTTATCGGTCACAAGCCGGGTCTTAAACTATCCCTTACGCCCCGTGAAAACCTCCAATGGCTGGCGAAATTACAGCCGCTGACCCGCTGTACTAGCGCCGAAGCTTTGGCTCGTATCGGTCTGGCAGGTTTTGAAGATGTACCCTGTTACACCCTCTCGGCCGGTCAATTACGCCGTGTAGCCCTGGCGACATTGTGTATGACTCAAGCCAGTCTTTGGTTACTCGACGAGCCATTAACAGCGCTAGATATCGAGGGCATTGCCGATCTTGAGGCGCTATTGCTCGATCATGTGGCAAAGGGCGGCGCTGTGGTGTTGAGCAGCCACCAGCCCCTGGCAAACCCGGCCGTGCGCACCCTGGCACTGGATGCCATGGCAGAGGCTGAGCTGTAAAATGACAACCCTGAGCGGTGCTTTCTTTGGTGTTATTCAGCGCGATTTGTCCATCGCTATGCGCCACCGTGGCGATTTACTTAACCCCCTATTTTTTTTCCTTATCGTCGTCACCTTGGTGCCCCTGGGTATTAGCCCGGAACCGGCCCGGCTGGCGGCAATGGCGCCGGGCATGATCTGGATTAGTGCCTTGCTGGCAACACTGCTAGCACTCGATAATTTATTTCAGGCTGATTTTGCCGATGGCTCGTTGGTGCAACTGATGCTCAGCCCCCAACCCCTGTGGTTGTTGGTGCTGGCAAAAATAATCGCCCACTGGCTGGTTACCGGTTTACCAGTGGTTTTGTTCTCGCCCTTACTCGGCTTGATGCTGTCACTGCCAGAAGAGGGCTTTGCGCCCCTGTTACTGGGGCTGGTGTTGGGTACGGCGGTGTTTAGTTTAATTGGCGCCGTTGGAGCGGCACTTACCGTCGCTTTGCACAAGGGCAGTGTGTTGCTGTCATTGCTGGTGATGCCACTCTATGTGCCGGTCTTGATTTTCGGCACCAGCGCTGTACAACGGGCGGTTGATGGCATGAGCTACGGTGGCGTGATGGCGATGTTGGCGGCGGCTTCGGCCTTTACTTTATTGGTGGCACCCTTTGCGGCAGCCGGTGCACTGAAAGTCGGTATTAACGGCTAATCGGCTTTATTTAATTGAATAGTCGAATTGCTCTAAGGGGACATTAAATATGTGGCAGTGGTTTCACAAGTTGGGTTCGCCGCGTTGGTTCTATCAGATTAGCGGCAAATTTCTGCCCTGGCTGACTCTGGCCTCTGTGGTCTTAATCGTTACTGGCGTCGTTTGGGGGCTGGCCTTTGCGCCCGAGGATGCACGTCAGGGCAATAGCTTTCGCATTATTTACATCCATGTACCGGCCGCATTTCTGGCCCTGGCGGGTTACTATGTAATGGCAGCGGCGGGTGCGGTTGGCATGATCTGGAAAATGAAGCTGGCCGATATGGTGATGGTCGCCGCCGCTCCACTGGGTGCTGCGTTAACCTTTATCGCGCTGTTCACCGGGGCGGTCTGGGGTAAGCCAACTTGGGGTACCTACTGGATATGGGATGCGCGTATTACCTCCATGCTGGTGCTGTTATTTCTTTATATCGGCATTATTGCGCTATCGCGTTCTTTCAGCACGCGGGAGACCTCCGCTCGGGCCTGCGCCATTTTAGCGCTGGTGGGCACGGTGAATATCCCTATTATTTATAAGTCGGTGGACTGGTGGTACACACTGCACCAGCCCGCAACGATCAAGTTGAGTGGTGCGCCATCTATGCACCCCGATATGTTTAAACCGCTGCTGGTGATGATTCTCGGTTTTTACTGTTTTTATGCACTGGTCTTGCTGCTTAATACGCGCACAGAAATTCTCCTGCGTGAAGGCCGTACAACCTGGGTTAAAGAACTTGCTGAACCGAAGTAGTTTTATTCTTATTAGCATTTCGCGAAACAAAGAGAAGACAGCCAATGTTTCAGTTTGAAAATTTCGATGCTTTTTTAGCGATGGGTGGCCACGGCCCCTACGTTTGGGGCGCCTATGGCCTTAGCCTGGCAATCATGGCCTGGTTGGTGCTGGCACCGCTACGTCGCCAGCGGGTACTGCTGACGGAACTGCGTCAGCGTATACAAGCACAACGGCAGAGAGGTGAAGGCTAATGAAACCAGCGCGCAAGCAACGTCTATTGGTCGTGGTGTTTATTGTGGTGGTTGCGAGCCTTGTTGTTGGCCTGCTGAGCTATGCCCTGCGAGAAAATATTAATTTGTTTTATACCCCATCCCAGGTTGCGGCAGGGGAGGCGCCGGCTAATACACAGATCCGCGTTGGCGGCATGGTGGTGATTGATAGCTTGCAGCGGGCGAGCGATTCACTCGATAGCACTTTTCTTGTTAGCGATGGTTCGGCAACACTGTTAATTCATTATTCCGGCATTTTGCCCGACCTTTTTGCCGAGGACGAGGCGGCCGTCGCCACCGGAACACTGGGTGATGACGGCGTGTTTGTTGCCCAGCAAGTACTGGCCAAACACGATGAAGAATACACGCCGCCAGAAGTTGTCGATGCCATGCAGCAAGCCATCGATAAAAAAGCAAAAGCAGCGAGCGATGCGGCTCAGCAGCCGGAAAGCAAAACACTGAACATGCCCAAGGCCACCTACTAATGATTGCCGAAATAGGCCACTTTGCCCTGATATTGGCCCTCGGTCTGGCCTTCGCTCAGGCGCTAATTCCACTCGCTGGAACAGTCGCTAATAAACCCTTGTGGATAGCTACGGCCCGGCCTTTGAGTTGCGGCCAGTTTGTCTTTGTCGCGATTAGTTTCGCCTGTTTGGTGACGGTGTTTTTACAGGATGATTTTTCCGTCGCCTATGTCGCTAATAATTCAAACTCGCTTCTTCCCTATTACTACAAGGTCAGCGCCGTGTGGGGTGCCCACGAGGGTTCGTTGTTACTGTGGGTGTTGATACTCGCCGGCTGGACGCTGGCAGTGGCGATGTTTAGTCGCACCTTGCCCTCCGACATGGTGGCCCTAGTATTGTCAGTGATGGGTATGATTGCCGTTGGCTTTTATCTGTTTATGCTGCTTACCTCTAATCCCTTCGAGCGCCTCTTGCCGTTCCCGCCTCAGGATGGCAAAGACCTTAACCCCTTGTTACAGGATGTCGGCCTGATTATTCATCCGCCCATGTTGTACATGGGTTATGTCGGTTTTTCGGTGGCTTTTGCCTTTGCCGTCGCGGCCCTGTTAGCCGGGCGAATGGATTCGGCCTGGGCGCGCTGGACGCGGCCCTGGACCAATGCTGCCTGGTCATTTTTGACCGTCGGTATTTTCCTTGGCAGTTGGTGGGCTTATTACGAACTGGGCTGGGGTGGCTGGTGGTTTTGGGACCCGGTTGAAAACGCCTCGCTCATGCCCTGGCTCGCTGGCACGGCATTAATGCATAGCCTGGCCGTATCGGAAAAACGTGGCCTGTTTCGCAGCTGGACCTTGCTACTGGCAATACTCGCCTTTTCGCTGAGTTTGTTGGGCACCTTTTTGGTTCGCTCAGGGGTGCTGACCTCGGTTCATGCCTTTGCGACAGACCCCACCCGTGGTGTGTTTATTTTGGCCTTTCTCGGCGTAGTGATTGGTGGCTCGCTATTGCTTTTTGCCCTGCGCAGTTCAAGCCTTGGTGCGACGGCTAACTTCAATTGGTTGTCTCGCGAGGCAGGGCTGCTGTTAAACAACGTGTTGTTAGTGGTGATGTTGGCGATGATATTACTGGGCACACTTTATCCGCTGGTGGCCGATGTCCTGGGTTGGGGAAAGATCTCCGTCGGCCCGCCGTACTTTAATTTTTTCTTCGTCCCCCTTGGCTTATTACTCGTGTTGGCAATGGGTGTTGGTGCCAGTTTGCAATGGAAACGACAAGCCACAGGCAGCTTGCGTAGCCTGTTAAAAGCCCCGATTCTGATTAGCCCTGTATTAGCCGTACTTTGGCTCTTGCTGGCGGGTTGGAGTTTGAAAATTGCCTCGCTGCTCGGCTTAACAGCTGCGTTGTGGTTGATTCTTTTCACCCTGCAAGATGTCTGGAAAAAATCCGAGCATTCCCGAGGTCGTCGAAGCGGCCTTGGCCGTTTGAAACCGAGCTACTGGGGTATGGTGACTGCCCACCTCGGCATTGCCGTGCTCGCCATCGGCATTACCCTGACCAGTAATTACAGTGACCAGCGCGATGTGCGGTTGGTCGCCGGTGAGCGTATTCAGGTCGTAGGCTACGACTTTTTGTTTAAAGGCATCGAGCAAGTCCGCGGTCCAAATTATATTGCGCAACAGGGCAGTTTCGACGTTTTTACAACAACTGACGGCGTCGATGGTAAGCCCTTTGCTACTTTGAAGCCGGAGAAAAGACGCTACCTGGCGACCGGCAATATAATGACCGAAGCGGATATTGACGGCGGTCTGTTTCGCGATCTTTACGTGGCCCTTGGCGAACCTCTCGGTGATGGTGCCTGGTCAGTGCGGGTTTATGTTAAACCGTTTATTCGCTGGATTTGGCTGGGGGCATTTATGATAGCGCTGGGTGGGGTAATCGCGGTCTTTGACAAGCGTTATCGCAAAACACGGGTCGATGTGAAACAGCCCGCTGTTGCGCAGCAGAGTGATCCAGGCCCAGACTTAGCGCATGCCAAGAAGGAAAGTTAAACAGTGGGGCATCTCTAAAAATGCATTTTTCCCGCGATAGCTGTGTCAGCTCCGTACTCGAATCCTCATGTA
>CAYWXW010000027.1:3996-18181 GCA_964462265.1 uncultured Porticoccaceae bacterium | reverse complement strand
CAAATCTCCTATTTTAGAAATTCTGAAGATGCCGAAAATGATGTTAATAGAATATGAAAGTCCATTCAGCGTGGAAGAAACAGTGGAAAGAATTAAATTATTTATTCCATTAATTATTTTTGTCGTCCTGGCGGCCATGCTCTATTGGGGCCTTGGTCGCGACCCTAATGCCATGCCCTCCGCTTTAATCAGCCGCCCGGTTCCGGCTTTTCAATTACCCGAGTTGGGACAATTAAAAGATGCTGATGACGCCACCGTGGTGGTAACAGAGCGGGGTGAATTACTCGATGAGACGCTATTTCTCGGTCAGGTATCGCTATTAAATGTGTGGGCAACCTGGTGTGTTTCCTGTCGGGTAGAGCACCCTTATTTAATGGATATCGCCGAGACGGGCGTGCGTATCATCGGCCTCAATTACAAAGACGAGGTTGGCGCTGCTCAGCAGTGGTTGGGAAAATATGGCGATCCTTATGCACAAACTATTTCAGACCCCACGGGCGGCCTGGGTCTTGATCTTGGTGTTTTTGGTGCTCCAGAAACTTATCTAGTCGACCACCACGGGGTGATACACTACAAGCACGTTGGCGTGGTTGACGACAGAGTTTGGCGCACGACACTGCAAGCAAAGTATCAACAGCTGCGCGCTGCCTTGCCCGAGGTAGAAAAATGACTGTCGAACAGCAGCAGGTTTTTTCCTTTCATTCAACACAGCGGTTTTCAACAAAGAACCTCTCAACAAAGAGACTCCGCGTTTCTTTCAGAGCCGTACTCTTTCTATGCAGCCTGTTGTGCCTGCCAGCCTGGAGTGTCATTGAGGTCGATAGACTATCAAGCCCCGAGTTGAGCGAGCGCTATCAGCAGCTAGTCGCTGAATACCGTTGCCCCAAATGTCAGAACCAAAATCTGGCGGAATCCAATTCACCCATCTCCATCGACCTGCGCACCGAAATTCGCCGCCTGCTCGAAGAGGGCGCCAGTGATGCTGAAATTAGCGATTATCTGGTGGCTCGCTACGGTGAATTTGTTCTCTACCGGCCCAGAGTTCAGGCCAGCACCTATTTGCTTTGGCTCGCGCCTGCAGTATTGCTACTGCTTGGTTTGCTGATTGTTGTCTTTATTGTACGGCGACAAAAGCGAGGTGCTAGTGCAACTCAGGCTGCACTGAGTGGGGCAGAGCAAGCGGCATTACAAGCCTTGTTAAATGCGTCGGAAAACCCGCAAGACAAAAGCACAAATTCAAAAAAGGCGGAAGTAGAGTGAGTTTCTGGTTAGTGGTAAGCGCCTTTTTTGTAATGGCGCTGAGCTTTGTGCTCTACGGGTTTTTGCCCGCTGTTAAACGACGTCGTAATAAAGTTGTTGTTTCTAGCTCGGCAGCTGAACAAAGCGACGATCAACAGCAACAATTAAACATTGGCCTTTTTTACGAACAAAAAGCCGCTCTCGATAGCCAGCGTGATAGCGGCGCACTCGTTGACAGTGAATACGAAGAATTACTCGCCGATGCGCAAAGACGCTTGCTACAGGATGTAAATCTCAGCGACAACAATAGCAGCACTTCTGCACAAAGCGTCGATGCCAATAGCGGTAGTTGGTTGCTGATTAGCACGGCCTTTGTTTTGTTGGCTTTCTCGCTGTTTCTCTACGGCCAGCTCGGTGCCGCTACCGATATGGATATCGCCAACCTGCTTAAACAAAGTCAAAGTCAACAAGCGGCAGGGCAAGATGCAAAAAGTGCCATCGCCGAACAGCTACACGCGGCTTTAACAAAGGGTACTGATAGTAGCCCCGATAATCTTTATTACTGGGTACTGCTAGCGCGAATGGAGCAAGAGCGTAATGACTTTAATGCGGCAGCAACGGCCTATAAAAATGCTTTAGTCGTCGCCCCGGACGATGCCGATATTCATGCTGAACTGGCCCAGGTCTTATTTTCTCTGGCGGGCAATACCCCCACCGAAGAGATGCAAGCACATGCCCAAAAAGCACTTGCAGCCGACCCAACAAATGCCAGCGCTCTCGGCTTATTGGGCATCGCTGCCTTTGCCCATGAAGACTACCGTGGGGCGAGCACTTATTGGCAAGCGGCTTTAAAAAATACACCGCCCATCTCGGGTAGCGCCGAAGCACTGCGCTCCGGCATTAGCCGCGCAAAGGCCTTGCTAGGTGAAGCTGTAAGCGACTGGTCGATGAGTCTCAAGGTTTCATTGCCAGCGCCAATAGTGGCCCCGGCAGATGCCACCGTATTTATTTATTTGCGCGAGTGGCAGGGCATGCCCATGCCCCTGGTTGCACAGCGCGTACGCGTGGCCGACTTACCGCTGACCATTACATTTGACGATACCATGGCGCTATCGCCCGAGCGCTTGCCCAGCAGTATTAGTCAGGTTGAAGCTGTGGCGCGCATTGCCATGTCGGGTAATCGGCAATCGAGTAGTGGTGATTTGGAGGGGCGGCTGGGGCCATTAAGTGCCGAGCAAATGGCGGAGCCTTTGAGCCTGGAAATTAATCGGCGCTTGCCTTGAAATGATTGCGTTGCAGCAATTTTAGCTGTCACGTTACGAAGGAAAACAAATGATCTGGAATATCTATCTCTCCGGCGAAATACACAGCGACTGGCGGCAACAATTAAAGCAGGGTTGCGCAGCGCATAATCTCTCTGTTGAATTCACCTCCGCCGTTACCAATCACCAGGCCAGCGACAGTGCCGGTGATGTGCTGGGTACGGAGGAGAGCGGTTTTTGGCGCGACCATAAGTCGGCGAAAGTAAATGCCATAAGAACGAAGAACCTGATTGAAAGCTGTGATCTGGCTATTGTGCGTTTCGGTGACAAGTATAAGCAGTGGAATGCGGCCTTTGATGCGGGCTATTGTGCGGCCCTGGGTACACCTTATATCACTCTGCATGATGAGGACGTGGTTCACCCCCTCAAAGAAGTCGATGCCTCGGCAATGGCGTGGGCGACAACGCCTGAGCAAGTGGTTGAAATACTGAAATACGTGGTTAGCAATTAACAAAGAATGTCCCGACTTAAGATCAAAACTCAATGAAAAAAACCGATAAGAAAAGTGAAAAGGCAATTAGTGAGGCGCTAACTGAGGTCTGTCATATTGCTCTCGATCAAGTGGCTGGCTTTCAATGGCTCACCCACTTGGTTAATTACAGTCGCTTTCCCGACTCCTTGTCAGTGGTTTGTATCTTTGATACTGATAGTGAACTCGCCAGTGCATTGCTTACTAAACAAGATGATTTTTTACGCAGTGTAATTCGCGAAAAGTTAAGTGCTGTCGGTATTCCCATTATGGATATGGCGCGGCAAGTCAGTTTTGATACGGAAGAGGCCTGCGCGCTTGAACATGGTGGTAAGTGGCAGCAGCGTTTAAGGTAGGTGACCTATAGTTTGGGTTAAAATGTTTTCTGCCTGTACACAACAGGTAAATACCACTTAGTTGATGTTATTGATGAGTTGCCTAAAGGTCTTTAGCCAGACCGCACAGCTGGAGAGTTTCGTTTTAATATGAATCAGATCAAACACGAAAATACAGAAACTTATCAGGCTATTCACACACCCGAGAGGATTGCTAGCCGTTTGCAAGATGGCCCCAGCTCCGTTTATCTCAAAGACTTTGTCTACGGGGCTGTCGATGGTGCGGTAACAACTTTTGCCGTCGTTGCGGGTGTAGCTGGCGCGGGCATGTCGGCTGGGGTGATTATTGTGTTGGGCTTTGCCAACCTGCTGGCCGATGGCTTTAGTATGGCCATTAGCAATTATTTGGGGACGCGGGCGGAGAACCAGTTTCGTGCCGAGACCCGCAAACGAGAGCAGGACGAAATTCATAAATGGCCGGAGGGCGAACGTGAAGAAGTGCGGCAAATTTATGCCCTGAAGGGTTTTGAGGGTGAACTGCTCGACCAGGTTGTGGAGGTGATTACCGCCGACCATGAGCGCTGGATCGATACCATGCTGCAGGAAGAGCACGGTATGACACTGCAAGATCACCATCCGGGTAAAGCCGGCTTAGCAACCTTTGTTGCCTTCTCTCTGGTCGGCCTGATCCCTCTATTGCCTTACCTCCTCAACTGGATAAGCCCCGGTTCAGTGGCGAGTACATTCTTCTGGAGTTCGACGTTAACGGCGGCGGCGTTCTTCTGGGTGGGCGCGGTAAAAGCCCGCTTCGTCAATCAATCTCGCATTATTGGCGCTGTTGAAACTGTCGGTATTGGCGGTATCGCCGCTTTGCTAGCCTATGGTGCCGGTGTGTTATTGAAGGGTTTGGTCGAATAAGGCTTTGCCGGTGGTGCCACATTTGCGTAGTGACTTTTCTATAGGGCTGGGCTCTGCTAATTAATAGCTTGAGGCTGATGTTTGACGAGTCCAGTCGAGAGAAAGGAGGCGACAGCGATAAAGGCCGATGACACTAGCATGCAAGCTTCCAAACCCTGCCACTGATAAATTAAACCCGATAATAGCGAGCCAGCCAAACGTCCGGCCGCATTAGCCATGTAGTAAAACCCGACATCGAGTGAGACGCCATCGCGCTGGGCATAGGCGACGATAAGGTAGGAGTGGAGGGAGGAATTAATGGCGAAGAATATACCGTAAATGGCCAGTCCAATAATTAACACCGTTGCCGGTGCAGCCAGTGTGTAGTGAAGAGCGGCGGCTATTGCAGCGGGGATGAGGCACAGGAGCAGTATCCACTGCAGGGCTGTTTTGCCGTCGGGGGTCTTATTAGGGCCGATATTACGGCCCAGCTGGGTTAGCTTCGGCGCTATAGATTGCACCGCGCCGTAGGCGATAATCCATAAGGCTAATAGACTGCCAACAGCGGTGTGGCTCCAGCCCAATACACTTTGTAGGTAGACGGGCAGGGCGACGACAAACCAGATATCTCTGGAGCCAAAAAGAAAAAACCGCGCCGCGGAAAGTCGATTGATGGCGGGGCTTTTTGAGAACAACTCACGAAACTTTGGCTGGTACTGGCTTTTACCCACATCGCGATCAAGGAGCAGAAAGCTGGCGATGCAAACCAGCATCAAGCCGAGGAATAGTACCAAAATGGCGGCACGAAAGCCGATGCCCGAAAGCAGCAGCGCGCCGATAAAAAAGCCTACGCCTTTTAAGGTGTTTTTTGATCCGGTGAGCAGGGCAATCCAGTGGTAAAGCTTGCCCTGGGCTTTGTCGGGCAGCAGCAGTTTAATACTGCTTTTTGCACTCATTTTATTCAAATCTTTGGCGATGCCCGATAGTGCCTGGGCGGCCATCACGTAAATAACTGAAAGCCAGGCGGGTTCAACTAGCAGCATCGCTAGTGCCATCATTTGCAAGGCCAGACCAATATGCAGCGTGGTATTGAGCCCGGTGCGTGCGGCCAGCCAGCCACCAAATAAATTGGTCACCATGCCGAAGAATTCATAAAACAAAAATAGCGCGGCGACTTCAAAAGGGCTGTAACCCAGCTGATGAAAATACAAGACCACCAGCATGCGCAGGGCACCGTCGGTGACGGTAAAGCCCCAGTAACTAAGGGTGACTAGGCTGTATTGGCGTAGGGCGTGGCTCATGGGGTGGGTTTAGCTGTGTGCTGGTTTATTAATGGACGCCCCAACTTTGAGCGCCAGCTCCATCATGCGATTAACGTAGCCGATTTCATTGTCGTACCAGGCGAGGATTTTTACCTGGGTTTTATTGACGACCATGGTTGATGGCGCATCAATAATGCTGGAGCGAATATCGTCGGTGTAATCGACAGAAACCAGCGGTGTTTCTTCATAACCCAGAATGCCATTTAATCTGCCGTTTGCGGCTTCCTGTAAAGCCTTATTCACACACTCGACGCTGGTTGGTGTTTCGACTTCAAACACGCAGTCCGTTAGCGAGGCGTTCGCTAGCGGTACACGCACCGCAATGCCGTTAAGGCGACCCTTTAATTCGGGGAATATTTCGGCAATGGCCGTGGCCGAGCCGGTGGTGGTGGGTATTAACGACAGGCCACTGGCGCGAGCGCGACGCAGGTCGCTGTGGTATTCATCGAGAATACTCTGGGTGTTGGTGATGTCGTGAATGGTGGTGATACTGCCGTGTTTTATGCCCAGTTTTTTTTGTATGACATCAATCACCGGGGCCAGACAATTGGTGGTGCAGGACGCTGCCGTGACGATGTGGTGCTCTTCTGCCCGATAGAGATGGTCATTGACCCCCATGACAATATTCAGGGTGCCATCTTTAATAGGTGCGGAGACGACGATCTTTTTAATGCCCTTACCATTACCCTGGGGAGTCAGTAGTGGAGCTAAGGCTTGCTTTGATTTAAATTTACCCGAGCATTCAAGCAGCAGGTCGACTTCACGCTCGGCCCAGGGGGAGGCCTCTAGTTCGGTATTTTGTGAATAAGTAATGGACTGGCCATCGATAATAATTTTGTCGCCATCAACGCGAACATCGTTGGGCCAGGTGCGATGAATGGAATCGTATTTCAGCAGGTGAGCTGCAGTGGCAAGATCGCCCGCTGGTTCGTTGATATGCACGAACTCTAGCTCTGGCCAATCCCAGGCTGCGCGTAGGGCCAGACGTCCCATGCGGCCAAAACCATTAATTCCTATTTTGATTGTCATAGTGTTGGCCTTTGAGAGTTGGATTGAGCGCCAGTTTGGTTAAAAGTGTATATGCGCATAAGCAAATGTCTTGTTTCGAAATTCTGCTTGTCGATAAATGTAAGCTGAGTTTTTCAGTGGTTTACAGCAAGCTAAATGGGCTAACTACAGTTTCTATTGGCGCAGCTGCTGAATTGTTTAAGATCAGCCTGTAGTGAGCTCGAGCTTTCACCGGATTGGTGAAATAAGGCCAGCAGCTTATCAATAAAAGGTGACACTTTAATGACCTGGTAGTAAATCCACACGCCCTCACGGCGCGTGCTGAGCAGGTTATTATTGCGCAGGTAGGCCAGATGCCGGGACACCACGCTTTGCGATAGGCCCAGGGTATCGACAATATCGCAGACACAAAGCTCGCCCTTGTCGAGCAGCAGAAAAAGGATGCGCAGACGCACGGGCTCTGAGAGACACTTAAACAGGCTGGCATATTCGTCACTATTCATCGCGGCAACTATATTTGCATAGCCAAATATAGTCAAGTCGCTGGTGCACTTGGTCTTTTAATACGGAGTCAGTGTGTCAGCCTCAGTGTGTAAATCCCCGTTGGGCGGCACTAGCCGAGCAAATTTGCCGCTGACTGTTAGCGATTGTCTTGAACCGCTTCTAAATACTGTGGTCTACTTGGTGACTATGATTAGCGTAAATAAAACAAGTCGTTTACCGAAAAGTGCATCTTTGCCCTCTTTCCGGCAGCGCTTGTCTTATGTGCTGGCATTACTGTTTGTTTTTGTTTCCCTCAACCCGGCTCAGGCGGGTATGGCGATGGGGCAGGGCATGATGGCTGTCGCTATGGATATCAGCGATTCTACTGTTCAGTCTGCAATGGCTTTCAACGACGCCTTTCACAGCGGCGAACAGGCAGGCGAGGGCAGTACCGGTCATACAATGAATATGGCTACGAACATGACTATGAATATGAGTGACGATGACTGTCAGTCTGACTGTGATTGTTGCCCAGGCTTGTGTTCTGTCTATCTGCCGAGCAGTTTAAATGCATCAGCTTTCTACCTTGCTAACTTTGCGCTGGCTGATTCGGCCTTTCAAAGCAAAGTTTCAACCAGTACCCGCTTGTTTCGTCCCCCCATTTCCCACTAAGACAGGATAGTTGCGCCTGTACATAGGCCTTACTGGATAGTGGGAGCTACGATTTCGCTCCTTATTATTTCAACCGCTACTTGGCGGTGCCATCAATTTGCCGGCTTTTACCCCTTCTTTTTTAGGTGGCGTAGTGGCAAAGAAAAGTAATAAAGAGAACACAAATGAAAATTGTAGTCATTGGTTTGGCGCTAATATTATCGGGCTTTGTTAGTAAAGGCTGGGCAGAGCCAGAAGTTGGCTCTCAGCTTACACTGAGCCTACAGCAAGCCATTCGTTATGCCGTCAATAATGACCCCTGGCTAAAGGGTAATGAACTCAACGAGCGGGCCTTGCTGGCGGAAAGTATTGCCGATGGTGAATTACCTGATCCGAACTTAAGTGTCGGGCTGCTTAACCTGGCGACGGACACTTTTGATTTTGATCAGGAGCCAATGAGCCAGTTTAAAGTGGCTCTTGCGCAGACCTTCCCCCGTGGCGATACCCTGAAATTAAAACGCCAACAGAAGCGTGAACAAAGCGCGGCTTATCCCTTTTTGCGTGCAGACAGAAAAGCGCGGCTTACCTTAAAAGTGAGCTTGCTTTGGCTCGACACTTTTTTGGCCCGCCAGAGCGTGGCTTTAATCGAAAACAATCGGCATTTATTTGAGCAATTAGTTGATGTTGCCCACGCCAATTACACGGCCACCTCCGGCTCGACTCGCCAGCAAGATGTGATTCACGCCGAACTTGAGTTGAGCCGACTCAATGAAAGGCTGAGTAGCCTTTGGCAAGCTCACGATGGTGCGCAACAAGCATTGGGTGAATGGTTGTCGGCAGAGCAGTTGAGCAGAGCGTGGCCCGACAATCTGCAAAACCATCTACAAAGCCATCTACATAAAGATGACCTGACACTAAACAGTGTTAAAGATAAGCAGCAGGCGAAGGCGCGTATTGTGAAACACCCCCGAGTGCAGGCTCTTGAGCGCAACATCGCATCCATCACCACGGGGCTTGAGCTGGCCCAGCAGCAATATAAACCCGAGTGGGGTATCAATGCCGCCTACGCTTATCGTGATGATGGGCCTCGGGGAGATGATCGAGCAGATTTTGTCTCCATGGCTATTACCGTCGATTTGCCGCTATTTACGGCTAATCGGCAGGATCAACGTGTCTCGGCAGCAAGCCATCGACGGGCGGCTGCCCAAACTGAGCGGGACCTGCTACTGCGAGAATTACTGTCGGGTTACGAGCAGGCAGGGGCAGAGTTACTGCGGCTGGATGAGCGGGTAAAACTTTATCAACAATATTTGCTACCGCAAATACACGACCAGGCCGATGCCACATTGGCGGCTTATACGTCCGATGGCGGTGACTTTGCCGAGGTGATGCGCGCCCGCATTGGCGAGTTGAATACCAAAATTATGGCTTTGCAGCTGAAGGTAAAGCGCCAAAAAACGTTGGCAAAAATGCATTATTTCCTTGTGGCCAATAGTGCGAGTGCGTCATTAGACGGAGAATTAAAATGAAACTTAAATTAAAAAATAGCGGCATTTTTTTCCTCGCCTTATCTCTCGGTGTTATTGGCGGTGTGATTATTAGCGCTGGCTATTTTAATTCGCGGTCTGTCGATCACAGTAACGTTACAGTGGAGCCCGGCGAACCCCTTTATTGGCAAGCACCGATGGATGCTAACTATCGGCGCGATGAGCCGGGTCTGTCACCGATGGGTATGGCGTTAGTGCCGGTGTATGCAGAGCAGTCAGCGGGGGGGATGAAAAGCGCAGGTTTAGTGACAATATCCCCACAGGTTGAAAATAACCTTGGTGTGCGCACAGTGCTGGTTGAGTTTAAGCCCCTTAATATAGCGATTAATACTGTCGGCTATGTGGGTTTTGATGAAGATCGTTTAATTCATATTCACCCTCGCGTTGAGGGCTGGCTAGAGCAGCTCTATGTCAAGTCAGAGGGTGAGTCGGTGCAAGCCGGCCAGCCCTTATATGCAATGTACTCACCGAAGCTGGTAGCGGCTCAGGAAGAATTCGTGCTCGCTCTGCAGCGCGGTAATCAACGTTTGATTCGCGCTGGGGAAGAACGCCTGCAGACTTTGCAGGTGGCACAGGCGCAAATTAATGCTTTAAAAAAATCTCGCCAGCCGACAAAAACTATCATTGTGCACTCACCTCAAGATGGTGTTATCGCCAACCTGGGTGTGCGTGAAGGTATGTTTGTTAAACCCGGTACGGCTTTAATGTCAGTCGGTGCTCTGGATGAAGTTTGGGTCACCGCCGAGGTTTTTGAGCGCCAGGCCGGGGCCTTGGCAGTCGGTGACGCCGTGACGATGTCACTGGATTATTTGCCGGGGCAGCAGTGGCGGGGGCAGGTCGATTACATATATCCCATTCTTGATAACCTTACTCGCACGGTGCGGGTGCGTTTACGCTTTGCCAATACCGACGGCCTGCTAAAGCCAAATATGTTTGCCCAGGTGATTATTCACAGCGGTGAATCGACGCCGAGCCTGCAGATTCCCCGGCAAGCCCTTATCCGCACCGGCAGCCAAAACCGGGTGGTGCTGGCCCTGGGTGATGGTCGTTTTAAATCCGTGGCGGTGACATTGGGGCGGGTCGGTGTCACCGAGGCAGAAATTCTTGAAGGCATTGAGGCGGGAGACAGGGTGGTGAGTTCGGCCCATTTTCTACTCGATTCTGAATCCAGTATTGATTCCGATTTTCAGCGCATGGCCAGAGACTGAGGGCGATGAGAATGATAGAAAAAATTATTCACTGGTCGATTAACAATCGTTTCCTGGTGCTACTAGGCGCACTAATTTTAGTTGGTGCAGGCTTGTACTCCCTTAAAAATACGCCGATTGATGCCATTCCCGACCTCTCCGATGTGCAGGTCATTATTAAAACCACCTATCCCGGTCAGGCACCCCAAGTGGTAGAGGATCAGGTGACTTACCCACTGACCACGGCAATGTTATCGGTGCCCGGCGCGAAAACGGTACGCGGTTACTCCTTTTTTGGAGACTCTTATATTTATGTGATTTTCGATGACGATACCGATTTGTACTGGGCGCGCAGTCGGGTGCTCGAATATCTGAGTCAGGTGGCACCGACCTTACCCGCAACAGCCAGGCCCCAACTTGGCCCCGATGCCACGGGTGTGGGCTGGGTTTATATTTATGCCCTGATCGATAAAACAGGTAAACAAGATATTAGTCAGTTGCGCAGTTTGCAGGACTGGTTTTTAAAGTATGAATTACAGACTGTCCCGGGTGTTTCCGAGATCGCCGCAGTGGGCGGCATGGTTAAACAATATCAGGTCAAGGTCGACCCGGAAAAACTCCGCGCCTTTGGTATTCCCCTCAGCCATATTCAAGAGGCGGTGCAGCGCAGCAATCAGGAAATTGGTGCCTCGGTAGTGGAGATGGGTGAGGCTGAATACATGGTTAGCGTCAGTGGCTATCTACAGAACCGGGCTGACCTTGAAAGTATTCCCCTGGGCATGAATGTTAAAGGCACGCCTTTATTACTGCGTGATATTGCCGATATTAATCTCGGCCCACAGATGCGCCGGGGTATCGCCGAACTTAATGGCGAGGGCGAAACCGTCGGTGGCATTGTGGTGATGCGCTATGGCGATAATGCTCAACAGACGATTAATGGTGTTAAAGATAAGCTCGAAAAATTAAAACTTGGACTGCCTGAGGGCGTTGAAATTATCACCGTTTATGATCGCTCCGGCCTCATTGGCAGAGCGGTGAACAATCTTTGGCATAAATTACTTCAAGAGTTTGCCATGGTGGCACTGGTTTGCATGGTGTTTCTCTTCCACATTCGTTCATCCCTTGTCGCGATCATCAGTTTGCCAGTGGGTATTTTAAGTGCGTTTATTGTTATGCATCTGCAGGATATAAATGCCAACATCATGTCATTGGGTGGTATTGCTATTGCCATCGGTGTGATGATTGATGGCGCTATTGTGATGATAGAAAACATGCATAAACATATGGAGGGAAAAGAGCTCAGTGATCGTAACCGTTGGCAAATGGTTGCCACATCAGCCAGCGAAGTCGGGCCAGCACTATTTTTCAGCTTGTTGATTATTACCGTGAGTTTCCTGCCAGTGTTTACCCTCGAAGCTCAGGAAGGGCGAATGTTCGCCCCCCTGGCTTACACCAAAACCTATGCTATGGCGGCATCGGCCGTGTTGGCGATTACTCTGGTGCCAGTGTTAATGGGCTATTTTGTGCGTGACAAAGTCCGGCCAGAACATAAGAATCCGATTAATCGTTACTTGACTAAACTCTATATACCGGCGTTACAGAATGTCTTGCGATATCCAAAAACCACGACAGTTATTGCCTGTTTATTGACTCTGCTCGGTGTGTGGCCAGCTAGTCAAATTGGCAGCGAGTTTATTCCGCCTCTGGATGAGGGGGATTTGATGTATATGCCCAGCACCTATCCAGGTATTTCCATTGGCAAGGCGAGGGAATTTTTGCAACAAACGGATAAACTGATTCGCACTGTGCCAGAAGTGAAAACGGTGTTTGGCAAAATGGGCCGGGCCGAAAGTGCTACTGACCCAGCGCCTTTGACCATGATAGAAACGTTTATTCAATTTAAAGACCAGAACCAATGGCGCGAGGGCATGACACCCGAAAAAATCCGCCAGGAGCTGGATGAGCGCCTGCAATTCCCCGGTGTTACCAATGCCTGGGTGATGCCCATTAAAACCCGTATCGATATGCTCGCTACCGGCATTAAAACCCCAGTGGGTATTAAAATTGCCGGGCCGAAATTAGAAGAAATACAGGCTATTGGTTTACAGCTTGAATCTATTCTTAAAACAGTGCCGGGTACGGCGTCTGTGTATTCGGAGCGTGTCGCCGGGGGGCGCTATATTAAGGTCGATATTGATCGAGAGCGGGCGGCGCGCTATGGGCTGACTATTGCCGATGTACAGCAAGTCATTGCCACGGCCATTGGTGGTGTCAACGTCACTCAAACCGTTGAAGGTCTGGAGCGTTACCCGGTTAATATTCGTTACCCCCAGGCCTATCGCGATTCCGTCGAGCAGCTGGCGCTGTTGCCTATCGTTACAACACTTGGTCAACGTATAGCCCTCGCCGATGTGGCGCGAGTTTATATTGAAGACGGCCCGCCCGGTATTAAAAGTGAAAACGCCCGCGTTAATGGCTGGTCTTTTATCGATATTAAAGATGTTGATATTGGCACCTATGTGAAACGGGCGCAGCAAGCGGTCAATGAGCAGATAAACTTGCCACCGGGTTATTCTTTGACCTGGTCGGGTCAGTACGAATACATGCTGCGGGCCAAGGAAAAGCTCGTCTATGTGGTGCCCTTAACGCTGATTATTATTGTTTTACTGCTTTACGTTAATTTTCGCAGAATGGCCGAGGTGGCTATTATTATGAGTACTTTACCGATGGCGGTGACCGGTGGTTTGTGGCTGATGTATCTCGCCGATTACAACTTCTCCGTTGCGGTTGGTGTTGGTTTTATTGCTCTGGCTGGTGTGGCGGTAGAGATTGGTGTGATTATGTTGGTTTATCTTAACCAGGCCTGGGAGGAAGCGGTAGCAGCCTGTGACCATGAAGGGTTGTGCGTTGATGATGATAAGCTTAGACAAGCGGTGATACGTGGTGCCGGACTGCGAGTGCGGCCAGTGATGATGACCGTTGCGGCGACAATTGGTGGCTTACTGCCGATTCTTCTTGGTTCTGGCACCGGCTCGGAAGTGATGAGCCGCATCGCAGCCCCGATGGTCGGCGGTATGCTCAGCGCGCTGTTACTGGTTTTATTGGTGTTGCCGGCAGTTTATTATTTGTGGCGAAAAGCCCAGCTTGGAGCGGTAGCTCCCTAGCCATTTAATGTTCGAAGGTGTTGGATGGAAAGGGGCGTTCGATGGAAAGAGATATTCGATGAAATCAATAGTGCCGGACGGCAGCCTTATCTTTGCTTTGGAGCCCCACCCCCTGACAGCATCTTTAGCGCAGCAACTTGGCTTTGAGCAGGGCAAAACCAGTCAGCGTTTATTTCCTGACGGCGAATCTTATTTGCGCATTGATACGCCCGTGAAAGACAGGCACTGCATCGTGCTTGCCGATTTATCTCACCCCAATAATAAATATTTACCCCTGCTGTTTTTAGTGCAAACCCTGCGTGAGTTTGGTGCGGCTTCGGTGGGTTTGGTGGCGCCTTATTTAAGCTATATGCGCCAGGACCGGCGCTTTGTCGAGGGCGAGGCCATCACCTCGCGCATTTTTGCTCAGCACTTATCGGCACAAATAGATTGGTTGGTGACAGTCGACCCCCACCTGCACCGTTACCGCAGCCTGGATGAAATTTATTCCATTCCCAACCGCGTGGTAGCGGGGGCACCCCTGTTAGCCGATTGGCTGAAAGGCCAGACAAATTTATTGCT
>CAYWXW010000027.1:0-3896 GCA_964462265.1 uncultured Porticoccaceae bacterium | reverse complement strand
TTTCTTCTTGTGTCGATAGCGATGTGGGTATTCGTTCGCCTTGGCGCCCCAGTTTATCGCCCCGATAAAAACAATGTGATTACGCTTTTAGAACTTGTACTGTCTGGCAATGCCACGGAGAATGACTGGCATGTTTTTATGGGTATTCCGCTGCGCCATTGCGAGCTTCTGCAGGCCATTCAGCAGCGTTGTTCCGACCTCGGCGAGACTGAATATGTGGGTGAATGTAGTGCGACTCTGTTTACCGAGAAAGGTACGCAGGCCCTTAAATTAATCCTCGAAGAGCTCAAGCATCAGGATCTCGATGAATGAATAATCTTTCTACAGCGGCGCGATTTATCTTGTTTGGGGCAGCCTTCGTTATTGTCGTCGCCGGGCTTAAGGCAGCCGAACCCTTGCTGGTGCCTTTTTTATTGTCGGTGTTTATTGCCTTAATTTGTTCGCCACTGCTGGTGTGGCTCAAATCCAGGCGCGTACCCAGCGGGCTGGCCATTTTATTGATCGTGCTCGGAGTGGTATGTCTTGGCGCAGTAGTCGGCGCAGTGGTGGGTTCTTCGGTACAGGATTTTCGTGCCGATTTGCCGGAGTATCAGGCGCGCCTACAGTTGATGAGCAGCAGTGTTCAGCAGTGGCTGACGGGCAAGGGTATCGACCTAGACCCTGCGATCTGGCAGGAAACCTTTAACCCCCATGTCGCGATGCAGCTAGTCGGTAATACCCTGGCATCGTTTGGCAATGTGATGACTAATGCTTTTTTAATTTTACTCACGGTGATCTTTATTTTTGCCGAAGAGGTGGGTTTTCGGGAAAAACTGCTCAATGCCCGGGGTGCTAGCAAGAGTTCGCTAGAGGGCCTCGAGAGCTTTACCGGCAGTGTTAATCGTTATCTCGCGATTAAAACTTTACTCAGCCTGGCGACGGGGTTACTCGTTTTGTTGGTACTGTGGATACAGGGTGTGGACTACCCGGTGATGTGGGCTCTGTTGGCTTTTCTGCTCAACTTTGTGCCAACGGTGGGTTCCTTTTTGGCCGCAATACCGGCTGTCTTATTGGCGTTGATTCAACTGGGGCCGGGGCAGGCCGGCTTTCTTGCCCTGGCTTATGTCACCATTAATCTGGTCATTGGCAATGTTGTTGAGCCCCGCTGGATGGGCAAGGGCTTAAACCTCTCACCTCTCGTGGTTTTCCTGTCTCTGGTTTTCTGGGGCTGGGTGCTGGGGCCAGTCGGCATGTTGCTGTCTATTCCCCTGACCATACTGGTTAAAATTGCACTGGAAAGTGACTCGGATACGGCGTGGATTGGTATTATGCTCGGCTCTGGCAAGGCTCAGTTGCGGGTGACGCAAGGCAAGGATGATGAGCCTTGAGTGCTGAGTTTCATCCCTATCATCGCGAGTTAGAGGCTCATATTCAGAGTTTATTGCCCTCTGCCCATCTAAAACTCTCACCTCTGCAGTTTGAAAACGCGGCTCGTTGTGAGCTAAAGCTATGGTTGATTGATCCCGACGGCATGGATACCCCCTTGAGCGAACAGGAAAGCAGCGCGATTTTTGCCGACCCCCCTTATTGGAGTTTTTGCTGGGGTAGTGGCCTGGCGCTGGCCGAACGTTTGCTTAATGGCGCGCATTCTGTAAAAGGCAAAACGGTGCTGGATTTTGGCTGTGGCTCTGGGGTGGTTGGCATCGCCTCCGCCCTGGCGGGGGCGGCTAAAGTGATTGCCTGCGATATTGACCCCCTGGCGTTGAAAGCGAGTGCCTTAAATGCCAGCGAGAATGCCGTTGAGCTAGAATATCTGGACGATTTTTTTAGCTTCGATGGCAAGGTCGATACATTGTTTGCATCGGACGTGCTCTACGACCCTGACAACAGACCCCTGGTGCAGCGCTTTCGTGAGGTGGCCGATGAGGTGGTGGTTGCCGATTCGCGGGTGAATGATTTTGCCGAGCAGGGCTTTGCATTGTGCGACCAGGTGCGGGCGGTGACAGAGCCAGATCTGGGTGAGTTAGAAAGCGTCAAACGGATCCGCTTTTATCAAAGTCGGGGCAGCTGAGATTACCGTATTGGCAATGAAAGGTGAGTAGAGGAAGGGCTTGTTGTTAAAGGTTTTAAACTGTCGTTAGAGTGTGGAGCGGGTTGCCCCGCGCCAAATTAAGGCCTGAGGCAACCCTTTGCTAGAATACTTACTCGTCGTCAGTGCCGCTCGCTGGCTCTTTGATTTTATCTTCGACGCGGTCAACGGCGGTCTCGGCTGTCGACTTGGCCTTTGAGGCAACGTCTTTAACCACTCCCCTCAATTCTTCGGCATTACCGGCATCGGAGTCATCTCCCCCGCAAGCGGATAAACCAATAATAACAACGCTAAATAACGCGGCTATAACAGTGGATTTCTTAAATATAGACATAGAGGGAACTCCTTGGTGGCAAGCCCAATGCAGTATGCATCAGGTAAAGTGCATTTATAGCGATTGTTGTGAAAAGGTCAACGGTTATTCATGCTTTTTGTCATTTGCATCAAACAAACATACAGGAGCCCTCTGGAATAAGTTTTATTAAATATCGCGGTGGCCTTAAAAGCATTTGTTAAACTCCTCCACACATCCATTTATATGAGGTCGTCGGTGATAAAACAGCTTGGCAATGGGCTCCGCCCAGAAGAGGCCGTTGAGCAATTTTTACGCTCTACTGATAACGCTCTAACCTTGCGTTATAACTTCGCACAATATTATTTGCCCGGTTCACCCACTATCGAGCTATTGGCAATACTCTTCAAAGATAAGGGCGGTTTGCGTGTTTTACTGACGGACAAGTTGTCACAGCTGGAGGCGGCTCTCACTGCAAGGGTTGAACCCTTGACGAGTCATAGCTTGAGCTTATTGGCGACTCGTTTAGCCGCTCCTTTTTTCAATCTTGACCAGGCCCTTCTATTGACGCCAATTGCCATTGCCAAGCCCTGGGGACAGGAGATCTGGTTTACGGGTATTGAAGCACGGGGGCAGTCGGGTTTCAGTGACGGTGTTTCTAGCGTGCCCATTCCCTGGCTGTTGGCGCTGCTGCCCAAGCGTTTGCTCGGTGCAGGGCAGGGCAGTTTGAATTTATTGAAGATTCTCGACCCACTGCCTGAGCCCGTTTATGGCGATCTTTATTTTGAACTTCATGAGGAAAAGCGTGAAGTTTATGTCGTCACCCATGTCGACCCCCAGAGCTGGCCCGATGGCGAGGGGGGCATTCGTTTTGGTTTCGAGGCGAGTGTTCGCGATGAGTTTGATCGCCCCGCTGAATTTCGCCAGGCCTACCTGCAAGCCGTGCAAAACTATGAGCAGATAAGACGAAAAATTGATCAAATCTTCGATCAACAGCGTCGCGATCAGGGGCTGGATTTGAATCAGCCCGTCGAGGCGGACTTGTTAAAACGCTGGC
This sequence comes from uncultured Porticoccaceae bacterium, assembly GCA_964462265.1. Taxonomy (GTDB): domain Bacteria; phylum Pseudomonadota; class Gammaproteobacteria; order Pseudomonadales; family Porticoccaceae; genus Reddybacter. The sequence goes on along the minus strand of CAYWXW010000027.1, from coordinate 479 downwards.
ATCAACAACTGACACCTGAGCTGCAAGAAGAAGAGCAGGTATTGCGAGAGGCGATGAATCGTTTTACCCATATGCATGGCTTGCGCGAGGGCGATGTGGTCAAAGTGCCGTGCTTGACTCCCCACGCCCTGCAGCACGGTGTGCGCACGGTGGAATTTCAGACGCCGGTCTATGAACGCAAAATTCTCGCCTTCGGGCAAAAAGTCTTAACTCAGCAGCACTGGGATACAGAAGAGGCGGTGGCCTTGATGTCTCTGCAGTCTCACGTTGAACAGAAACTGGCGGTACTTGAAGAGGGGCAGGGTGTCTGTCGTGAGTTAGTCGTCATCTTTGATGATTTTCAGGTGCAGCGTATTACCCTGGCGGAGGGTGTTTGTTGGCAAATACCCCCTGCAGAAAGTTATCAGTTGTTAATCGTGGTTTCTGGCGAGTTTGATCTTGGCGCTGATGTTGCTGATGTTGCTGATGTTGCTGATGTT
>CAYWXW010000026.1:0-31707 GCA_964462265.1 uncultured Porticoccaceae bacterium | reverse complement strand
ACTACGGCACTGGATTCTTTTTTTATTTTGGCAAGGCCAGCGACGACATCGCCCAACGTGAACTGGAGCGCTTTAGCAAACTGGCACCGGGCAAAGATCTCAGCCACACCATTGCTATCGGTGCCGAGCAGATTCACCAACGCATCGAAGAATATGACCATCAGGGTATTTCAAAATTTATTCTACGACCCATGGGTAATGACGATGCTGATTTACTCGAGCAAACACGCTTGCTGATTAACGAAATTCTGCCGGAGTTTCAAGCGCCCACTTAGCAGCTTGATTTTAAAGCTCATTACGCCAATTACTGATTTTACAATCATTGTGTCTCTCGCTTATCTCTCCATTCAGATTAAATCTGGCGCTCATGATTTTAGAGCTACCACTCGAGACTCTGCATTCCGCTCTCTAGAAGATTGGAATCACCTTCTAGATGGCACCGTTGGACAAGAGGACTGGGATACCAATTGTCAAATATTATATGCCTACGCGTTACAATCTGGAGCGCAGCATTACTGGAATTTACGGAAAGGGGTATTTGATCCTCGATTTTGCGAAATAATCGAATCCAACCAATCAAGTAATGTGCCCGCAGGTCATGTAGTATCGGGACTAGGTAGTGATATTGCATAACAAAACAAGGCAGAATCACCCTGCGGGCTGGACGTGCTAAAGCGCACCTTTACTTGTGACATTTAATATTTAGGGTCAAATAGACATAACCCTAAATATTTAAAACTCAAAGATATCCAGAAAATCAAACTTGCTGTGGCATAACAAGTAACTGTATCGAATATTTGATTTCCGCGTTGTCGCATTTTTAAAGGTTGTTTTAATAAATATAAATCATAAGGAAGCCACCCCTTGAAATTACTCTATGACCTTTTCAAAAGGATTTTTGCCCGAATCATTATTCTTTTGTTGGTTGCAGTAACATTGGTCGCCATGGAAGCCCATGAGAAAAACCAGGCCAGCATAGAAGCAGAAGAAATCAGCATCAGCAAAGCTATTCAGAAAATAGATAAAACGCTTGATACACAGAGGCGTTCACTCGGTAAGAAAACAAAACACCAGAAAAAACTCAAACAAGACATCTCCACCAAAACCCGGGCCATTAATAGCAGTAATCAGGCACTGGAAAAGAGCCGCAAAGCAAAATTGAAGGACAAACTACCACCCTGGAAGGCTGTAGAGCACCTGCATAACGTGCTTAGACATAATATCCATCGGGTGGCACTGTCGATTGAATATTCTCAGCTCATGTTCAGCATTGTCGATATCAATAAAGTCATCGCCCAGGAAGCTGTCAAAAGAGCCCGCCTCAATAACAAACTGATCCTGATTCAAACCGGCAACTTCTTCGATTACATTCTGCAACAGGACGACCCGACGAAACTTCTGACACCCGGCGACAAACTTTTACTGTTGGCACTGTTCTATGCGTTCTTCTTTGGCCCCGTCACCCTCAAAGCGCTGAACTATTTCGTTTTAGCGCCGCTAGCCAGGAAAGCACCAGCCATTGTGATTAACAGCAAAGGCGACGATAACCACAAGGGCATAAGCTACGGTATTTCTCGGCGCGAGTTCAAAGTACAATTGGCGAAAGGCGATAACCTGATCATTCGCCCTGGCTGGTATAGCATGAATACCGACGGCACCGCTCGAACTCGTTTTTTCTGGCACATGGCGGCGCCCTTCGCATCCTATGCTATGGGCCTTATTAATATGATTGAATTCAAACACAACAATCACGAGACCAGAGAAATACGCCTCGGTTGCGAGGAGGACCCCAACCAAAGCATCTTGCCAGTCCATCTAGATCAACACCCCGGCTATGTTATCCGCCAGGGTCACGTAGTGGCGACGGCCGGAGAAGGGCTTGCGATGGAAAAGAAATGGCAGGTTTGGGATTGGAAAAGCTGGCTATTCGGCAATATTCGCTACGTTTATTTCACCGGAACAGGCACTGTCTATATAAGCGGTCACGGTAACGTTGCGGTGAATGACAGCGCCGTGAACACCCGCATTAAAGAGCAGCACGTGGTTGGTTTTGATACACGAAACCCCGTAAAAGTGCTGCGGAGTGAAACCTTTGGCAACTACTGGCTAAATCACAAACCGCTGTACGACATTCACTTTCCCGAACAGGGGTGCTTCCTGCAACAACAGTCATACGGTGAACGCGACGACAAAGTCTTCAGGAGTTTATTTGAAGACATTATGGGTGCGATAGGAAAACTATTAGGGTTTTGATGACGAGCAGCCAGACCGTGGATTGCCGTTCTATTTCAATACACGTATCAAGGGGTAGACTCTTTAATAAGGCCTTTGATCACCCTCTTTTAATACGCACTACTTTCATCACTTCAAACGTTATACCTGCGACAGCTTCCTGCTCAGGGTAATACGTCATATTAACTCTGGCACCTTTTAAACTTTGGTAATGACCTTTGCGCTTGAATTTAAATGGCACATCACAAGACTCGACCATTAGGGTATGCAAAATACACTCGCCCTGCTCTCGCTGCACATGTGACAAGACCTTCATTAAGTCGGAGTGGGTCAGGTTTTTGTTTTTTTCGACTAATTTTTTTGGATCTGACTGCATTTTCAATATTCTTTAATTATTAATCAAGCAATAGCCGTCAATCAAAGCTGTAGTCTTTATCTTTCGATATTGCAGGACTTAGGCGCAACTGAGCTTAGCTCACAGTTCAGATTCGTCGCAATAAAAACAGGGCCTTGTATTGCGCACTCAGTTTGAACGCACAATACAAGGCCTGATCCTATCCATCAACACCTGATCATTGCCTCGCGCTAGGGCAATGCAATTTTGTGGGAAACCCGTTGCACATCATCCAGATCATCGAGCATGGCCAGGAACTTTTCGAACAGGGCTACATCATCGCACACTCAGTGAGCTGTAGTCGGGTGCACTAAATTGTATTTCATCGACCTACAAATCAATCTCGCCACAGCTAACTAGCAGGGCTTGCTTGGCTTTGAAGTAGTCAGTATTGTCAGCAAATACCGTCATTTTACCGTCTTTATTTTCGATATCGGTGACGTCGACGTCGGCTTCCATCAAGGCTTCTAGAGTGGCATTACTGAGGGCACCGACACCCTGCTATTAGCTCAAGTGGGCCGCGATATTATTACCGCGATAATCTAGCCAAAATCAAAGACCTCTTAGCAAGAGCTGCCAATCCTAGTTATGCCGGAATGGCCTCTGCACGCAGCACTTTGTTTTCGACTAGCGTGGCAATGTCCTCATCACTCATTGATAGGCGCTCGCGCAAGACACAAGCATTGTGCTCGCCAAGGTAGGGTGCTTCAAGAGTCAGGCTATCGGGAAATTCAGAAAAACGCAGTGGCATACCGGGAATTTGAAACTCCCCCAGCCCTCGGTCTGAGACAGTGCGCACCGTGCCGCGCTCAATAAGGTGGGGATGACTCAGAGCCTCCCCCGGTGTTAACACGGGTGCCACCGGCACGTGGGCCGCTTCTAGCGCCTCCCGCGCTGCATCGTCACTGGGCATTGATGCTATCCAGCCCTCTATTAATTCGATGATTTCATCGAGGTGGGCAGCGCGATCTGAAAAGTTGGCGTAGCGCTTATCATCAATTAAATCGCTGCGCCCCATCGTTTCACACAGTGCTTGCCAATGTTTAGGCGACAGGGCAATCACAAACATACAGGAATCGCGGCCCTTGAAAATTCCATCCGGTGCAACGGCATAGTGGTGACGGCCATTGCGCGTCGGTTGCACCTCGCCATTGGTATTGCTGTAGAGCTGCACATTGAAGTCGTGGCAATGAAAATAACTGTCGAGCAGGGAGCAATCAATGTACTGCCCACTCCCGCCCTGGCTGCGATAAAACAATGCACCGTTAATGGCCGCCAATGCATGGACCCCGGTATTGACATCGCCCATGGAAATCATTGGCATGACTGGCGCGTCGTCCGGGTCGCCAAGTAAACTAGTCACCCCCGAATAGGCTTGGCCCATGTAGTCAAAACCCGGCAAATGGGCGAGAGGCCCAGTTTGGCCGAAGGCGGAGATAGAGCAGTAAATCAGCTCGGGATTAATCTCTTTGGCAACCTCCCATCCCAGCCCCATATCGGCAATCACACCGGGGGTAAAGTTTTCAATTAACACGTCGGTTTGGGCGATCAATTTTTTCAGAATAGCGACAGATTCAGCCTGACGAAGATCGAGGCACAAACTCTGTTTACCGCGATTTTGCTGAATAAAATAAGCGCTACGGCCATTTTCAATATAGGGCATGGTGCGGGTCATATCACCGAAGGGCGCCAGCTCAACCTTGATAACATCGGCACCCATCTCGGCCATTAAGCGGGTAGTGGTAGGCCCAGCCAGGGCGTGGGTAAAATCTAAAACGGTACAATTTTTCAGTATGTGCTTTACAGTCATCTCGCTATCCTCGAATTAATTATTAATTGTTAGTCGAGCTTGTTGAGGTGTGTAACTTGAAATTTTAAGCGCTGATATTATTTACGGCTCAAGCCCTGTTTTTTATTACTTGAATTCAGGGATGAATTTAATTATGCCTGTCACTGGCAAAAATATATTTTTAATTTTACTCTATTTTATTTCGGCTCCCCGGCCGCGTCGAAAATATTCGGGTTCGCCCTGTGCCCAAACCTCACCGAGCATTTGATAGCCACCATCCACCGCTAGCACCTCACCGGTAATAAAATCGCCAGCGGGTGAACCGAGGTAGGCGCAGGCCTCGGCGATATCCCAGACATCACCGGCCCGGCGCATGGGGTTGGCGTATTTAAATTTTTCAGCGGCCTCACGGGGGTAATTGCGTAGGCCATTTGAAGCGATGGCACCGGGGGATATGCAATTGACACGAATGTTCAAAGGCGCCCATTCAACAGCGACACTTTTACTGACATAGACCACACCCGCACGGGCAGCGGCAGAGTGCGTCGCCTGCAAGGTGCCCCGGTAAATATTGACCACGATATTAATAATATTGCCGGGCTGGCCCGCATCGCGCCAACGCTGGGCAGCGGTTTGCATCATGTACCAGCTGCCGTTAAGGTTGGTGTCAATGACGGCATTCCAGCCTTTAATCGAGTAATCCATCGGGTCCTGACCAAACTGGCCACCAGCGTTATTGACCAGCACGTCGAGGCCGCCGAAATCTGCCCACACGCGGTCAAACAGTTGTTGCACCTGCTCTGGCTCGCGGATGGTCATCGCCTGAATTGCCACTTCAACACCCAGGCCATCACGAATTAACCGGGCTGTTTCCTGCAGGGCTTCGAGCCGACGTCCGCAGATCATTACATTGGCACCCAGGCGGGCGTAGAGCACCGCTATGCCGCGACCAATGCCGGTGCCGCCACCTGACACCAGTACGGTTTTACCCCTGTATAAATCGGGCTCGTAAACGGTGGGATGATCGATTAACTCGACATCATCCAAACCGAACAGTTTTTCTTCTTCCTTCACTTTGCCCCCTGGGGTTCTTATGTTCAGCGCGGGGTCTAATAGTAGACCGGCACTTTATCCATCGCTAACCAAGCATTCACACCGGCCGGCTGTTTCAGGGTGTATTAAAATATTCCGCTTTGCCATTGGGCCACACCTCGCCCCACAAGCGCTGACCCCCGTCGACGGTCAGGCATTCGCCGGTAATAAACTTGGCCGAGGGCGCGCCGAGATAAACAACGGCTTCGGCAATATCCATCACATCGCCACAGCGCAGCAGTGGATTGCTACGCTGTAATTGTTCAAGCTCCGCCGCAGTAATAGTGACATCGGCCCGGGCCAGAGTACCGAGGGCGATAGCATTGACGCGAATATTATAGGGCGCCCACTCTACGGCCAAACTGCGCCCCGCAAACACAACACCCGCCCCTGTAGCACTTTCGTGGGCGGCACCCGGCATACCCCGCCAAATGTCGGCAACCAAATTGATGATGCTGCCCGCCTGCCCGTGATCGCGCCAACACTGGGCTACTTTTTGCATTCTGTACCAAGCACCATTGAGCTTACTTTCAACCGCCTGCTTCCACTCGTCGACACTGATATCAATAGCATTCTGTGGCACCGGGGCAGCGGCTTCACTATTGACCAAAATATCCAGCTTGCCGCTAAGCAGCCAAAGTCGAGCCAGCGCTTTGTCGATGGTCTCGGGGTCGTGGCTGACAATCACAGCGGTATGAATATCTCGACCGAGATAGTGTTTAATACTCTGAGCTGTAGCATCCAGATTATCCTGCTCGGCCCCGCCTATCATCAGCTCGGCACCGAGGCGGGCACAAAGAAAGGCAATGGCTCGCCCAATGGCACCACCGGCCTCGGCAACAAATACTGTTTTACCGGCTAACAGGTCGTCCCGATAGACAGTAGGGTAGGCGGCGATCTGCTCATCGCTTAAACCCCAGTCAGCGATGTTATCAACATTACTTATCGTCATTGCTTACACTTAATATCCATTAATTTTCACCATGAGCTAATACCTAATACCTAATACCTAACTATCTAAAATCTAATGGTTCTGTGGTGAGACTATTTCAACACAAAACCCTCGTAGCCCTTTGCCGCCACCTCATCACATTTTGCCGTGTACCGGGGCACACCACCGGCATAGACCATAAAGGTACGTTTGCGCTCAGGGTTATTGGTATTGACGCCCATAAACCAGGAATCTGCCGTTGGGAATAGCGTGCGTTCAGCCGTTTCAGCGACATGTTCGGTCCAGGCAATTTCAGCCTCTTTTTCGGCCTCGATATATTCCAGCTTTTCACTACGCATATAGTCCAGTAAATCGCTAACCCACTCGACATTTTGCTCGATGCAGCGCGGAATATTACACAGCGTGGCACCATTGTGGGGGCCGACTAAAGTCAGAAAGTTGGGGAAACCCTGCGCCTGTAAGCCGAGATAGGTTTGCGGCCCATCGGCCCATTTATCTTTCAGTTTCTGGCCGTCGATACCGCTGATATCAATACGGTTCAAAGAGCCCGTCACCGGGTCAAAGCCGGTGGCATAGATGAGCATATCCAGCTGGTAATCCTGCGCCGAGGTTTTAATACCCTCGGGGGTAATACGCTCTATGGGCGTTGCGCTAATATCGACCAGGCTCACGTTCGCCTGGTTATAAACTTCGTAGTAATTTGTTTCCAGCGGGACACGCCGGGTGCCAAAACCGTGATTTTTAGGGATTAATTTATCGGCTATTGCCGGGTCATCAACGCGCTGGCGAATTCGCTCGGCGATATATTCACTCACCATATCGTTGGCTTTTGGGTCGACCATAATATCGCGAAAATTGGCCAGTGCGATGCCAAAACCCCGAGCGGCATAGAGTTCGTCGAACAAAGCCTTGCGCTCTTCTGGCGAGGTTTCAACCGCCATGCGTGAATCTGGGCTGTGTAAAAAACTGCCGAAGTTTTCACTGCATGTTTTGAATATTTGCGGGTAATTCGCCTTTATTTCACGCTGCTCTTGTTCAGTAACCGGGCCGTTTTTCAAGGGCGCACACCAGTTGGGATGACGCTGAAAAACCAGTAACTCTTTTGCGGTTTTGGCAATTTCCTGAATCACCTGTACACCGCTGGCACCGGTGCCGATAACGCCGACACGCTTGCCCGTGAAATCAATATCCTTGCTGCCACCAAAACCATTGGGGTCTCGGGGCCAACGTGCCGTGTGAAAAGACTCGCCCTGGTAGCTATCAACGCCTTCAATATTCGGCATTTGCGGTGCTGAGAGCGGCCCGGTGGCAGAGATTAAAAACCGCGCCCTCGATGTACTGCCATCTTCCAATTCTATCTGCCACTGATTATCGCCATCATTAAACGCCGCTTTTTTGACCCGACTGTCGAATTGAATATCGCTGCGCAGGGCAAACTTATCGGCAACCAAATTAAGATAACGCAGGGTTTCGGGTTGTGCTGAAAAGTGCTCGGTCCAATCCCACTCCTCTAACAGCTCTTTGGAAAACGAATAGCCGTAGGAATAGCTTTCCGAATCAAAGCGACAACCGGGGTAGCGATTCCAGTACCAAGTACCCCCCACATCGCCACCCGCTTCATAGACTTTTACCGAAAACCCCAGCTCCCGTAATTTTAGCAATTGGTACATGCCGGCAATCCCGGCACCGATAATAATTACATCAAATGTATTTGCAGTAGCCTTACTCATTAAATCGACCTCTTTTTTATATATTTATTGTCAACGGTGTAAAGGGATGTTGCATTTAATTTAATACGGACAGTAAAGGTAGCGAGCCTCTGAACAAGCCCGAAAAATATTATGTACCGCAAAAAGTCTGAGTAACCTCTTCTTCAGGTTTTGGTGGCATTGCAAAGAGTTTATCGCTTTCTCGATATTCAAAAGGTTTGGCTAGCAACTCAACCAACTGGTGAAAGCGCTTGAAATCATTGTCGCGAGTTGCCTCATTAATGGCGGCCTCTATCTGATGATTACGGGGAATAAAAGCGGGATTTTTATTGAGCATTAATTGATAGGCAACGGTGTGGTCGATATTTTCTTTTGCCAGTAAATCTTGCCAATCGCTCAACCAGCCGTGCAATGCTGCGGGCAGAGGGTAAAGTTGACCCAGCACATCGACCGTGCCGACGGGGGCGAGCTGGTCAGTCAGGGCGCGAAAAGTCAGCGTGAAGTCACAGCCGTGCTCGGCCATTAATTCCAGTAATTGGGAAAACAGCTGACCGACCTCGGCACTGGGCTCAGTAAAACCCAGTTTTTCGGCCATCAAGGTTTGATAGGTTTCAGCAAATATTGTCGAGAATTGACTCAGCGCTGCCTGGGCTTTATTGATCGCCTCGGCCTCGACATCATCCATTAATGGCAGCAGTGCCTGAGCCAGCCAACTGAGGTTCCAGTGGCCAATTTCTGGCTGCCTGGCATAGGCGTAGCGTCCGTGAGTATCGATGGAGCTATAGACTTTCTCCGGATGGTAAGCATCCATAAAAGCACAGGGGCCGTAATCCACTGTCTCTCCGCAAACTAGCATATTATCGGTGTTCATGACGCCGTGAATAAAACCCACTGACATCCAATGAGCAATCAAGCGGGCCTGGGCCTCGACGACACAGCCCAATAGTGCGCTGTAGGGTTCGTCGTTTGAATCTGCTTGCCGCGCCTGTGGGTAGTGCCTGTCGATCACATAATCGGCAAGGGTTTTTACCGAATCGATATCGCCTTGCGCGGAAAAAAACTGGAAGGTGCCGATACGAATATGGCTACTGGCCACACGGGTCAATATCGCGCCGGGCAGTAAAGATTCGCGCACCACTCGCTCACCCGTGGTCACCGCTACCAGGGCGCGGGTTGTTGGAATACCCAGAGCTGCCATTGCTTCGCTGACAATATATTCACGCAACACCGGGCCAAGTGCCGAGCGCCCGTCACCCCGGCGCGAGTAAGGGGTTTGGCCAGCCCCTTTTAATTGCACATCGTAGCGGCAGCCATCTTTGCCAATTACCTCGCCGAGCAACACTGCCCGACCATCGCCCAACTGCGGGTTCCAGCCACCAAATTGATGGGCGGCATAAGCTGTGGCAATGGGCTGACTATTCTGCGGCACGGCATTACCGGCAAAAAATTGTAGTGCCTCAGGGCTGTCTAATTCACTGACCGATAAATTAAGCTGCTCGGCAAGTGCCGGATTAACGCGAATCAGCGCGGGGTCGGCAACCGGCGTTGGTAGCTGATCACTGGAAAACTGCTCACCGAGTTGGCGATAGCTCGTCTGTAAAGATGTGGCATCAAAAATCATCATACTTTTCCTGTAAAGGGAGGGTTAGGAGCCTCTGAATAAGTCAGATAATACCGGAGAATCGGCGTAGCTCGGCATTATCTAACAGTGTACAAAAAGCTGATACAGAGCAGCCCTCTCTTAACCTTATGCTGCGCCGGGTTCAGCGCCTTCTTCAGCTCCTGGTTCTGGAATGTCTTCGTCGACCAGTATCCCGCTAGCCATCAACTCGGCGATTTTCTCGGGAGAGTAGTCGAGGTATTTCCCTAGCACCTCGCTATTGTGCTCACCTTTATAAGGTGCCTCCAACTCGTTCTCGCTCGGATATCCAGAAAAACGCAGGGGCATGCCGGGCATTTTAAAGGTACCCGCGCCGCGCTGGGTGACGGTGCGCACGGTGCCGCGCTCGACCAGGTGGGGATGCTCCATCGCCTCGGGCAGGCTCAATACCGGGGCTACGGGAATCCTGGCTGCCTCCAGTTTAGCAATCGCCGCCGCATCGCTGTCATGGCTCTGCAACCACTCTTCGATAATGGGAACCAGCTCTCTGCGACGGCGAATTCTGTCATTCGGATCGGCAAAACGTGGGTCGGTTTTCAGTTCGGGCATTTCCATCACATCGCACATACGCTCCCACTGGGGCGGCGTGGCAATGATGGTGATATAGCCGTCCTTGCCGGTAAAAATACCCATCGGGCAACCGAGGCGATGATGGGAACCGGGGCGCTTCGGTGCCAGTTTGCCATCGCTGGCACTGTAATAACCGACATACATTTCGTGGCAGTGGAAGTAACTGTCGAGCAGCGTCACGTCAATAAACTCGGCTTCACCACCCATGGCGCGATGAAACAAAGCGGCATTAATTGCCGCCAGTGCGTGGGCGCCGGTCATGGTGTCACCCAGGGCAGCTGCCGGTATGCTCGGCGCTTTATCGGGGTCGCCAATTAGACTGGTAATACCGGCATAACTTTGGCCGATGTAGTCAAAGCCCGGCAGCTCTGATAGCGGCCCTGTTTGGCCGAAAGTAGAAATTGAACACATAATGCACTCGGGGTTTAGCTCGTGTACCACCTCCCAGCTACAGCCCAGGCGGCCGATAACACCGGGGGCAAAATTCTCAATCAGTACGTCGACCTTTTTAACAAGCCCGTGCAGTATCTTTTTACCCTCTTCGGTTTTCGCATCAATACACAGGCTTTTCTTACCCCGGTTTTGTTGCAGGAAATAAATACCGCGACCCCCTTTTTTATAGCCCATATCGCGAATTTGCTCGCCGTAGGGTGCTAGTTCTACTTTAATAATCTCCGCGCCCATCTCTGCCATCATTCGTGTGCAGGAAGGCCCGGCGACGTGCTGGGTTAGATCTAATACGGTAATTCCGTCTAGCAGGTGTTTTCTTTTCTTAGTCATAATGACCCCCGATTATCAAATACCGCTGTTGCGGCTGTTATAGTTTTGGTTTTTTTCTAAAATTTAATACGTCGATTTTTTAATTTTATTTTTAATCTTAATTTGGTAAGCCTTGATGCAGCGATATTAATAAAGTCTCAACTTTGAATATCAGTTTTTTAACATGAGCTTTTAACGCAAAGTGGCATCAAAAAGCTGCACACCAACTTTCTCACCTTGCTTTAACACTTGCTCACCCGCTTCCAACAGAATAAAACAATTACTGCGAGCAAAGGAGCTCAGCGCACCAGAGCTTTGTTGTTTATCCGGAGTGACAATCAGCTCGCCATCACTATCTGTCGTCAGGCTAGCGCGTAAAAATTCAAGGCGATTACGATTACGGCGTATATCGCAACTGGCCCGGGCAGAGAGTGCTAGAGCCGGGGCCGCTTCAAGGCCCTGCATTTTTTGCAGAACGGGCAGCACTAATTGATAAAAGGTCACCAGCGCGGACATGGGATTACCCGGCAAACCAAAAAAAGTACTGCTCGCCAGGTGGCCAAACATAAAAGGCTTACCCGGTTTAATGGCCACTTTCCAGAAACCAATATCGCCCTGCTCGCGCAATAGCTGGCGCGTATAGTCGGCCTCGCCCACCGAAGCACCGCCGCAGGTGATGACCACATCCGCCGAGGCATCGGCCTTTTTAAAGGCGGTACGCAGTTGTTCGAGGTTATCGGGAATAACGCCAATATCAAGCACCTCGCAACCCAGCCTTTCTAGCATCGCCCTTAAAAAATAACGGTTGCTGTCATAAATTTCACCCGCCGCTAAGACCTCACCCGGCGCACGCAATTCACTACCATTGGCAAATACGGCGACTTTTAAGCGCGGCCGCACAGCCGCCTCGGCAATACCCATCGTCGCCAGCAGACCAATATCGACAGGGCCAAGGCGATGCCCTGCTGTAAATAAAGTTTCGCCCTTTTTAATATCCTCCCCGGTATAGCGCACATTGGCCTGGGGTTTGGGTATCTTTTTAAGGGTAATGGTGTCGCCGTCTGCTTCTACGTTTTCCTGCATCACCACCGTGTCGCAACCCTGAGGTAATTCGGCCCCGGTCATAATACGCAGGCACTGGTCAGCCCGAACACTACCAATAAAGGGTTCCCCGGCCAGAGCCTTGCCCGCCAGTGTAAAGACGGCGTTTTCAGCGATATTGTCACCCAGAGCAGCAAAGTTAAACGCGTAACCGTCCATGGCAGAATTATCGGCGGGAGGGGCATTAATTGGCGACACGACATCGGCGGCCAAAATACGACCCGGCAAGGCAGCTAATGGCACCCTCTCGTCATTAATAAGCTCGCCACTGAGCGCTGCCAACATATGGGCTCGGGCTTGCTCAAGGCTCAATAAAGGTTGGGGGCTAATCGCTTGCTGTGGGTTTTGCTCTTGCTTATTCATAGATGAATGCTGTCTCTGCTATATCACTAGCTAAAGTTTTTAATCTGTAGTAGTCGATCTGCCACACACCGGGCAGTCTGGCCACTGTTCAAGCTGGAATGTTTGCCACTGACTGTAAGCGCCGTCAAACAGCATTAATTTACCGACCGGCACGGTGCCTGCACCACTTAATAATTTGATGGCCTCTAGCGCTTGCAGGCTGCCGACAATGCCCACCAGCGGCGCTAGCACGCCCGACTCCACACAGCTCAGTTGCTGCTCGCCAAAGCGCTGGCTTAAGCATTCATAACACGGTGTTGATTCTTGCATCGTGTAAACCGCAACCTGGCCTTCAAAACGAATCGCGGCGCCCGACACCAGTGGCGTTTGAGCCCGATAACAAAGTCGATTGAGCTGGCGGCGGGTATCGAGATTATCGGAGCAATCCAGCACCAGGTCAGAGGCATCTATTTTGCTCAACATCGCGGCATCGTCCAACCTTTCTGCCATTATTTCGATAGAAGCTGCCGGGTTTAAACACAACAAACTATCGCGGGCAGATTCAACTTTAAGGCGGCCAATATCGGCTTCACCGTGTAAGACCTGGCGGTGTAAATTGCTCAATTCAACGCTATCGTCGTCGACTAAAATCAAATCCCCAACACCGGCGGTGCACAGATATTGAGCCGCCGCACAACCGAGACCACCAACGCCAAGTACCAGCACGGTGCTCGCCACTAATTGCTCCTGCCCGTCGAAGCCAAAGCTCGGCAGCAGTATTTGGCGCGTATAGCGTTGTCGCTGATAGTCGGTGAGGCGCTCAGCCACGGAGGTACTCCATTGTTTGACGGGTAAAATGTATCAAGCCAGCGGGGGCAAAGTGTTCAACCCTCACTCTATCCATTTCAAAACACTTAATCTAATATGATTCGAGGCAGAGCGGCATTACACGTTTCAACAGCCTCTTAAAGGCAGTCGAACCTATACTAACACTCTGCCCCCGAACTCAGTTCCCTGACTCAGCTTCCTGACTCTAGGGCTCGACCAATAACAATGGAGAAAAGCCATGAAATTGTACGATTTCCCCAAAGCACCCAACCCCCGCCGCGTTAACATCTTCCTTTCTGAAAAGGGTATTGATGTCGAAAGGGTGCCGGTAGACCTGTTTAAAGGTGAGCACATGTCGCCTGAATATATGGCCAAAAACCCCGCCTGTGATATCCCCATGCTTGAGCTAGACAATGGCACCTGCATTAGCCAGATTCGCGGTATCACTCGCTACTTTGAAGAGAGCAACCCCAACCCGCCAATGCTGGGCTCGACGCCCGAAGAAAAGGCCGTCGTAGAAATGTGGGAACACCTAGCCTTTGTGAATGGCATATTGGCCGTTGCCGAAGTGTTCCGCAACACGGCTGAGGGCTTTGCCGACCGCGCCGTCGTTGGTCCGCACAATTACAAGCAGTTGCCCGAGTTAGCCGAGCGTGGCGCCCAGCGTTTGCAAAACTTTTACACTGACTTTGACCAGCGCCTCGCCAACAATGAATACGTTGCCGGTGATTTTTACTCGCTGGCCGACATCACCACGTTAGTGGTCTGCGACTTTGCCAAGTGGATTAAAGAAGACATTCCCGCGAGCTGCACTAACCTGCAAACCTGGTACGACAAAGTCTCCCAACGACCCGCCGTGTTGGCTAACCCTTAACCAAACAATGTAAGCCTATTGACACTTCATACACCCCGGGCCCTGTGGTACATTAAAAGACTTGGGGTCGTAGTACCCCTCCCTTTATAATGTAAGGTTATCGCCTGCTTATCTTGTAAAGGGCGCTGAGATCACGCAAAACTAAAACCCGTTAGCCCAGCTCGCGGGTTTTATATTGAAAATTTATTACTGCTTTACACTTACTACACTTGGAAACCTGACCATGACTTTAGATGCACGAGAATTTCGCGACTCCCTTGGCGCTTTCGCCACCGGTATTACTGTTGTCACAGCCAATGCCGCCGATGGCACCAAAGTAGGCTGCACCGCCAACAGTTTCTCTTCCGTTTCCCTCGATCCACCGCTGGTGATGTGGGCTATCGCGAAAAACGCCAACAGTTTCGATGCCTTTAATGAAGCCAAAGATTTTGCCATTCACATCCTCCACGAAGGTCAGGAAGATGTATCGCGTTTGTTCGCCACCAAAGATGCCGACAAGTTTGGTCAGGCTGACTCCAGCGAAGGTCGTGCTGGCGTACCCGTACTCAACGACTACAGCGTGCGCTTTGAATGCTCTACCGAGCACCTCTATGACGGTGGCGATCACGTTATTATCGTTGGTCGTGTGCACGAAATGAGCAATGCCGATAAAGAGCCACTGGGCTTCTATAAAGGCCAATACGCCAAAATTGATGTCAGCAAGTAAATAACGCTGACGTCGTTAGTGCAAAAACTGCTTCGGGAAACTGCGCCATGACCACGCCTTTTAATGCCCTGATTATCGACAAGAACGATAAAAAGGTCAGTGCTTCAATTAAGCAGATCAGCCTTGGTGACCTGCCGGACGAAGAGGTGCTGGTCGATGTCGCCTATTCCACCGTCAACTATAAAGACGGTCTCGCCACCACGGGAACCCTGCCTATCTGCCGCAAGTTCCCCATGGTGGGTGGTATTGATTTAGCGGGCACTGTGGTCGAATCGAAAAACCCAGCGTTTAAAGCCGGCGACCGCGTGTTGGTCAACGGCTTTGGCTTATCTGAACGCTACTGGGGTGGCTATGCCCAAAAGCAGAAACTGAAAGCGCAATGGCTGGTGCGCGTACCCGAAGCCTTTAGTCTCGAAGAGACAATGGCCATTGGCACCGCAGGTTACACCGCCATGCTCTGTGTGCTGGCCCTGCAAGACTGGGGCGTGAAGCCCGATGACGGCCCCATTGTTGTCACTGGCGCTGCCGGTGGTGTTGGCACCGTGGCCATTATGCTGCTGGCGAAGTTGGGCTATGAAGTCACCGCCTCAACCGGTCGCGTTGACGAGGCTCGCCCACTGCTCGAAGCTCTCGGCGCCAAACACATTATCGCCCGTGACCAGCTCGCCCGTGACCCCGGGCCACTGGAAGCCGAAACCTGGGCCGGCGCTGTCGATACCGTCGGCGACAACACCCTCGCCAGCGTACTGGCACAAACTCGCTACGAAGGCATGGTTACCGCCTGCGGATTGGCCGGCAGCACCAACTTGCCTGCCAGCGTTATGCCCTTTATTTTACGCGGCGTGACACTGCGCGGCATCGACTCGGTAATGGCACCGCTGGAGCGCCGCCAGCGCGCCTGGGACTCTCTCGCCAAACTGGTCGATCTCGACCTGCTACGCCAAATTTACAGTGTCGAGCCAATGGCCAATGTCCCCCAACTAGCTAGCGACATTCTCGCCGGTAAGGTCAAGGGCCGGGTAGTGATTGACGTCAACGCCTAGCTCACCAGATACGCGCCACAATAAAACCAAATAAAGCCCACTAAGAGGTTAAAAGCAATGAATCAAGCAGCCCTTAAATTCAACCTCTTTGTCTACTGCACCGTGGGCCGCCGCGCTGAGCTAGAAGCCGGCATGGCGGGCAAAAACCCCAAACTCTATCGTCGTATGCTTGAAGAGCTCGCCGACTCAGCACGCCTTGCCGATGAACTCGGTTATTTCGCCTTCGCCCACCCCGAGCATCACTTGCAGATTGAAGGCTTCGAGGCTGCCAACGACCCCTGCCTGACCAGTATGTGGCTGGGCCAGCACAGTGAAAAACTGCGTATTATTCCCTGCGGCTTTGTCTCAACCACCAACAACCCCCTGGTGACGGCAGAGAAAATCGCCAGCCTCGACTGCATGCTTAAAGGCCGCCTCGGCGTGGGTTTGGTGCGCGGCTATCAGGCCCGCTGGCTCGATAACTTTAGAATTCAGCCCCAGCTAAAAGCCGTCGGCCCCTGGAATGCCAAAACCCAGGTCGATGAAGACAACCGCGAGTACTTCGCCGAGTTCGTCGACATCGTGCTCACGGCCCTCAAAGAAGACACCTTTCAACACCACGGAAAATACTGGGATTTCCCCTCAAAAGACTTTGTAAACCCCCACCAGCACCCGGTGTATTCAACCTATGGGCAAGGTGTATCTAAAGACATGCGCGTCACTGAAATCGGCATTGCCCCCCGCCCCTGGCAGGACGAAATCCCCCTTTACGGCGGCTTCTCCCACAGTCTGCGCTCGGCAAAATTCTGGGCCAAACACAAAGGTAAGCCCATCGTACTGGCTGGGGACACCGACTTTCTAGAAGTACTGTGGAAGGAATGGGGCGAAGAAGCCAAGCAGTGTGGCCACGATTTCAAACCCGGCGATGAAGCCTGCTGGGGTGGCATTATGATTTGCGCCCCCACAGATGCCGAGGCACAAACCCTGTTTGAAGACATGGCCTGGATGTGGGACACCTGGATGCGGCCCTTTGGTCAAGGCATGCCAGAATTACTGATCGGTTCACCGGAGACGCTTAAACGACGCATTGAAGAGGTCAGCAAAAAAATACCTCTCGACGAAGTGTTCCTACTACTGCCCCAGGGTATATTGCCACCGGAGCAATTCAATGCCTCGCTTGAGCTTTTTGCTAAAGAGGTGATGCCCCATTTTGCCGACCCAGCCTAAAGGTTAGCCAGACTAATTGCCCCTTCACTCAATCAGGCATTCGTAGTCAATCAGCAACACCTCTTTAAACGACAACAGCGGGGCTGACACGCAGTACAGCTAAGCAGCGCCTGGGCACTGCAGTGCACTCAATAGTACTCAAAGAGCATTCTGATCAACAGCCAGCACTTCGTGCTGCCCTGGCCGGACTGAATCAACTGATTAACTCTCGGTATCGGTCGGAGCACCGGGTGGTGCATCGGTCAGCGAATCGATAGAGGCATCCCCCTCCTGTGCGCCCCCACCCTGAGCCTCCTCAGCAGCCAGGGCTTTTTGCTTGCGCTTCTCCTCTTTCTTCTTCTTTTTAGCCAGCTCCTTTTCACGCTTTTGATATGCATAGTTGGGTTTAGCCATACAGCTTTCTTCCTGAATTTGTGCTTGTAAGAGGGCGACAAGGATACGAGATTTAGAGCGCAATTACCGAATTCATTCACCCATACCCCAATCATCACCAGGCTTGACAATAGCGACAAGGGACAGTGGCAGGAGCAGGAGCAGACAATGTCACATTAACGCCCATTAAGAATCTGTCACAGGTCTAAGACCAAAACCTTTCATCAGCATAGGAATGACGGTCAAAATAGGCGCCAACAGCGCAATGCCGCCATTCAGCTCCTCTGTCGCAACCACCAGCAAAATCGCTATGGGCACAAATAACAGGAACATAAAGGGTACACGCAAGGCTTGCCAGGCACCCTTCTCCTGCTCATCATTTTGCCAATGACGATAGGTTTCGGGTGTCTCAGCTTCACGGATAAACTCGGCAAAACTTTCATTGACCAGGGACAAAGAGGGTTCCATTACCAACAGGCCACGACGCATCAAATGGCTAATAATCTCCACATTCAGAGTATTTACACAGCGTCCGGCTGCCAGCGCATGTAATAAAACCCGCTCGTTATGGGTGCACTCCTCCCATAGTTGTCGATAGTAAGCACCGCCAAGTTCTCCAGCTAGAGCAATAATATCTCCTGAAGGAATATCGTCAGTGTTACTGAATAAACCCTCCTTTCTGGCATGTAAAAACTTTTCCTTCAACAAATCCTCAATTTTACTCTCGGGGTGAAAAATCCGCATTTCACGGGCACATGTCGAATCGCCTTCCCGAACTTTGTCTTTCCAGGCTAACCACTGCAGATTATCCCTGGGAGTCCAGGCATATTCTTTGACAAATCTTGATAGCAAAGCACTCCAACGTAGGTTGTCACAATCCCTCACAATATCACCATCACCGCTGGTATTATCACGATAGGCGTCTGGTCGAGTTAAGCGATAAAGCGGATTAAAATCGGCATAAAGTGTTATTTTTGTATCGAGGTTTTCTTTGACGAGTGACTCGAGAAGGGGGAGAATTATCCGACGTTGCTCCATATCGTCAATCAAAATCGACAAGTGCAAAACCTTAACTTCTACAACTCGATCAGTATTTAGTATTTGTTGAAGTTTAATAAAGTCGAGTTCACTGGCTGTATCCAGTTTCAGTAATTCACATTGCCCAGAGGGGAATTGAGATTGTCTTGTGTAAATATGCCGATCTGATGCGCGCAACACCAGCCGGTGGTTAAATGACAAATCTTCGAAATTCACCTTCCCATGATTCGGCCTGGGCTTACCCGAACGATGCAATATAAAGGGGATCCTTGTTCCCCCAAGCCGGGCCCCGGTAATACTTACCTGGAGGTAGAGAACACCGATATACATAAACATCAGCAGCATAAAAAGGGTGATATAAAACAGTGATTGCTGATGAAATACACTGGAATAAAATTCAAGAGTTACCCAGTTATTACCACCGCCCGGCGTTCCATTTTTAGTCAAGTAAGAGAGGGAATGACCTGGGCCATCGTCGTCACACCAATACCAGCGGCCGTCATCAGAACGCTTATTCTGAGCGAGATGGAGACGCGCCATACGCTCATCTACCGGAAAAATATCACTAACAATAAAGGACGCCATACCAGGAATTCTATCCTTTCTACTGATAGCAGCACATTCTGAGGACATATCAATAGTTGAATAAGTAAGGTGCGAACGTGAAGCACCGCCGCTACTAGTCGCCAACAGACTACTATTCAAAAATACCCCTCGGTCTTTTTCACTCACTGAAAAATCATAGGCTCTCGTCCAGTCAAGGCCGCTTTTCTCACTCTTCTTCAGATTAAGAGACGCTATATAGTTTCTCAGCTCACCCACTCTATGATCAAGACCTGCCGCTGCATCTACAGCGCTGTAACGGAAAAGTAAATCCATATACGTTACATAAGCATCTTTAAAGGCCGCTCCCGCAGGTAAACCACCAAATATCAATAAACAGAGTACACCAGCACTTATATGACGAAAACGCCGCAATGATTCGGGAACAATCAATCGACTCACTGTATTATCAGACTGTTTTTTTTCGGGAGTATTATCTGAACACGGTGGCAGGCCTGTCTTGGGTTTATCCCAGATTATCTGCAGCCATTTAGGCGCGCTATCAACCAAGACAATCAACAAAGCCACTGATAAAACACAGTGCAGAACAACGCTGGTGAATGATATTTCACCATTTGTTATAGCCTCAAAAACACATATCAGCATACCTGCCATAAGCAGCAGCACCAGTACGAGGAGCGCAGGAGTTCGACGACGACGATGCGAAAATAACTTAACATCAAAAGGCTGAGCAGATACGAGGTACATTAAATGAGCACCAGAAAGTACAGTGACTGCTGTCCAAAAAATCAACCAAAATCCATTAAAAATCAAGATTATAATTAGGCCAACGAGCAGCACTATTAATAAGACAATATTTGCTACCCAAAAGATTGAGGGATGACAATCAAATACATTCCTACGCATAGGCCATAGCCATGTCCAGGGGGCTTTACGCCAAAAAACAACCGTACCCAAAATGCAAATACCAACAACCATAAACAGAAGAAGTAACTCGCCCAGTGCAATCGCTGCAATTTCAAAACGCGCCATTTGCACCAATGTTTTATCTTGTATGACGACAATACTCCAAGGTATATCTGCTATTGCACGGGTATAAAATAAGCTTTCCCGACCATGGTATTTACCATGAAAAAGCTTACTCTGCCGACGTTTAACCAGAGCACGCAGCTCAGGGTTGTCATCTGCCTCGCGATAAAAATCCTCCACTAATACACGCCCTGCGTTGTCATGAGCGAGAACAAGGCCGCTTTCATCTTCAATAATGGCAAAGTGAAAACCTGTAGGTAAAACGGGTGCCGCCAGGCTTTGCAATGGTCCGCTAATAACACCAACTTTAGCTGTACCCAGGGGACTTTCCTCATCAAAACCCTGCTCCGGAACAGCTATAGCGGTAGAAAGTGAGCCAGTGCTGTAACTCATTATCCGTTGTAGGGCGAAGGGTGATAGGGCAGGCTCACTGCTAAACCTGTTCAGCCTCAGACCGTTAAAATTCGCTTGCTTAAAATAATCGCGGCCCGATACATCCACGTTTTTCAGGGTATCCTTACGATAATCAAAGATATAGTCAGGGTTTTGATCAATGCTTTTACCGTTTTTGTCAGCAAAAAACATCACTCGGTAAGCAGGCCTATCGGTGGACAATTGTGCTGGTATAGGGCAATCACTATTTCCCTTTGTGCCCGTTGATCCCTCAAAATCTCCGCCGTTAGATTTACTTAAAAGGCCGCTTCTCAAACAAGCATAGATCTTGAGCATGTCAATCACTTCGCCGCGAACATCTTCTTCAATATTGTCGGCAATATTCACCGCAGTATACTCGCCGGTTTCTAGGATGCTACGGCCCAGGCTCGCCCACAGAATCAATATTATTGTGATGCCCGTACTAAGCACACCCGCGCTAAGCAAATATCCCGTAAACAACTTACTCACAGAAGCCAGGGCCCCACCGAGAGCAATGCGCAGGTAGGGTGCCAGCAACAAAGTAATCAGTACAAAAAGGGCAATCCCTGCTACTACGTTTGGAGGAATGCGTTGAACCCGCGCACTAAAACGGCTGTCATCAACCACGCCAACTATATAACCTGCCCTCGATATGCCATCCTTACATTGATTGCCATTATTACTATCGACCTTAGAAAGCTCACAAAACAAATTGTCTTGCTGTGGTGTATAGGGCTGAAAAAAAAACAGCTTCGTGGCATCACCGATCTCCATTTCGACAAATGCAGCGTGTCCAAGGTCAAAGCCATTATCACAGAGCTTTTCAGCCTTCGATTTATCAGCCTTTTTCTGTAGTTTGCAGTTTGCCAGCTGCAACGGAAGTTTAAAATTGCGGTAGTGTTTTGTTCGCGAGACGGACTGCTCGTCAGGATCAGAGGACAAAAAGATCGAACGTTCTGTCTCAGTGCTATAGAGAACATCACCATCGGGACTCACAAGCGCGATAACATCAAACTCCCGTCGTCGCCGTAGATCAGCTAACACAGGGTCTAGTGACACCATACTTTGAAGCAGACTCAAGCCTGGGTAATCACTCGTCTCGACACAGAATTCTTGTACTAATTTAATATGTCCCTGGTCACGTTTAAAACCAAACTTATCATGCTTCTCACAATTATTTATCCTCTTTTGTGTTTGATCCTTACGTGTAAAATTAATATCAGAAAAGATCGGATTGTTTTTTATTGCGTTAGATTTTTCATTCATCCAGTCCGTCAGTGTCTCTACATCGGGTGCATGACTTTCTGTCTTTGGCCGCAAGCGGACAAATGCCGCCACATTTCTATCGAGGAGACGCCCCGCCTCATCCAGCGCCCTGAATGCTCTCTTTTGGTGGTAGCCCGTCTGACTTTGCAGATTAAAGTAATACGCAGTTGTCGCTGGAATAACGATAACCAACAAACTAAAAATATAAGGGCCGAGACCACTTACTCGTGAAGATTTCCGGGGATTAATTGCAATCGTATTATCGTTCACAAGCCCATTCCTTTGATGCTTATTGATAGATTCTAACTTCAAAACACTAACTTATAAGTGCTTATTTCTTACTATTTATTAAAACCTGCCGTACTGTTTAACCACGAAATCTTAGGCCAGACTATGGAGAAATCGCAGCATATTGGCAACTACCAGCACTTCTCAGCTGAGGGTTCAGCCAACACAGGCGTTCGCCTCACCGCGGACAAACCACCGTATAAACCACCCATAAGCACCAGACCGGCACCAATAATATTGCCAGTACTATGGCATAAACCGGTATCAAATTCAGATAGAGCGAGGCTTGATTGGAGCCTATCAACTGCACGCCCCGATTCCACCAAAACAGGGGCAGCACGGTTGGCCCAAAGCAAACAATAGCGGCCAACTTTTGACACCTCTCAACATATCACGCTGACCAATAAAGAAATTAGCGCCATAAAAATAGCACTGCCTGCCAGTGCTTGCTAGGCGACAATAAATCCGGGACCATATAATCACGCAATACACTGCCAGCAATCAGGTTACCCGCCCAAAACAAGCCCGCTAAGCTCAGTAAAAGTACGGATTTAAAATAATCATTGTTATGTTATGTAATGTTATGTAATAGAAAAGTCCGCGCTTTTACAGCCCTCAGCCAATAGCGGGGCCACCTTTATCGACCCAGGTTTTCAAATCGAAATACTCGCGCCAGTTATTGATTTCACCCTCGGTATTAAATTCGAAAATACCCAGCACTGGCAGCTCTGACAAGGTGTTATCACCCAGGGTAAAGCTGTCGAGCCTTTCGGTAACGACACGCTGCTCATCGGCAACGATGGTGAGGATTTCAAAGCGGCAAGAACTTGCAGCACCGAGAAAGGCTGAAAGAAAGCCTCGGATTTGCTCCTGCCCCACCAGGGGTGCCATGGGCATATTGTGGTAGACCGCATCTTCACTCATCAAGCCGAGTACGGCATCAATATCGAGATTTTCCCAGGCCTGACAAAAATCTTTAACAGTTTTTTGATGGTCTTGTGCTGTCATTATTATTCTCCAGTTTTTAAATGGTTATTTTTATTACACAGCTGCCGTCAAAAAAGGAGCTTAATTAGGCGGCAGTTGTAAGCGGCTTCATAACAAAAATAGGAATATGCCGATCACCGACACGACTTTTGTAATGGGGAAAACCCATATAGGTATCGAGAGCATAGCCCCAATAGCGCTGGTATTCCTCCCCCTCTAGCTCGGTGGCCATATAGTCCTGGGTCCGCCCACGCAAAGTGCAGCTGGCCTGGGGGTTAGCCTTTAAGTTGTAATACCAGGCCGGATTGTGGCCCTGGCCAAAATTGGAGGCAACAATAGCGAAGATACCGGGCTCGGCTTCATCTTCTATGCAAAGTAGAGGGATGTTACGGATCACCCCGCTCTTCGCACCCCTGGCCGATAAAACAACTACCGACAGGCCGGTCATAACACCAGCCATGGTGGTGCGCCCACCCGACAGCTTAAAAACAACGCGGTCGAGGTGGTGCTGGGTACGCGCCAGAAACCAGGCCCCGGGGCTACTTGAAGCGATTTTGTGCATACTGCGATGAAAAGGGGATAGTTTTTTCGGTGGCATTTTATTCTTCCTTTTTATTATGTGTAGTCAGTCGAAATTAACTATTCACCCACTGTTTTTAAACTATTTGTGCCTCTAGCTTGGCAACAACACGTTCACCGAATTCCTGCGTGTTAATCATGGTCACACCGGTGCCCGGCTTGCTCAAATCGGCGGTTGAATAACCATCGGCAAAAACACCCTGCATGGCGGCCCAAACATTTTCCGCTTCATCGAGCATGTCAAAACTATTTTCGAGCATCATCGCCACTGAACCTATCATCGAGTAGGGGTTGGCAATATTCTTGCCGGCAATATCCGGTGCAGAACCGTGGGAAGGTTCGTAATAAGCCTTATCCGGCCCCAGACAAGCCGAGGGCATTAAACCGAGAGAACCGAGAATACCGCCGCCCTGATCGCTGAGAATATCGCCAAACATATTCTCCATTACCATCACATCAAACTGGGTGGGGTTTAAACACAGCAAGGTGGCCGCGGCGTCAACCAGAATATGAACAACTTTTACCTCGGGATATTGCGGGGCGATCTCTTCAATAATTTCGTTCCACAAAACGCTGGATTTCAGCACATTGCTTTTGTGAATATTGTGCAGCACCTTCTTGCGGCGCATGGCAATTTTAAAAGCTTCGTGGAGGATACGGCTGATTTGGCCTTCGTCATATTCCAGGGTTTCGCGCACATAGCGCAGGCCTTCGCCGTTAACGCCAACTTCTTTTTCACCAAAATAGAGACCACCAACCAACTCGCGCACCATAATTAAATCGATGCCTTCCCCGATGATTTCTGGCTTGAGAGGTGAAAAGTGGGCCAGTGCTTTGGGCAGTGATACCGGGCGGAAATTGCAGCTCGCTCGGGCAACATATCGACGGGAATTTTTTGCGATTCTTCGTGGCTTAAGCCAATCGGCCCTTTAAGAATGGCATCGGCGGCATCACTAATATCGATAGTCGCTTGTGGGAAGGGGTGCCCGCACTCGAAATAGGCATTGGCGCCAAAGGCGGCGGGCATCAGTTCGAAGCTCACATCGTTGCGCGCTTCGATGACTTTCAGTACTTTAAGCGCTTCTGTCATAATTTCTGGGCCGATACCATCACCGGCCAATACTGCAATTTTGAAACTTTTCACTGAATACCTACCACTCGTCTATTGATGCAAAAAAATTAAACCCATTCAGGCCGGTGCAAAAAATGGCACTGCTGTGCCCTCACCGGTGTCGATAAATGCCACTTTAACGGCCTGGCCAATTTCGAGTTTGTCGAAATCGCAGTCGATTAAATTAGTCATCATCGTTGGGCCTTCGTCGAGAGTCACATAGGCAATGGCCCATGGCTCTTTGGTTCTGCGCATAACGCTGTACGTGTAAATTGTGCCGCGCCCGGCTGTTTCTAAATACTCGGTATCGTCACTGAAGCAAAAGGGACAAAAGGTGCGGGGGTAAAAATGATTTTCACCACAGCCATTGCAATGTTTAACCAGTAACTTACCTTCGCCAGTCGCAGCCCAGAAACCTTTGGTTTCGTCATTGACACGCGGTGCCCGCACCTTGCTGGGTCGATTCATTCCGTTTAATTCGCTCATGCGTCTGCTCCTCCCAGTATCAATGTTGCACTGCCCATACGCGAGCCTAATAAACCGCCGGTACCGTGAGCCAGAGCAATATCGCAATTGGCCACTTGTACTTTAGGATGTGCTTCGCCACGCACCTGGCGCACCGCCTCAATAACCTTGGTTATACCGCCCCGATCGGTCGGATGATTGTTACACAAACCGCCGCCATCGGTATTAAAGGGCAATTTGCCGACACCTGAAATCAGGTTGCCGTCGGCGACAAATTTGCCGCCCTCGCCCTTGGCACAAAAACCCAGGTCTTCGAGAGTTTCCACCACGGTGATGGTGAAGGAATCGTAAATAGAGGCGTATTTAATATCGGCCGGGGTAACGCCAGCTTCTTCAAAAGCTTTAGGCCCGGACCAGCGTGCGCCGGAATAGGTTAGGTCAACCTTGCCACCATTGAGGTGTTTTATGGCTTCGCCAGCACCGAGCACTTTAACGCTAGGGCGCTTTAACTGAGCGGCAACTTCTGGGGCCACGACAATAACGGCTCCCCCGCCATCACTCATCACACAGCAATCGAGCCGGTGCAGGGGGTCGCTGATCATCGGTGAATTGATTACATCCTCGACCGTCACCACATTGCGCAACATGGCATGCTCGTTGTATTGGGCGTGGTGGGAGGCGGCGACCTTTACCCAGGCCAACTGCTCGCTGGTGGTGCCGTATTCGTGCATATGGCGCATTGCCGCCATGCCGTACATATTGGTGACCACCGGGCGAAAGGGTGCTTCAAAAGCATAGTCAGCGGGCGGGCCGCCACCGGGACGGGTACGGTAGTTTTCTTTGGCGTCGGCGCGAGGACGACCGGCCAGGGTAATCAATGCAACTTTACAGTGGCCCATGGCGATGGCCTGAGCCGCGTGATTAACGTGGGCCACATAGGAGGAGCCACCCACTTCCGTGCTATCAAACTGGGTGACATTCAGACCCATGTATTCAGCCTGATTCAAGGGGCCGAGGCCCGGTACGTCACCGGCACAATAATAGGCGTCGATATCGTCTTTTGTCAGCCCTGCGTCTTCCAGTGCACCCTTGGCAACCTCGGCATGCAGCTGGGGGACAGTTTTACCTGTGGCCTCACGCAGCGGGTGTTCGTAAACCCCCGCGATGAAGGCTTTTCCTCTGATACTCATAGTTCACTCCTCATTTTTAAGTGTTATTTTATTTTTTGGGTGCCCTGTGGTTTCTCAGCCTTATAACTTAAACGCTAATTCAAGCGGCTATCTAGGCGCCAAAGGGGTGACGCAACACTATCGTTTCAACGCGGTCGGGGCCGGTGGAAACGATGTCGATAGGTACACCGCACAATTCTTCAATGCGGGCAATATAACTGCGGGCTGCAGCGGGCAATTGATCGAGGCTTTTAGCACCCACTGTAGACTCCCCCCATCCGGGCATCGTCTCGTAAACCGGAACAATATTTTCATAGTCATCGGCATGGCTAGGGGCGCTAATGTGATTGCCGTTTTTGTCCTGATAGGCAACACAGATATCGATACCCTCGAGACCATCCAGTACATCGAGCTTGGTCAGGCACAGGCCCGAGACACTATTAATGCGCACCGCCTGCTTCAGGGCAACAGCATCGAACCAGCCACAGCGTCGCGCGCGGCCCGTGGTGGCGCCAAACTCGTGGCCTTTTGCCGCCAGGTGCTCGCCCACTTCGCAGAACAATTCGGTGGGAAAGGGGCCGGAGCCAACACGCGTGGTGTAGGCCTTGGTAATACCCAGCACGTAATCAAGATACAGGGGCCCGAAACCACTGCCCGTGGCCGTGCCGCCAGCGGTGGTATTTGAGGAGGTGACAAAGGGGTAGGTGCCGTGGTCGATATCGAGCAAGGAGCCCTGAGCCCCTTCAAACAAAATATTCTCGCCCGCTTCACGGGTCTCATGCAAGGCGGCGGTAACATCCAGCACCAGGGGGCGCAGTTCTTCTGCCCACGCCTGACACGATGCCAACGTTGCGGCGTAATCACAGGCCTTGGCCTTGTAGTAATTGGTGAGCATAAAGTTGTGATATTCCATCACTTCACGCAATTTGTCGGCAAAGCGACTGCGATCGAAAAGGTCGCCCAGGCGCAAACCACGGCGCGCCACTTTGTCTTCATAGGCCGGGCCAATGCCGCGCCCGGTGGTGCCAATCGCCGCTTTGCCGCGCGCCACTTCACGGGCCTGATCGAGGGCGACGTGATAGGACAGTATCAACGGGCAAGCTGGCGAAATACGCAGGCGCTCACGCACCGGTACGCCGCTCTCTTCGAGCTGACGCATCTCTTTTAAAAGGGCATCGGGTGCAAGCACCACGCCGTTACCGATCAAACAACGAACATTGTCGCGCAGGATGCCGGAGGGAATGAGGTGTAAAACAGTTTTTTCGCCGTCGATCACCAGCGTGTGGCCGGCATTGTGGCCGCCCTGAAAACGCGTCACAACAGAGGCTTGATCGGTCAGCAAATCAACGATTTTACCTTTGCCTTCATCGCCCCACTGGGTACCCAGTACTACTACGTTCTTGCCCATTATTTACTCTCATTACCAGCTGCTGACGCGGCTGTTGGTTCTACGTTAAATCCACCGTCACTTGCAATCAGTACGCGATCACAGTGCAGTTCGTCATAATCCACAGGCTGGCCGGTAAAGCCACGCACCACTCGTTCGCCGCTTTCGCGCAAACGGGAAATTTCTTTTGCCCATGCGCCGCCGTTAGCACTCTCTGTCGGAGCGGGGGCATAAATACCCGCCACAACACTGCTGCTGTTTTCGACCAGGCTAGCTAATTTGCTCAGGTCGATACCAAAACCAGTGGCCGGACGGGCGCGACCAAAGGCCTCGCCGACATCGTCATAGCGGCCACCATTACCCAGGGCCAGTGTCGATTCGCTGGTGTAGGCGGCAAAGACAATACCGGTGTGATAGTGGTAGCCACGCAGCTCGCTCAAATCTAGAAACAGAGCGACATTCGGTGCGCATGCAGCCAACTGACTGGCAACCGCCTCAACTTCACTTAATGCCTGCAACACTTCAGCGGGTGCATTGGCCAAAACTTGTTTGGCCTGGCAGAGCACCGTTACATCACCCGCCAAACCGGGTAGCGCTGCCAGCATCCTGGCCAAAGCCGCGTCTGCCACATTACTTGCTAACCACTGTTGTAGACCCGCATCCTTACGCTGTAGCAGAGCAAACAGTTCGTCACTTTGTTCACCACTCAAGCCTGCGGCTTGTTCTAGAGCGCGATAAATACCGACGTGGCCGATATCGAGGTAGATATCATCGAGACCGCTGAAACTGAGGGTTTCGACCAACAGAGACATGACTTCGACATCGGCTTCTAAGCTCGCTTCGCCAAACAGCTCGACACCGAGCTGGATCGGCGAGCGCGATTCAAGCGGCCCCCGCGCTCGGGTATAAAGTACCTGACCGGCATAACATAAACGGTTGGGGCTGTTGCGCTGCAAGCTGTGGGCGTCCATGCGCGCTGCCTGGGGCGTAATATCGGCGCGCACACCCATCATCCGGCCGCTGAGCTGGTCGGTGATTTTAAAAGTCATCAAGTCGAGATCTGAGCCCGAACCGCTGAGCAGGGAGTCGGTAAATTCAGCCAGTGGCGGTATTACCAGGTCGTAACCCCAGGAGTGGTAGAGGTCGAGCAATCGTCGACGCAGACGCTCAACTTTAAGAGCACGGTCGGGCAGGATCTCTTCAATGCCATCGGGCAATAACCAACGATCAATCTTCGTCATAATTCCTATCTTAATCTAAAAAACTAACGCACCAAAAACAGCAGCCCGGCACCCAGCAACATACTCACCAGGCCCAGTATTCGAATGTGTTTGTCGTCGGTTTGAGCCAGAGTCAGCATCATATTGCGCCAGCCAGAGGGTGCCAGAAACGGCATAATACCTTCAATAACCAGGACTAAACACAGTGCAGTAAGAAGGTCTTGAGCCATCATCGTTACCTATCCAAAACCAGTCCGTAAGTCAGCTCTAGCCGCAACAGTCGCAAAAAAACCGGGCTTCCCCGGTTTCCTGCCATCTTACCACTCGAGACAATCGAGGGCTGTATTTTTTACCGCGTCGAGCCTAAGGGGACATTGCCACTTAGGCCATCAGCGCTGTGCTTAGTTCTTTGACTGCCCTTTCGAATATTTCAAATAGCGGAAAAACTCGCTATCGGGCTCAACCAGCATAATATCGCCCTTCGATGAAAAGGCACTTTTGTAGGCTTTAAGGCTGCGGGTAAAGGTGTAGAACTCAGGGTCTTTGCTAAAAGAGGTAGAGTAAATCGCCGTGGCATCCGCATCGCCGGCACCACGCAATTGCTCGCTCTCTTTGTAAGCATTAGCGGCAATAATGGTTTCCTGCCGGTCGGCATCGGCGCGAATTTCTTCAGCCGCTTCCTTACCGATAGAACGTAGTTCACGGGCTTCTTTTTCCCGTTCGGCTTTCATACGACGGAACACCTGTTCACTAACCTCGGAGGGCAAATCGATACGTTTAACACGCACATCGACAACTTCAACACCCAGAGACTCAGTAACGTTCTTGTTCAGCTCTTCGGTAATATTGTGCATCAATACATCGCGCTCACCGGAGACCACTTCGTGCAGAGTGCGCGTACCAAACTGGTTACGCAGGCCATCGTTAACACGGTCACCAAGACGGGCGTGGGCCACGGCTTCATCACCGCCGGTGGCCTTATAGTAGACCTCGACATCTTTGATTCGCCACTTGGCATAAGCATCGACGATCAAACGTTTTTTCTCGCGGGTCAAAAAGCTTTTCGGCTCAGCATCGAGGGTCAGAATGCGCGCATCAAACTTATGCACCTTGTCAGCCATCGGCCACTTGAAATGTATGCCCGGGAGAATATCGGCCTCGGCAACACTACCAAAATGTAGCTTAACGCCCCTTTCCGTCTCTTTAATGATGTAGAT
This sequence comes from uncultured Porticoccaceae bacterium, assembly GCA_964462265.1. GTDB lineage: Bacteria > Pseudomonadota > Gammaproteobacteria > Pseudomonadales > Porticoccaceae > Reddybacter. The sequence goes on along the minus strand of CAYWXW010000026.1, from coordinate 1,344 downwards.
ACAGCTATTACTAAAGGTTATCGCGAGGACAACAAGGACTAAAAAACTTGGAAATCTCTGGTTCATTAGCGTGACTCCCGGCGCTGGCTATTAGATGACTGATTGCGAATCCGCTCAATCACCGCTTCCGTAATAAGGTTGATATCAGCCGAGGTCAACGACTTCATCTGGCTACTGCCGGTTCTGCCCGTGCTCGACGCTTGCTGCTGCATGATCTTATCCAGCGGCAGATAAAGCATATTATTACCGCCCTCAACATCGACCAGTACCTTCGAGCTGTTTTCCATCACCGATTGCATGGTGTCTAGATAGAGTCGCTGACGAGTGACTTCGGGCGCTTTTTGGTACTCGGCCAGTAACTTGTCAAAACGCTCCGTCTCACCCTCGGCATCGGCGACGACGCGAGCCTGATAGCCTTTCGCCTCTTCAATCACTCGCTTAGCACGACCCCGTGCCTCGGGCACGATGCCATTAGCATAGGCCTGAGCTTCGTTAATCACACGCTCTCTGTCTTCCCGCGCCTTGATCACATCATCGTAAGCAGCCTTGACCGCAGAGGGTGGCTTGGCTTCGAGAATATTCACTTTGACCACTTTTATGCCCGTACCGTAACTATCAAGATACGTCTGCAGGCGTTCTTGAACATCAATGCTTAATTGCTCTCGGCCCGTCGAGACCACCTCGTCGAGACCGCTGCTACCCACCACGTGGCGCAGGGCGCTGTCGGTGGCATGACGCAAACTATTCTCCGGCGCTTTCACATTCAGCACAAAATCTTTCACCGACTTAATGTTGTAGTGCACCGTTAAGGGCAGCTCAACAATATTCTCATCCTGAGTGAGCATTTGTCCGCGAGTTTCATACTGGCGTTCTTCCGTAACACGAACCCGGGTCACAAGATCGATCAAAGGTGGATTCCAGTGCAGGCCATCGCCGACAATTTCATGGAACTTACCCAGGCGCAGCACCAGAGCTTTCTCTTTAGCGTCTATCTGGTAAAAACCCAGCAGACCCCAAATCACCGAAATGATTAGCAGGATGCCGACGATAGCCGTGCCACCGATACCGCCACCACTACCGGAGCCACCGCCGCCAAATATTTTGCCGAATTTTTCGCCGATATCTTTCAGAGCCGCGTCGAGGTCGGGCGGATTACCACCTTTGCCACTACCGTTACCCCAGGGATCTTTACCACCACCCGGTTCATTCCAAGCCATTATCCACTCCAGTGAAAGTACAGGGCGCAAATTCTAACAAGCCCTGATTGAAAAGCCAGCAAACATCAACAACTAGCATTAATGAAAAAACATGAAAAATCTAAAACTGCTCTGTGACGACAACTCA
>CAYWXW010000025.1:0-32152 GCA_964462265.1 uncultured Porticoccaceae bacterium | reverse complement strand
GCGCTCCGGTCTTGCCGGTAAAGGTGGCTGGAGCTAAAAGCGACTTTACTTCGCTATCCGTTCAATGATGGGTTCCCATCACCTATTGCCAAAAGCCCCCCCCTAATTAAACGCCACAAATCAAGCTGGCCCGTGTTTTGCTATTACTTACATTGGAAAGGTAATTGAGGAGACACTGCCCCTCGTTTCTAGCCGCTTGATGGCTAGCGTTTGGGCAGATGATCTCTACCTGTATCAGCAGTGACAGATAACACGAGAGGTTCCAATGCCATTATCCGTTAAGGTGGCTACCCCAGCTAGTCAGAGTGCGCAGAGGCTGGCAGGCGGCTCGTCATCGAGTTCCGTTTCCTCCACGGAGGGGGTTGGAAGTCGGGAGCGTACTTTCTCCAATCATCTTGAGGCCGAGAAGCGCAGTGATCGGGGTAGAGCTGCTGAGGCCAAAGAAAAATCAGCCGATAAGCGGAGTGAAGCCGCTGAAAAAGCAGCAACGACGGGCTCTGCGGGGCAGAGCTCGGAACCTGAAAAAGATCGTGAAAAGGCTGTGGCTGATGCTGCCGACAAGACCAATACCGGGAGTGGCACTGAAAGGGAGGGGCAAACCTCTCCCTCCAGACTGGATGCTATGGCCAATAATCCGGGGCTGCAAAATGCACCCGCTGAGGGCTTGTCAGGGCGGGTAGTTGAAGCACCCTTTGCGACGATAGGTGAGAGAGTGCTGTCTTTGTTAGCCACTGAAGCAGGTTCTGACGGCGAAGGCAGTGATGTGATTGAGACTTCGCCAGATGCTCAGGTGCTAGCTACGAGCGGCAATGCCTCGCCGCTTGAATACGCGCTTTTGCCGCAGCAAGCGGCTGAATCAGTGGCAGTTGAACCGGGGGCTGAGACTCTTTTGCCTGTTGAGGTAGAGAGTGTCGATGTTGAATTGTTACCGCTTCAAAGTGAAGCGATCGCAGCGTCAGCCCAGCAAGTCGCGGCACAGGTGGATGCGGCTTCTGTCGCTGCTGCATTGCGCCAGGGGGAAGTGCCTAACAGCGATGCTCTAGAAGCCTTGACTTCGGCATTACCTGGCTCAAAAGAAGCCGCCGATACACTCACCAGGCCTGGCCCTGCGCCTGTTATTAGCCCTGAGTTGGCGCGCGTTTTGTCGGGTAAGCAAGCCCTTGTTTCAGGTGTGCTTGCCAATGGTGAGCTCGATGCTGAAATCGATGTGGAGCTCGACCCCGGGCTGGAACTCCTGCCGGGAAAAAACATCAAGCCACTGCTAGAGGGCTCGGTGTCTAACTCGACACTTAAGATGCCAGCGGCACAAGTCGTCGCTGAAGCACTGTCAAATGGCTCTGGCTCGAAAGAAAATTTTGAACAGGTGCGACAAAATATTATGGCGGCCATGGCTGGCAAGTCAGAGCTGGCCGGTCCAGCGCTCGCACTTAATGCCAGGGCTGACGGGGGAGAATCTGCGACCCAGGGCTTAAACTTTTCAAATATCAGTTCGACCTTAACCGTGCCCGGTGCAGAGTCGGCGAAATACAGCGCCACGCAGGAAACCGCCGCGCCGCGCTTTTTCACCCTGCAAACACCTGCGGGGCAGCCTGGCTGGGATGCGGAGGTCGGCAATCGCATTCGCTGGATGGTTGGGCAAAATAACACAGGGCTTGAGCTACGGATCAATCCCCCCGAGCTGGGTCGTATCGAAGTCAAGCTCGCCACCGAAGGTGAGCGTACAAATGTTACCTTTTTTGCCGCCAACCCGGCTGCTCGAGAAGCCCTGGAAGCGGCCCTGCCACGGCTGCGTGAAATGTTTGCCGACAGTGGCATGCAGCTCGCTAATGCGGATGTTTCCGATCAAAGTCTACAACAGGAGCGAGAGCAACTAGCCGATTCTGGAGTGTTGGCATCCGACGGCAGTACTGGTGAAACAATGGTCTTAGAAACAGAACCCGGGCTGATACCGGGTGGGCGGGCAGAGAGTCGTGGCGTTATTGATTACTATATTTAATGCTTCTCCTCGATTCCAGCTTAACCGGCTGATGAAAGGTTATTAGCTTATAGTGAGGTAATGGTTAGCACTTGCCATTACCGCACTATCGAGTTCAGGCGCCGAGTTTAAATATACTCATCAATATGAATTTGAGCGTCATCATCGGGTTTTTTTTTCTTCTTAGGTTTGGCTTTCTTTTCAGGCACGGGTACGTCTTTTTGCTTGTCGGTGACAGATTTACTCGCAGGTATACGCAGGGGGCGAGCCGTGCCAGGGGGAGTTATTTCGTTAGCCATAGTGGCCTCCTGCCAGTGGTTTTTAATTTGACGGTGTTAAATATAAATAACTGGCACGTTAACGATTTCTTAAGCGGGGGTCAAAACCGGTGGCGATGATGACAATAACCACCCGCCGGTTTGTCGCCCGTCCCTCGCGCGTATCATTGCCAACCTTGGGTTGGTATTCTCCGTAGCCAATCGACGCCAGGTTTTTTGGTGTTACACCGTAAGTGGCGAAGAGCCGCACCACGGTGGCAGCGCGCGCCGCCGATAGCTCCCAGTTGGAAGGGTAAATATTATTTTTAATGGGTAGATTGTCGGTAAAACCCTCGACGTGAATTTTGTTTTTGCGGTTTTTAAGAACATTGCTCAAGCCGCGCAACAAGGGCCTGGCGCTGGGTGATAGGTTGCTACTGCCACTTGAAAACAAGACCTTGCTGTTGATTTCTATCTCTAGCCAATTGTCTGATTTACGCACTGAAACCAGTTCGGTTTCGATCAGGGATTGCAGTGCGTTATTAATTTTTTGCCCAAGTTCATCCATTTCTGGCGAGCTTTTCTTGAGCTTGGCGGGGTCTACTTTAATGGCATCTTTGCCCATCGACTGAGGCAGGTCGAGTTTTATGGGGGTGCGATTTAAGGGCGCAGGTGCAATCGGGAAAGAGGTGCTGGCCGTGCCAAATTGCACGGGGTCCATTGATCGACTTGGGCTGGAAAAAGAGGCGACAAGGGAGTGGGAGAGGACGCGAAATTTACCTTCGTTAACCGAAGAAATAGAATACATGACCACAAAAAAAGCGAATAAAAGGGTGATAAAGTCGGCGTAGGAAACTAGCCATCGCTCGTGGTTTTCATGTTCTTCAGGTGCGCGCTTTCTGGCCATAATAAACGACTAAAAATAGCCGCGTAATTTAGCTTCGATATTGCGGTGATTCTCGCCTTCGGCAATGGCGACAATACCTTCCACAATCATTTCCTGAATATGACAGCGGTCGCTGATAAGGGTTTTTAATTTATTGGCGGCTGGCAGTAAAAAGAGATTGGCCATGCCGACACCGTAAATGGTGGCGACAAAGGCGACGGCAATACCGGGGCCGAGGGTGGAGGGGTCGGCCAGGTTGTTCATAACATGAATCAGTCCCAGTACAGCGCCGATAATGCCGATAGTGGGGCTGTAACCGCCCATGCCTTCATAGACTTTTGCACCTTTAATATCGAGAGCTTCTTTGGTTGAAATTTCTACCTCCATGGTGCTGCGGATGGACTCGGGCTCATTGCCATCGATGAGCAGTTGCAGGCACTTTTGGGTAAAGGGTTCGCTCTCTTCTTCGGAAATGTTCTCCAGGCCGAGGAGGCCCTCTTTGCGGGCTATCTGACTCCACTCAACAATTTTTTGCAGTGTTGTGGCGGGGTCGAGTTGGGGGGGGATGAAAATCCAGCGCAGCAATTTAATACTGTGAATAAAGACCTTGATAGGGGTCTGTACCATGATCGCACCGAGGGTGCCGCCAAAGACAATTAAAAAGGCGGTGAACTGTAGCAGCGAGTCCAGGTGTCCGCCTTCCAGGGCATTGCCGCCAATAATGGCGGCAAAAGCAAAGATAACACCGAGTAGGGTAAGGATATCCATTTAAATAGTGTCCGGCTTAGCGGCTGGTGTCGTCTGTGTCAGATGTCCAGGACAGCAGGCTGGCGCGCAGTTTGTTGAGTATCTGGCTGTGGATTTGGCTGACTCTCGATTCGCTAATTTCAAGCACGGCGCCAATTTCTTTGAGGTTTAATTCGTCGTCGTAATAGAGTGACATCAAGGTTTTCTCACGCTCGGGCAATTGTGCTATGTGAGTACTTAAAGCCGTGCGAAAAGCGGCGTCGTGGATGTTGTCATGGGGGGTGTTAGTGTCGGGCAGATCGACTTCGTTGGCATCGACAAAAGTGGCTTTACAGGCGGCGGTGTCGCGTAAAAGCTGGTGGTATTCGTCCATATCGACGCCCAGCTGGGCGGCAATTTCGCTATCTTTGGGGCTGCGTTGTAGTTCAATTTCAGCACTGCGTGTCGCCTGCGCCAGCCAGCGGGCTTTTTGTTGAATACTGCGTGGTGACCAGTCAAAGCGGCGCACTTCGTCGAGAATGGCGCCGCGAATACGGATGCCAGCGAAGGTTTCAAAAGTTGCGCCCTGGCCACTGCGGTAGCTTTTTGCGGCCTCGAGCAGGCCGATTAAACCGACCTGGGTGAGGTCGTCAATATCAATGCCAGCGGGTAGGCGAGAGGCGATATGAAAGGCGATTTTCTTTACTAAGTGAAGATAATCGGTGACCAGTTTTTCACTGTTTCCGAATTCTTCATCAGCGTAGAAAACCGCTTTTGTCATGCAGCATATTCCTCGTTCGGATAGCCGACGACGCGCTCGATAAAGAACTCCATATTGCCACTCGCGAGCTCGGGCACGGGCCATTTATCGATGGCTTTGGCGAGCCGGGTAATGGCCAGAGCGGAGGGGCTGCGCGGGAAGGCTTCAACCACGGGCATTTGGTGACGTACCGCTTTACGCAGGTAGTCGTCCATGGGTATGGAGCCAATATGTACCGCGACGATGTCGAGGAAGTGGTCGGTGACGCGGGATATTTTGCGGAACAGTTCTTCGCCGTGGGCATTGCTATTGACCATATTGGCGAGGATGTGGAAGCGCTTCACGCCGTGATCGCGACTCATAACTTTAATCAGTGCGTAGGCATCGGTAATCGAGGTTGGTTCATCGCAAACCACCACCACGACCTCCTGACAGGCTTTGCAGAAGGTGATCACGCTGTCGGAAATACCGGCAGCGGTATCGACAATCATGGTATCGACCGGAAATTGCAGCTCGCTGAAGGCGCGCACCAGGCCGGCATTTTCTGCCGGCGAAAGATCGGCCATGCTCGATACACCCGAGGAAGCGGGGATCACCTTCAGGCCCAAAGGGGCGTCAACGATAATTTCATCAAGGCTACGTTCGCCGGCAATAACGTGGCGCAGGTCGTATTTTGGGTGGAGATCGAAGAGGATGTCGACATTGGCGAGACCAAGATCGGCATCCATCAACAATACATTATCGCCTTGTTTGGCAAAGGAGGCGGCGAGGTTTACCGAAATGTTGGTTTTGCCGACGCCTCCTTTACCGCTGGTGATGGCGATCACGCGGACTGGCTTCTGCTGTGGCGCTCTGGCGACTGGTGAGTTGTTAGCCATGGAGTCGTTTCTCCTCATGAGTACTGGGTGAATGCTTGTTGGGGCGCGTGGTCTCAGGATCTATTATAGGCTGGTGAGAGCCAGTGCGTTGTAATAAGTCACGGGCAATTTTGACCAGTTCAATGGCCGAGCCCAGATGGAGGTCTTCGGGCACCTTTTGACCGTTGCTGATAAAGAACGTGGGTAACTGGTAATTGATCAGTGCGTTGAGTACGCCGCCGAGGCTGGCAGCCTCGTCGACTTTAGTGACAACGGTGCCCGCGAGCTTGATGTCGCTAAACACACGCATAATTTCACTGGTGATGGCCTGCTGTGCGGTGGCTGACAGGGCCAGGTAGAACTGAATATCGTGTCCGGCACCGGTCAATGTGGCCAGTTGTTTGGAAAGCTCCATATCGCGTTGGCTCATGCCCGCCGTGTCGATCAAGATCAGGTCTTTGTCGCTGAGCTGGTCGAGAATGTCCGACAGCTCGATTCGATCAGTGGCCAGAAAGACAGGGATGTCGAGCAAGTTACCGAAGGTGCTGAGCTGGTCGACACCGCCGATGCGAAAGCAGTCGGTGGTAATCAGGCCGATTTTATCGGTGCCGTGACGCAGGGCATATTGCGCCGCCAGTTTGGCGACGGTCGTGGTTTTACCGACGCCCGTTGAGCCGATAATGGCATAGGTGCCACCGCTTTCGAGGAGCTGGTGATCCCCCTCGGTGAGCATAGAGGCCAGCTCAATCAGGGATTGCTTCCAGGCGGCGTCATCGTCCTCGTGCATGGCGTTTTGGGAAACCAGTTTGGTACAAAGCTCCCGCTTCAGGCCAAGACTGTTGAGCTTGTGCATGAGTGCGGCTTTGCGAGGATTGCGTTGGCCTATTTCTCGCCAGGCCATTTGTGTCAGCTCACCTTCGATAAGCCCGCGCAGGTCAGATATTTCCTGGCGCAGATCCGAGAGCAAGTTCGGACTGGCATTGTCGTGACGGGCCGCTGCCGGGCTGTCTGTTGATGGACTCTCCGTTGATAGACTCTCCGTTGATAGGGAGGGGCTTAACAAACTAGACGCCTGACTCGACTGTGGGCTGACATAGGTTGCCGCTTGCCGTTGGGTGGCAGCTTCTGGCCGCGCTGACCTTGCCTGATTTGCCGGCTGGATCGGCGCCTGAGCTGTGGATTGAACTGCGGCCTCGGTGGCAGCAGGAGCTTGGGCCATCTCTGCGGCTAACTTCTCCACTTCCTCTTCCTCAAAATCGATGGCAGCGGTGATTTCAACGCCGTTACCGAGCTTTTTGTTGGAGAGAATAACAGCGTCCGGGCCCCAGGTTTCCCTCACCTTGCGAATTGCTTCGCGCATGGTTTCAGCCGTGAATCGCTTAATTTTCATCTTGACTACCTTCTTCGAGTTGACCAGCCTTCCTTGTTCTTCGCTGGTCCCAGAGCCCCATGCCCCGTTTTATTAATTAACTATCTACCTACCTACCGACGGAATGAATAACCTTGAGCTGCTTGCTGGGTGGTACTTCCTCATAGGACAGTACGTGTAAGCCCGGATTAGCCGCTCTCACCAAATTCGATAACCAGGTGCGCAGAGCTGTGGCCACCAGCAGTACCGGGGTTTGCCCCTGAGTCGTCTGTGCCTGTGCTGAGCTGTTGATTTGTTGCAGCATATTGTCTGCTAATCCTGGTTCTAATCCGCCGCTCGTTGTCGAGCCTTGTAATACATTTAGCAATATCTGTTCCAACTCTGGGTCGAGAGTCATAACTTCTAGCTCAGGGGCCATTCCATTGATCTGTTGGTAGATAGTGCGGCTCAGTGCGACCCGGGCCTGCGCGGTTAAAACGTCGGCTTCTTGACTCTTTACCGCGTTTTCCGCCAAGGACTCGGCGATGGTGCGCACATCTTTAATGGGTATATTTTCCTCCAGCAGGTTCTGCATGACTTTGAGCACGACACTCAGAGACAGAGTGCCGGGCACCAGGTTTTCTACCAACTTGGGTGAGGATTTGGCCAGCAGGTCGAGTAGCTGCTGTACCTCATCGTGACCGAGTAGCTCGTGGGCGTGTTGTTTCAGTAACTCACTAAGGTGGGTGGCGATCACCGTGGAGCAGTCGACCACGGTATAACCCATGGCCTGAGCTTCATCGCGCAGGCTGGGTTCTATCCACAGTGCTTCGAGGCCAAAGGCGGGGTCTTTGGTGGCGGCTCCGTTCAGGGTGCCGAAGACTTGACCGGGGTTAATGGCCATCTCTTTGCCGGGGTGAATTTCAGACTCGCCCAGGGGAACACCGTGGAGGGTAATGCGATAGGCATTGGGCGACAGGTCTAGGTTGTCGCGAATATGTACTGGCTGTACCAGAAAACCCAGATCTTGGGAGAGCTTCTTGCGTACGCCCTTGACGCGAGTGAGCAGCTCGCCGTCCTGGTTTTTATCGACCAGGGGAATCAGTCGATAGCCGACCTCCAGCCCAATGGGGTCGACGGTGGTGACATCATCCCAGCTCAGTTCTTTAGTCTCGGCGGGCGGGGCGATGGGCTCGGCAATGGGTTCGACCTGCTCTTCTATTTTATCCCTCTGAATAAGAAAGAAAGCGGCGCCGCCCAGCAGTGCTGCAAGGCCGAGAAAAGCCAGGTTGGGCATACCGGGTATGACGCCGAGGCTGGCCATAATGCCGGCTGTAATAATCAGCGCCTTGGGCGATTGAAACAGCTGGGAGCCCATCTGCTGGCCCATGTCCTGAGCATCGGAGGCACGGGTGACGATAATGGCCGCCGCTGTCGACAGCAACAGCGAGGGTATTTGTGCAACCAGACCGTCACCGATGGTGAGTAGCACATAGTTGTGGGCCGACTGAGAGGCACTCAGGTCGTGTTGGAAAGTACCGACCGCCATGCCGCCGACGATGTTAATGACCAGAATCAGGATACCAGCGATTGCATCACCGCGTACAAATTTACTGGCACCGTCCATTGAGCCGTAGAAGTCGGCCTCTCGGGCGATGTCTTCACGGCGTACCCGAGCCTGTTCCTGCGTCAGGGCGCCGGCATTGAGGTCGGCATCAATGGCCATCTGCTTGCCGGGCATGGCATCCAGAGTAAAGCGGGCCGATACTTCTGAAATACGCCCGCCACCCTTGGTGATTACCACGAAATTAATAATCACTAGAATCGCGAAAACCACCAGACCCACGGTGTAGTTGCCGCCCACCACAAAGTCGCCAAAGGCCTGAATGACTTTGCCCGCCGCGTCGGTGCCGGTGTGACCCTCGAGTAAGACCACCCGTGTCGAGGCAATATTCAGCGCTAGCCGCAGCAGGGTGGCAATCAGTAATACGGTGGGGAAAACGGTGAATTCCAGGGGTCGTTCGGCGTAAATAACTGCCAGTAGAACGATTAGTGAGAAAGAGATATTAAAGGTAAAGAAGGCATCAAGCATTACCGGTGGCAAGGGCAGGATGATCATCGCCAGCATCATGACCACGATGATCGGCGTGCCGAGGCCGGTAATGATTTTCAGTGCGGGGTTGGCGGGCGGCGCGCCTGCATTGGTGGTTGCGGTATTCATGGATTCTCTCCGCTGATATTTTCGCGACTATCTGCGCTGCTATCTTCAGGCACCGATAGTTCGTCGGGAATGGCGATGTCGGTCGGTGGTTTAGGAGCTGGCTGGCCCGGTACCGCCGGTAATTTGAGTTGGTAGACATAGGCCAGCACCTGGGCCACCGCGAGGTAAAGCTGGGCGGGGATCTCACGGTCAATCTCGGTGCTGGCATAAATGGCTCGCGCCAGGGGTGGCGCAGCAAAGGTCATCACATCATGCTCTTCAGCCAGTTTGCGGATGCGTAGGGCAATTTCGCCCTTACCCTTGGCGACGACAACGGGTGCCCGTGGGCCGAGATCATCGTACTTCAGGGCGACGGCGTAGTGGGTTGGGTTGGTGATCACCACATTGGCGCTGGGCACGTTGTCCATCATGCGTCGTTGGGACATTTCCCGCTGCAACATGCGGATCTGGCTTTTTACCTCGGGCCGGCCCTCGCTCTCTTTGCTCTCGTCCTTGATTTCCTGCTTGGTCATTTTCAACTGGCGCTTGTGCTCCCAGAGTTGGAAGGGTACGTCGATGGCGGCAATCAAAATCAGCGCCGTACAAAAGCTGAGAAAGGAGAGCCCGGCGATACTGGCAAAATGATTGAGGGCCGTTTCGATATCTTTGCTGGCGAGCAGCAGTAGCTGGTCAAAGATTTGCCAGATCACCACTGTTGCCACCGTGCTGACCAGGAAAAACTTGCCCAGTGCTTTGGCCAGCTCCATTAATGATTTGGCCGACACCATCTTGGCAATACCCTTCAGCGGGTTGACCTTTTCGATTTTAAAGGCCATGGAGGAGGGGCTGAAAGCCCAGCCGCCCATAGCCAGAGGGCCAACAAAGACCGATACCAGCAGTAGCATAAAGAAGGGCACGCAAATCAAAATGCCGTTGCCGAGGGCGCCGCCAACGGTGGCGGTAAAGACCTCGGCATCGTCCATGCCTGCGGGGCTCATGGCCAGATAGTTGGTCATTTGCTCTGAGAGTTTGCCGATCATGGTGCCGCCAAAAGTGATCAGACCACCAGCGCCGACCAGCAGGGAAATCATGGTATTGAGTTCGCGGGAGCGCGCCATCTGCCCCTTTTTTTTCGCGTCTTCCTGGCGTTTGGGGGTGGGCTCTTCGGTGCGTTCCTGCCCGCTCTCATGTTCAGCCATCTAGGGCACCAGGAGGGTCGGGACGAGTTTGAAGACGCTTTCGAAAGCACCACTAATAAGGGGTAAAAACGAAGGCAGGCTAAGTAGAATCAGGGCAAAACCGGCAAGCAAAGTAATAGGGAAGCCCACGGCAAAAATATTCAGCTGCGGTGCCGAGCGGGTGATAACGCCAAAGGCGAGGTTGACCAGTAACAGTGATGCCAGTGCCGGTAGGGCGATTAGCAGGCCACTGGTGAACATCTGGCTGCCCCACAGGACGATTTTCCAGGCCAGGTCGTGGGGCCACTGGGCGCCGACGGGTAGCAGTTCAAAACTGTGGTGAATGGTCTGAATAAGCAGCAGGTGGCCATCGAGGGCGAGGAATACCAATGTGGCGAGAATCATATAAAACTGACTGACCACCGGCACTTGTACGCCATTCTGGGGATCGACGGCGGAGGCAAAACCCAGGCCCATGGCCATGGCAATGCTCTGCCCGGCGATGACTACAGTGGCGAAGGCCATATGAAAAATAAAACCCATGCCCAGCCCCAGGGCGATTTGTTGCAGGCTGATCAACAGGCCCGCAGCACTGAGCGGATTGACCTCTGGTGCCGGGGTAATGGGCGCCAGTATCCAGGCGATTGCTAGGGTAAGAATGATACGGGTACGCACGGGAATCGACTTGGCACCGAGCACCGGTGAGGCGAGCACAAAGCTACCGACACGCAACAGAGGCCACATCAGGCTGGTGAGCAGGCGCATGACATCGTTGACTGAAAATTCCACTGTTGTTGCCGGGGCCCTAGCCGGTTATTTCCGGGATGCTGGCGTATAAGTTCAAGGTGAAACTGAGCAACACATTGAGCATCCACGGCCCGGCAATCATGCCCGCGATGGCCATGGCGATAAGCTTGGGAATAAAGCTCAAGGTCATTTCCTGAATTTGTGTTGCCGCCTGAAAGACACCGATCGCCAGGCCAATGGCGAGGGCCGCCAGCAGCAGTGGCGCGGCCAGCAACATAGTGACGTGGATGGCGTCGTAGCCAACGTCGATAACCGATTCAGGTGTCATGTCGTTCTCCTCTTAATTCAGACCTGTTCTTTTTAAACAGGCTCTGTTTAGACATGCTCTTGTTAAACATGCTCTCGTTAAACATGCTCTCGTTAAACATGCTCTCGTTAAACATAGAAGCCGGCGGCCAGTGTGCTGACAATCAGCGCCCAGCCATCAATCAACACAAACAGCATGATTTTGAAGGGCAGGGAGATAAGGACTGGCGAGAGCATCATCATGCCCATCGACATCAGCACACTGGCGACCACGAGGTCGATAATCAAAAAGGGAATAAAGATCAAAAAGCCAATTTGAAAGGCGGTCTTTAATTCGCTGACCACAAAGGCGGGTAGCAAGACTTTGAGCGGCACGTCTCTAATATCGTCAACCTCTACGTCACCGGCCATATCGATAAACAGGGCGAGGTCACTCTCCCTCACCTGGTTGAGCATGAATTCGCGAAAGGGAGCGATGGCCTTGGTGGCCGCCTCGTTAAAGCCCAGTTTTTCTTCCATATAGGGCTCAACGCCTTCGTTGTAGGCTTTTTCCAGTACCGGGGTCATGACAAATAAAGTGGTGAACAGCGTCAGGCCGAGGAGGATTTGGTTGGAGGGTGTCTGTGCCGTGCCCAGCGCCTGGCGCAGAATGGCGAAGACCACCAGAATGCGGGTGAACGAGGTCATCGCAATCAGGGCTGCGGGTAGCAGGCTCAGCGCTGTCATCAGCAGCAGAATCTGAATATTCAGGCTGTAGGACTGCTCGCCCTCGGCCCCGGAGGTCACGGTCAACAGCGGGATGCCCTGCTCGGCAAAGGCGGGGGTCGACGCGAGCAGTGTTGCCGCCAACACGAATAAAGCGGTAGGCCATTTCATGGCGCGGTATCCTTGCGTACTTTGGCAATGAGGGCGGAAAAAGCCTCTTTACGCGGCTTGTCAGTACCTTCGGCGTCGTCTTCGGGGCTGCTGACTTCGCCTTGTTCTGCTATTGGCGCGGTGGAGATTTCACCCAGTTTAGAAATACTGCCGGGTGCCACACCCAGTACCAGTTCGGTGGTACCGGCACGCACGATAACCACGCGCTCGCGCTGGCCAACGGAGAGTGAGGCGAGCAGCTCCAAATCTTTGAGGTCACGATTGGGCAGGCGATTGATGCGTTTTAGCAGCCAGGCGAGCACGGCAATACTTAACAGCACAACACCAAGGCCGCTGACCAGTTGTAAAAAATAGCCTGATGTATCCGCCAGTGGCACATTGCTGGCGCTGGGTTCCGCTGCCTGAGCCATAACGGCAAAGGGCAGTGCGAGAAGCGCAGACAGTGACAGAGGTGTTTTCATTTGAGTTTTTTAACGCGCTCGCTGGGGCTGATGACATCGGTGAGGCGAATGCCGAATTGATCATCAACCACTACCACTTCGCCGTGGGCAATAAGGGTGTTGTTGACGAGTACATCGAGGGGCTCGCTAACCAGCCTGTCCAGCTCAATCACCGAGCCCTGGGAGTAGCGCAGCAAATCGCGAATCGGCACCTGGGTGCGGCCGATCTCCACCGAAATAGTAATTGGCACATCGAGAATGACATCGAGGTTGATGTCCTGTTCATCCATGGCGGGGATGTTGTTGCCGCCCGCCGCCGGGCTATTCTCGCTGAGGTCTTTCAGGGGGGCGGCAGTGTAGTCCTCCGCTGCCGCTGGATCGCCATTTTCCTCGGGGCTGGTTTCGAGCTCGTCCGTTTCATTGTTTTCGTCGTCACTCATTGAGAGTCTCCACTGCTTTGCGTTGTTTGTGCGCGGTTAACAGCCCTTAGGGGCGATGCTTCTTGTTACGAATTTTGATGGCATTTTTGTCGTTGAAGGCACCATATTCACCATCAAAAATGGGCACGCCCTCGGCGTAGAGGGTGACCGTGTCACTCACGTCCATGGGGATGATGTCGCCAGTGTCGAGTTTGAGAACCTCGCCAAGCGTTAACTGAGCAGTGCCAAGGGTGCTGCTTAGTTTTACGCTAGTGGTTTTTAGTTCGTCGATAATCACCGGCGCCCAGGTACCCTGATCTTCGCGTTTTTCAGCCTGGTAGGTCACCGAGAGTTGTTCGCGGTAGGGCTCAATCATTGCCATCGGCATGGCCAGTTCAAAGACGCCCTGGGTGCCCTCGAAAATAATGTCAAAACGATTCACCAGCAGTTGTTCGGCCGGATTCATCAGTTGTGCAAAGTCAGGATTGGTTTCAGTTTGTTTGGCCTCGGGGTGGACTTCAATATCGGCTTTCCAGCTGACCTGTAAGTCACTCATCACGCGCTGCATAAGCATGTTGCCAATGCGCATTTCGGAGGGGGTGAAATCTTGCTTGTCGGCCACCATTTCTTGTTTCATCGAACCACCAAAAAAGCTACTGGTCGCATTGGTGATCAGGTTGTTGTCAAACACGGCAAGAGCGAGGCCCTTTAAGGGCTTAAGGTTGATGAAGTTAATGTGAGTGGGCAGCTCCAGGGTGTGCAGGTAGTCGATAAAGGATGCCCCACGGGCACCAACGAATTTGACGTTGTTGGAGCAGCGCAAGGTGTTAAAGATGCTTTCACAAAATTGCAGGGCAAAACGCTCGTGGATAACATTGAGCAGGGGCAGGCCGGAGCTGAGTGATTGGCTCTGACGGGAGAAATCAAAGCTGCGAACGTGGCCGACGCCGGGGACGATGGTGCCGCTATCAGCGCCGCCCTCAACATTACCGTCGTCATCTTCCACGCTGGTCAGCAGCGCGTCGATCTCCTCCTGAGTGAGTACCTCTTCGGTATCTGTACCGCTCTCAGTACCCGCGTCTGAATCGGCCATTACTGCATCACATAGCCGGTGAAATACACCGCTTCCACTCGGCCCGGATTGTGGGTCTTGTTTTGTTCTGCCTGAATAATGTTGCGGATCTCGAGTAGCATTTCCTCGCGCAGGGCTTCTTTGCTGTCTTCGCCATTGAGCTCGTCAAAGCTTTTGTTGCTAATGAGCATAATTAAACGGTGGCGAATGGCGGGCATGTGGTGGGTCACCTGCTCGAGTATTTTCTGTTCGTGACTCATCACCGATAGCGTCATTTGTAGATAGCGCAGGGTATCTTTGTAGACGAAGTTGACAATGAAGGGTGGCTCGAGAGCTAAATAGTAACTCTCTCTCCGCGCTTCTATTGCGCTACTTGACGATGTTGACGATGCTTCAGCCGTTGAAGGCTCGCCACTAAAATAGAACCAGGCACCGCCGCCGCCGACGACTAGCAGGGCTACAATGGTGATGATTATTGCTGCTGTCTTGTTCAAACTTTGCTAATCCTTGTGTTGGCGAATCTTGAGGGCGTTGTTGGCACGTCACTTATCGGTGCTTAAAAGAACCACCTGAAAGTGTTTAAGCACTAACTATGCCACTAATATTTATTGATTAAATACAGTGGCTTAAGGGTTTTTAGAGTGATTTGTCAAAGAATTGACGGGGTTTTCAGAAGGGGGGTGTCAAATACGTCAGCACTCCTGCCTTATCGGTGTGATGCAAGAGGGGGCTTAAGGCGTGGCCGTGGTGGCTTAGGCCAGGTCGAGAGTTGACTTATTTATTGGTTCTGAATGGCTTGTTCTAAGGCTCGATTACGTTGATCCATTAATTCCTGTACGCCCCGGGCATCATTTAACAACTTGTCGATGGCTTTTTTACTGTAGGGGTTGAGGTTTACAGGCTGGGCCGGCTGTTGCTCAGCAGGCTGATCATCTAGCGCAGCAATTGGGCGCGTTGTTTTGTTGAGTCCGGGCAAGCTCTCAACGACGTTGGTCTCTGAATTGAGAAAGATCACTTTTTCGGCGGTTACACCCTCGGGTAATTCTTCGCTGAAGTGCCAGCTGCCATCGTCACCGCGCCACTTATATATTTTACTCACCGTCGCTGGCTGCATATCCTTATCGCCCCCGACGGGAAGCTTGAGATCAGGCATTGTGGGTAGCTTGAGGTTGGGTAGTTGCGGGCGCTCAAATGTCGGCACAAATTGGCGAATATCGATGCCGTTTAATGAGGCTAGATAGGACATAATGCCCATGGCGATCACCGTAAGCATAATAATGCGGAAAATAAGGCGCTTAATCATGATGGCTCCGTGTTCAGTGGTTAAACCTTGCAGGTTCCCTTTGGTGAGTTTGCAATCATGGCAGTTTGTTGGCGGCATAGCTGTGTTTTGGTGCAGGTTTTAACCGTGAAGGTGGCTACCGGCTTTATTGCGCACCAGCGCTGGCACGCACTCGGGACATGAACATACAAGAGGCGAGCGAATATATTAAAGGGCGATGGGGTTGAGCATTGAATGAGCTAAAGCGGGAAAAGCAGTGAAAATTGAAGTCATTGAAGAAGTCTGGCGTGAACTCGGTAAATGTGAGGCCTGCGGCATTCGCGATCTGGTGCTATTTGCCGACCTTGAGGAAGACGATTTCAAGCTTATTCATCAGCCCATTGTCGACCTTCACTTTAAACCGTTTCAAACCCTGTATCGCAGTGACGATAGTCCCGACTTTGTCTACACCATTCGCAGTGGTCTGGTGAAGCTGGTCAACTATAGCTCCGACGGCCGCTACCGTATTGTTCGCCTGCTGGGCAAGGGTGATCTGGTGGGTATAGAGGTGCTCGCTGGGCTGCCCTACGCCCACTGTGCCGAGGCGCTCGAGCCACTAGACGTGTGCCGGATTCCGGTGTCGGAAGTGCTACGTATAAACCGTGATACCCCCCGCTTGCATCAACAAATGCTCGCCCGCTGGCAGAAGATTTCCAGCGATGCCGACTACTGGATAACCGAACTGTCGACCGGGCAAGCTCGCCAGCGTGTCATCCACCTGTTACTGCACCTGGCATCCATCAGTGATAGCGACGACTTCTTCCTGCCCTCGCGGGAAGATATGGGCGCCATGCTGGCTATCACGACAGAAACTGCCAGCCGAATGATCTCTGCCCTGCGCAGTGAAAAGGTACTGCAAGTAGGGGACAAAAATAGAGCCAGTGCCGATTTGGAGAAGATGCGAGCCCTGCTTGCATAGCGTGATTGGTGTTAACTGCGAGGGGTTGTATTAATCGGTAGGGGCAAAGGGATAGATACGAACTGTGGACAGGGTTGGAAGATGGTAGCTATGGGCGGACTTGAACCGCCGACCCCAGCATTATGAATGCTGTGCTCTAACCAGCTGAGCTACATAGCCACAAAAATGGTCGATCTTTGAAGGCGGGGGATTTTGGCGATTTCAGTGCGGGTTGTCAAGCTGGCTGGCTAATTTACTAGGGCTGTTTGGTCGGGCGATTTAGTTGGGTTAATTAGTCGGATTAATTGGCCGGGTATAGGCGGTAGAGGGTGTCGGCATGGTCGTCGCTGATGTAAAGGCTGCCATCGTCGTCCTGGGCGAGTTCAGCAGGGCGACCGAGAATTCTGCCTTTGGGCGTTAAGAAGCCCGTTAGTAGGTCTTTTTCAACAATGCTTCCGTCATCATTCCAGTGCAGTGAAACCACTTTATAGCCGTCCGGCATCGAGCGATTCCAGGAGCCGTGAAGGGCGACGAAAGCACTGCGCTCATAGTCTACGGGCAGATTAGAACTGCGGTTAAAGATTATGCCCAGTGCTGCATTGTGGGGGCGAAAACCGTGTGCTGGATGGTTTTCCGGCTGCTGGGGCTTGCTGGGGTGGTCGCCGTAGTCGGGATCGGCTTTGCCAAAGCCGTTGCTGAAGGGCCAGCCATAAAAGCTACCGTGAGTGATGTGATTGAGCTCGTCCGGGGGCTCGTCGTCACCAAGCCAGTCGCGGCCATTGTCGGTCGCGTAGAGTTGTCCATTCCACGGTGCCCAGTCAAAGCCAGCGCTATTGCGCAGGCCAGTGGCAACAATTTCACCGGCACTGCCATCGGCGTGAAAGCGCATAATTGTGCCGCGTCGAGGATCTTCTTCGATGCAGACGTTGCAGCTGGAGCCGATGGCGAGGTAGAGCCAGTCATCGGGCCCGAAGTGGATAACCCGACGCCAGTGATTGCCGCCACTGGGCAGCTTGTGAATAATCCGTTGGTAGCTGCCCCGGGTTGCGCCGTTGAGGGGATCGTAGGCGATGCGACCGATGGCGTCGGCTTCGGCAATATAAAGCCAGTTGTTGTGAATGGCGAGGCCGGTGGGCCGCTGTAGTTTGTCGACAATGGTTATATGGCGCTCGGCGCTGCCGTCATGGTCGCTGTCGATCAGCCGATACACGCCACCCTCACTAGAGCTACTGACGATGAGGCCCGCAGGACTGTAGGCTAGCCCCCGTGGTCTTGAAATCGCGCTGTAATAGGGCACGACCTTAAAACCTGCTGCCGCTGTGAGCGGGCTATGCATGTCCCCTGGGCTTGGCACTTTAAGACCTAGTGCCCGGCTACTTAATTGCAGGGCCGTGTGTAGGCCGCCCGTATTCAAAAATAAAGTGAGCCACGCGGCTAGCAAGAGAGCAGGGAGTAGGCTGAGCAGGAGTAAGCGGCGTTTCATTGCGCTAGCATAGACTGCTCGCCTAGGACTTGCGAGTGTCCTTCAGGGCAACCATCAAGGCGCCGAATACCACCAGTGCGGCCCCGGACAAGGTTAGGCGCGTTAGAGGTTCCGGCGTAATGACAAAGCCGGGGATAAAACTCAGGCACCACATAAATAAAATCGTAAATACCGGCAGGGTCGAGAGCATGGCGCTGGCTTTGGAGGCTTCGATATGGGCCATGGCTTCGGAGAAGCTGCCGGAGCCAATCAGGGTGCTAGTGCCACAAAAAAGCAGTAATAGCAGGCCGGGGGTACCGAGCTCAAAAATACTCAGTGGCTGGGCCAGAGGCAGGAATACTAATGAGCCGAGGAGATAAACCACCAACATGATTTGTGAGGAGGTGAAGTGCAGCAGCAACTGCTTTTGCAGTACGGCGTAACCCGTCCAGCAAATAGCGGCCAGTGATATCAGCGCCATACCCAGGGCGTAGTTATTGAAGCCGTCGAGCATGGCGATAATGCGGGGATAGAAGAAAACCACCAGGCCGCCTAAAAATATCAAACAGCCCAGCCACTGGCGGCGGGACAGGCGCTCGCCAAAAAAGAAGACCCCCGTGAGCAGCAGTATCACGGTCGAAAATTGAATCAATATTTGCGTGGCGCTGGGGGTGATGTGCTGCACACCGATAATGTAGAGAAAATAGTTAACAATCAGCAACAGGGCGCAGGCAATGAGGCGCAGATTGTGCCGGGAGCTGCCTTTATCGACGAGTCGCGGCAGAGAGCCCCGGGCGATCAAAAAGGGCAGCAGCATGAGCCCGGCAATGGCGAAGCGATAGAAATTGATGGTGTGGGGGTCGAGCTGGCTGGTGATGCCCTTGGCGGCGATGGGAAAGAAGCCCCAGATCACACAGGCCAGCAGCACCAGGCCAAAGCCGTAGGCACCGCGCCCCGAGGTGGAGTGAATACCACTCTTAACCGTGGCGCTTGCTGGGCTATTGTCCTGACTATCTTCGTTACGTTTAGCGTTTGTTTTTTTAGAGGGGGCGGGGCTAAGACTCACACATTAAACCGGAAGTGAATGACATCACCATCCTGCACGATGTAGTCCTTGCCCTCAAGCCGCCATTTGCCGGCATCTTTGGCACCTTGCTCGCCATTACCGGCGATAAAGTCGTCATAGCTGACAATTTCGGCGCGGATAAAGCCTTTTTCGAAGTCAGTGTGAATCTTACCTGCGGCCTGCGGTGCGGTGGCGCCAATGGGAATGGTCCAGGCGCGAACCTCTTTCACCCCGGCGGTAAAATAGGTTTGCAGGTCGAGTAGCTGGTAACCGGCGCGAATCACGCGGTTTAGGCCGGGTTCGTCCATACCGAGATCAGCAAGAAACTCGGCCTTGTCTTCATCGTCCAGCTCAGAGATTTCCGCTTCGAGCTTATTGCAAATGGGCACCACCTGGGCACCTTCGGCGGCAGCGAGTTCTTCGACAGCGGCCAGCAGGGGGTTGTCCTCAAAACCATCTTCGGCAATGTTGGCGATGTAGAGGGTGGGCTTGAGTGTCATCAAGCTCACTTCGCCCAGTTTTTCAATATCGTCCTCTGATAAGTCAAGGCTGCGCAAAGGCTTGGCTTCGTTGAGATGAGGCAGCAGGCGTTCGAGTACAGCCTGCAAGGCAATCGCGTCCTTGTCTTTACCCTTGGCGGCGCGGGCGGTTTTTTGCAGGGCTTTCTCAACCGCATCGAGATCGGCCAGGGCGAGTTCGGTGTTGATGATTTCAATATCGGCCAGCGGGTCTATTTGATTGGCGACGTGAATGACGTTCTCATCTTCAAAGCAGCGCACCACGTGGGCGATGGCATCGGTTTCGCGGATATTCGCTAAAAACTGGTTGCCCAGGCCTTCACCCTTTGAGGCGCCCTCGACCAGGCCGGCAATATCGACAAATTCCATAGTGGTGGGCAGAACGCGCTCGGGATTAACAATGGCGGCGAGTGCGTCCTGGCGGGGGTCGGGTACGGGCACCACGCCGGTGTTGGGTTCGATGGTGCAGAAGGGGAAGTTTTCTGCATCAATACCGGCCTTGGTGAGGGCGTTAAACAGGGTTGATTTACCCACGTTGGGTAGGCCGACAATACCGCATTTGAAACCCATGGTGATCCTCTGCTATTTGCTGAATGGGCGGGCCTGTTGCTCAGCCCGCGCCAATGATTGGTTAAGTGATGTGCTTGTTTGGTCGTGTGCTTATTTCGTGTGCAGGGCTTTCATCGCCTTGTTCCACTGGCCCTCGGTAAGTTCGGGGGCAATTTCAAGGGCAGCGCTAATACTGTCCTCGATCAATTGCTGTTCGGTCTGTGGGGCGCGACGCAATACATAGTTGACCACCTCGCTAGCGTGACCGGGGTGGCCGATGCCGATGCGCAGGCGGGCAAAGTTCTTGTTGTTGCCCAGGGCTTTAATAATATCTTTCAGACCATTGTGGCCACCGTGACCACCGCCAATTTTGAGCCGAGCTTTACCCGGTTCGAGATCGAGTTCGTCGTGGGCGACGAGTATGGCTTCGGGGGGGATATTATAAAAGTTGGCCATGGGGCCGACGGCTTTGCCACTGAGATTCATGTAGGTTGATGGTCTCAGCAGGCGTAGATCTTGCCCGTGGAGATTAATACGAGCTGTTTCGCCAGAAAACTTACTTTCTTTTTTAAAGCGGGCTCCGTGTCGTTCTGCCAGAGCCGTAACGAAATCGGCCCCGGCATTGTGCCGGGTGTGCTCATATTGAGGGCCGGGGTTACCCAGCCCAACAACGAGCCTCACTTGCGCGTCCAATGTCGGGGCCTGAAAACAGAGAAACGAGTGAGCCCTTAGGCTTCTTCGCCTTCCGCTTCATCTTCGTCTGCGGCACCTTCTTCGGTGCTATCAACGTCTTCGTCTTCTTCAATCGCTTTCGACTTAACAACGGCGGCGATGGGTAGATCGTGATCTTCACCGTGAGTCAGCGCAACACTGACGACACCTTCGGGCAGCATGACATCAGAGATATGCAGGGTCTGGCCGAGAGTGACTTCGAGCATATCGACTTCAAGGTACTCGGGTATGTCGCCGGGTAGACATTCAACTTCCAGCTCATTCATGCTGTGAGAGATTTGGCCACCTTCGGTTTTGACGCCGTAACAGGCTTCTTCATTAATGAAGTGCAGAGGCACGCGAATGGTGAGCTTCTGCGACAGGTCGACGCGCAGAAAGTCGACGTGCAGAATTTCTGCTCTCGCTGGGTGACGCTGTACGTCTTTGAGGATCACATTCTGGTTTTTACTGTCGACGCTCAGTTCAATGATGTGCGAATAAAACGCTTCATTCTCCAGTGCGTGGCTCAGCTGGTTGCTGGCCAGAGAAATGCTTTCTGGTGCTACATCCAGACCATAAATAATGGCGGGTACCTGGTTGTCCAAACGACGTAGGCGGCGGCTCGCACCTTTCCCTATATCGTTACGGGCTTTGGCATTGAGGACGAAATCGACCATTTGCCTTTACTCCTATGTTATCCGCTATAGCTGTTGCGACCCAGGTTATAGCGGGTGAGGTTATTTCTCGCCGCCAAATGCGGCGAGAGGTTTATCCGTGCAAGGTTTAGCTAAATTTAGTTAAACATGGCACTGATGGATTCTTCGTTGCTGACCCGGCGAATGGCCTCGGCGAGCATGTGTCCCAGTGAGAGCTGGCGGATCTGCTTGCAGGCCCGCGCTTCGTCGGTGAGGGGAATGCTGTTGGTGACAACCAGGCTGTCGAGATGGGAGCCGGTAATATTGTCAATCGCTTTGCCGGATAAGACCGGGTGAGTACAGTAGGCCACGACACGTTTGGCGCCTTGTTCTTTTAGCGCCTCAGCGGCTTTGCACAGGGTGCCGGCGGTATCGACAATGTCGTCCACCAGTAAACAGGTACGGCCAGCGACGTCGCCGATAATATTCATTACCTGGGCCTGATTGGCCTCGGGCCGGCGTTTGTCGATAATCGCCAGATCGGTATTCAGCTGTTTGGCTATGGCGCGGGCACGAACCACGCCGCCAATGTCGGGTGACACCACGAGCAGATCTTCGTAACTTTGCTTTTCAATATCGTCTAGCAATACCGGTGAGCCGTAAACGTTGTCAACTGCGCAGTCGAAAAAGCCTTGAATCTGCTCGGCGTGAAGATCGACCGTCAAGACGCGATTAACGCCGACGTTGTTGATCATGTCGGCGACGACCTTGGCGCTGATGGGAACGCGGGCCGAGCGCACGCGTCTGTCCTGGCGGGCATAGCCGAAGTAGGGTACCACTGCGGTGATGCGTCCGGCTGAAGAGCGGCGCATGGCATCGACAATAAAAATCAGTTCCATGAGGTTTTTATTGGTCGGTGCGCAGGTCGGTTGAATGATAAAAACATCGCGGCCGCGCACGTTGTCGTCGATCTGTACGCTGATTTCGCCGTCGGAAAAATGCGAGACCTCAGCGTTGCCGATATTAAGGCCGAGATGGATGGCGATTTCCTTTGCCAATTGTGGATTAGAATTTCCTGAGAACAACATCAAGTTGGGCATGGGGGTATCCTGAAATCACGAGCGGCGCAGGGGGGCGAGAATATGGCTGGGGCGGGAGGATTCGAACCTCCGAGTGACGGGATCAAAACCCGTTGCCTTAACCACTTGGCCACGCCCCAATAAAACTTGTCTTAACTATTTCACGATGCGCCGGTCGGATAGGCTGGTGAGTGGTTAACTCCCCGGGTGACAAAAGCCTGCCATCGTTGCGGAACATCGGCCAGTACCTGGCGTGCTTGTGCTTCATCCTCAAAGGAGGCGAAAATACAGGCACCGGTGCCGGTCATTCGAACATTTGCGTATTGCTCCAGCCATTTACGGGCTGTTTTTACCTCAGGGTAGAGCTTTTCCGCTATAGGTTGGCAAGCATTTCTGCCACCCTGCTCGAGAAAGGCGCGTATTGTGATAGCGCGTGCGTCCCTTGTCAATTGCTGGTGTGAGAATATTGTCGCGGTTGAGACTTCAACGTCGGGTGCGAGGACGAGATACCAGCAATCGGCCATGTCGACGGGGCTGATAATTTCGCCAATTCCCTCCGCCCAGGCCGTGCGGCCGTGGATGAAAACCGGCACATCGGCACCCAGTTTAAGGCCTATGGCGGCGAGTTGTTCGCGGCTGAAACCCAGCTGCCACAATTGATTGAGGCCAATTAAGGTGGTCGCTGCATCGCTGCTGCCACCACCCAGTCCACCGCCGAGAGGCAGGCGTTTGGTCAAATGAAGATCGGCGCCGTAATGCTGCGTCGGGTTTTGTCGCTGAGCCTGTTGCTGCAGGGTTTTGGCCGCTCGATAGACGAGGTTATCTTTTTCGGCGATCGTCGGGTGGACAGGGCTAAGAGTAATCGTCGCATCATCGCGCCGCTGGAAGTCCAATTGGTCGCCGTAGTCGAGCAATTGAAACAGGGTTTGAAGTTGGTGATAGCCGTCAGCGCGGCGCCCGGTAATGTGTAAAAAAAGATTGATCTTCGCCGGCGCAGGCAGGCTGAGTAGGTTTTGTGTCACGGTTAGCTTACTTATCCAGTGAGTGGCTTGGGTTTGAGGTGCTGTGTTGCGGGTTGCGCTCTGGGAAAGACCACTCCTTTAAGAGCAGAGTAAAAGCCAGTTTGTCGCTACGGCCTTTGATTTTACCCGGTACTTGACCGCGAGGCCCAGTCTGGTAGCGGCTGATGGTGAGTTGCCAATCATTTTCTTGCAGGCTATCGAGCAAGCCCTCCTCGTTGAAAGTTTTTATGACACCGCTTGATGGGCTGGCGGGTATGCCTCTGACCCAGGAGCGCATTTGCTCTACGGGTAGTTGCCAGCCAAAGAGTCGTTGGGTTAGTGCGCTGGAAGAGTGAGAGCTGATGTCGGGCTCTCCCGGTTGACTGAGAGTGATTACCTGTGCGTTGCCGCTGATTTGCACCGTACCGACGCCAAAGGGGCCGCTCAAATAAATAGTGAATTTGTCACCGTGCTGGCTCCAGTCAAACCAGGCGCTGCCCGAAACTGAGTCGTTGCGATAGGCAAGCTTGCCTTTCAGTTGCCAGCTATCAATGGTTTGCATGGCGGTTCGGTGTGCAGGCCACGATGGGGGCGGGGCGTGGACGGCGGAGTCAGGTTGCTGTTGTAGTGGCGCACAAGCGCTGATTAATAGTAGAAGCAGGGCGAAAAAGCCAAGCGCTGGCAAAGAGGGCTGGTTGATAGGTGTTGGGCTGGTCGGCGTAAGCGGAGTGGACATCGACGTTGGGTGCTGATAATTCACAGCGAGCTATTTTAAAGCGTGGCGCTAATAGCTGGATATTCAGAGTTGGACATTTAGTCGCTTCAAAGTGTCGAGCAGGAATTCGCTACTGGGGTTGTTGTCGATGGCGTCTTGCCAGATGGAGCGCGCCTCGTCCTCTTCGCCCGTGGCCCACAGGACTTCGCCCAGGTGAGCGGCGACCTCGGGATCTGGCATGGTGTTCATCGCCGCGCGTAGATGGCCCAGTGCCGCATCGTATTCGCCCCGTTTGTAGAGCACCCAGCCGAGACTGTCGCGGATGGCGGGGTCGTTGGGTTTAATCGCCAGCGCTCGCTGAATGAGTTCAAGGGCCTCATCATAGCGCTCCGTGCGATTGGCCAGGGTGTAACCGAGGGCATTGAGGGCCGAGGCATTATTGTTGTCGCGTTCAATAATGGCGCGCAAATCTTTTTCGGTGGCGGCGAGATTACCGAGCTTTTCGTGAACCAGCGAGCGGCTGTACAGTAGCTCGATGTTATCCGGATCCTCGGCAAGCCCTTCATCGAGCAGTGCCTGGGCGCTTTGGTGGCCCCGTTGTTGAATCAGCAGCTGGCTCTCTATCTGGTAGAAAGTACTGACGTGATCGGGGTAGTCGAGGCGCAATTTGTGTAAATACAGTCGCGCATCGTTGAGTTGGTCACGGTTCGCCAGTATTTGAGTAATACGTACCGTGGCCTGTAAAAACAGGTCGTTGTTGCTGACCCTGCGGTAGTGTTGCAGCGCAGCGTCAAGTTCCTGGCTTTGCTCGGCCATAATGGCGAGCTGAAAGTGAGCCTGTGAACTCATATGGCCGTTACCGATAAGGCCGCTGTAGATTGCTTTGGCGGGTTCGGGGTCATGGTTTTCACGGTACAGGAGAGCTAGCGCCAGTTTGAACTTGTCATTGGCAGGCTCTTGTTCGGCCAGGGCTGCCATCTTTTCGATGGCCAGGGGTAGATCTTTGGCGGCGACGAAACGAATTAATTGCAGTTGCAGCTGCTGGCTTTTTGGCGAGTGTTTGAGGCCCTGCTCTAGCTCGGCAATGGCTGCCTTGTGACGCCCATCTTTATGCTGGATTTGGGCGGCGACGAGCCGCGCAGGCTGGTCATCGGGGTATTCGGCAAGAATTCTGTGCACGGTGCTCAGAGCTGCGTCGATGCGGGCAAGCTGGGCCAGCAACAGCGTTTTGCCGAGTAGAAGGTCGCGGTTGCCCGGGTGGTTTTGCTCCCCGGCAATATATTGCTCCAGCAGGAGCAGGCGGTGCTCTTCATCAAGCTCAGCGGTATAGCTGGGCAGTAGAACCATGTATTTGCCATTGTTGTGGCGCAGTAAATATTCGGCATGGGCAAAGGCGAGATCGAAGTGGGCCTGTTGGGCCTGGGCATAAAAGGCCATATTGCGAGCCTGTATATTATCGGGCTCGACCTCAGCCCATAAAACGCCAAGCTCCTGTAAAGCCCCATTGTTCTTTTGATAAGAGGCCGTACTCACGGCTCTGGCGATAACCCCAGGGTCGCGAGTGATGCGGGCCTGATGGCGGTAGTTTTCGAGTGCCAGACCCAGTTTGCCACGGGTGCCGGCGACCTCAGCGACAAGCAAGTCGTAAAAAGTTTGTGTTGGGAAGGGCCGAACGGGATAATCGCGCTTGAGTGATGGCAAGTCGGCATTCGTGTCGGTAGTTGAGTCGGTAATATCGGCTGAGTTGCTAGTACTTTGGCTGAGCTGAGGTGAGGCACAGGCTGTCAGTAGTAACAGGATGCCGGTCGAAAACATAGTTTTAAGGCGCAGCCTCGCGAGTCCTTGTTTAACGATAAGTTGAGGCTTGTCGACCATAGCTGAGTTATTCCGGGCTGTTGCCGTAGAGAGTCGTAAATAGTAAGTATAATTGTGACAACTATGAAGCGTTAAGTTCATGGTTGTGATTGTGAAATATATCCATATTGGCCCTTTATGCCCCTGATTGCTCTAGGAATCAACCACCGCACTGCAAGTCTCGACGTTCGCGAGCGGGTTGCCTTTGCCCCCGATCAAATGATTTTAAGTTTGCAGCAGGGTCGCGAGGCCAGTGGCGCAGACAATCTGGCGATACTGTCGACCTGTAATCGTACTGAGCTTTACGCTAGCGGTAGCGTAGAGCCCGGCGCTTTATTGTCGTGGTTGGTGGCCCATCATCACTTGCCAGCTAATGCGTTGGACAGTAGCTATTACGTGCTAGAGGATGATAAAGCCGTACAGCACATGATGAAAGTTGCCAGTGGGCTCGACTCAATGGTGCTAGGTGAGCCGCAAATTCTTGGGCAAATGAAATCGAGTTATGCCGTCGCGCAAAAAGCCGGCACCGCAGACGGGCTCTTGGCTCAAGTGTTTCAGGACGTCTTTGCCACCGCCAAGCGGGTGCGCAGCGAAACGGCAATTGGCCAGAATCCCGTATCGGTGGCTTATGCGGCGGTCAGTTTGGCGCAGCGCATTTTTAGTTCGATGCAAGAAGTCAGTGCGCTATTAATTGGTGCTGGTGAAACGGTCGAATTATTGGCCCGCCATCTGCGTGAGCAAGGCGTCGGCGATATTATTGTCGCCAACCGCACTTTGGCTCGAGCCCAGGAAATGGCAGAGATATTTTCTGCCGAGGCGATTTTACTATCGGACATCCCCGAGCATTTACACCGGGCGGATATCGTTATCTCATCTACCGCCAGTCAGTTGCCGATTTTGGGCAAGGGCGCAGTGGAATCGGCGTTAAAACAGCGTAAACACCGGCCGATATTTATGGTCGATATTGCCGTGCCCCGTGATATTGAGCCCCAGGTTGCCCAGCTCGACGATGTCTATTTGTACACCGTCGATGATCTGAAAGAGGTGATTGAAGCCAACTTGCGCCATCGCGAAGATGCCGCCGGACAGGCCGAAGCCATTGTTGAGCAGGGTGTGATTAACTGGAAGAACCAATTGCGCGGCCAGCAAGCGGTGGGTACGATTCGCGCCTTCCGCGATAATTTCGGTGCGCTGCGCGATGTGGAGCTCGATAAGGCTTTGGCCTCGATTGCCCAGGGCCAGTCAGCCGAACAAGTGCTGCGCCAACTGGCCCACGGGCTCACCAACAAATTTTTGCATGTGCCGACCACGCGTCTGAAAAAGGCGGGGGAACAGGGTGACAACGATTATGTTCGTTGGGCCCACGATTTATTCGATTTACCGGCACCGGGCGAAAAACCACCCGCCCGCAATCAGCCAGAGCACGATCGGCAAGGGAAAGACGCCAATGCCGATAATGGCAATACAGATGTTAAAAAAAGGGACGAGCCATGAAAGCTTCGCTATTAGAAAAACTGGATCGTCTTACCGAGCGTTACGACGAAGTTGGGCATTTGCTGAGCGACGGGGAAGTTATTGCCGACCAAAACCGCTTTCGTGGTTTGTCGATGGAATACGCCGAGCTGGAGCCGGTGAGTAAAACCTATCAGCAATTTGTGCAGGTGTCTGAAAATATTGACGAAGCGCGATCCATGCTCAAAGACAGTGACCCCGATATGCGCGAGATGGCGCAAGAGGAGATGCGTGAGGGTGAGGCTGAACTGACAGCTTTGGAGAAGGCCTTGCAAACCCTCTTACTGCCGAAAGATCCCAACGATAAACACAATGTGTTTCTTGAAATTCGTGCCGGCACTGGCGGTGATGAGGCGGCGATATTTTCCGGCGATTTGTATCGTATGTACTCGCGCTACGCAGAGTCGCGAGGCTGGAAAATCGAAATTGTTAATGAGCGCCAGGGTGATCACGGCGGCTACAAAGAAATTATCGTGCGCATTGTCGGCAAGGATGTGTTCTCCCAGCTTAAGTTTGAATCGGGTGCCCACCGGGTACAGCGCGTACCCGAGACTGAATCTCAAGGTCGTGTGCACACCTCGGCTTGTACAGTGGCTATCTTGCCCGAGGCCGATGAAATTGAAGCCATGGAAATTAACAAGGCTGATTTACGGGTCGACACCTTTCGCGCCTCGGGTGCGGGTGGCCAGCACGTTAACAAAACCGATTCTGCAATTCGCTTAACCCACTTGCCAACCGGCATCGTGGTGGAGTGTCAGGATGAACGCTCTCAGCATAAAAACAGGGCGCGGGCGATGTCCCTACTGCAGGCGCGCATTCTCAATGGACTGCAACAACAACAATCTCAGGAGCAGTCTGATCTGCGCCGCAGTCTTGTCGGTAGTGGTGATCGCTCCGAGCGAATTCGCACCTATAACTTTCCTCAGGGGCGGGTGACCGATCACAGAATTAATCTCACCCTGTATAAAATTGATGAAATTATGCAGGGCGATTTGGGGCAGGTTATTCAGCCTTTAATTACTGAATACCAGACTGAACAATTGGCCGCACTGGCTGAATAAAAGGCGTCTGATTAATTATTCAATAAAAATGTCGGTAGAAAAACCCAGTATCGCCGAGTTACTGCGCCTTGGTTCGGTGCTCAAAGGTGTAAGTGATAGCCCTCGGCTCGATCTGGAAGTGCTGCTTTGCCATGTGCTCGGTAAGCCACGCAGTTATCTTTTTACCTGGCCAGAAAAAGTACTTGATCAAAAATCGACGCAACAATTTAATGACTTACTTAAGCGTCGTGCTGATGGCGAGCCCATTGCTTATTTAACCGGAGAGAAAGAGTTTTGGTCCCTATCCCTGGAGGTCAATGCGACGACCTTAATCCCCCGGCCCGATACTGAAGTATTAGTTGAAACAGCGCTTAATATCATTGATAAACCCGATGCGCTCGTTCTTGATTTGGGCACGGGCACGGGAGCTATTGCGCTGGCACTGGCGAGTGAGTGTCCGAGCTGGCAAATAATCGCCGTCGACACCGTACCCGACGCTGTAAAGCTCGCAGAAAAAAATCGCCAACGTTTAGGTCTGAATAATGTCAGCGTGATGCGCAGCAACTGGTTCGAAGGTGTTGCTCAACAGAAATTCGATCTTATCGTCACCAATCCCCCCTACATCAATGCCGATGACCACCATTTAAAAGAGGGTGATGTCCGTTTTGAGCCAGGTTCTGCCCTGGTGTCTGGCGAAGAAGGTTTGGCGGACATAAAGGTTATTATTTGTGGGGCGAAAAACTATTTAGGTGAAGGAGGCTGTTTGTTGATTGAGCATGGTTATCAACAAGCTGGAGCTGTGCGCAATTTGCTGAGTGATGAAGGCTATACCCAGCTCTCAACGCGGCGGGACTTGGGCGGGCATGAGCGACTGAGCCTTGGTTATTGTTAAAATATGTTGAATTGCTTTAAGCAGGGTTAGTGTGAACGACGCAATTATGACCCTGTTTTTTAGCTTTGCGTAGGGATTGATAGCTGGAAGTAAGAGCGGCGGAAAAATCACCATTTTCTATTTCGCAAACTCCGGCGCTAAGGGTGATGTCGATTTTGTTATTTTTATAAGCTATCGGCTGAGTGCTGATAAAATCTCGAAAATCATCGGTGAGTCGGGCGGCTTTTTCTGCAGTCAGTTTGGGCATTAGTATGGCAAACTCGCCGCCGCCATAGCGAGAAGAAATAAACATCCCAATATTTTTTGATAAGGATTTTGAAAACTCAATCAGAAGGTGGTCGCCACAGTCGTGACCAAGATTGTCATTAAGCTCGTTGAAGTTGTCGATGCCCATTAGGCAAAGAGACATTACAGTGCCAATTTTCTGGTTCGCTGCAATCATTTCTTCGGCTTTTTTATTGAAATAACGGCGATTGTAAAGCTCGGTTAAATGATCCCTGTCAGCGTAGTCCTGAACTTTTTCCAGTAGCTCTCGCTCCTCCAGGTTGTGCATAATTCGACAGTAAAATTCTTCATGAATAAAGGGTTTTTTGAGGAAGTCGCTGGCACCATTTTTAATAAAGCGCGCCGATAAATAACGGTCGCTCTCTGATGAAAGGGCGATGATAATTAGCTGATCATTGCCCATCTTGCGGCGCACATATTTTGTGAGTTCTATGCCATCCATATTGGGCATATTAAAATCGGTAATTAGCAGTTTTATGTCGGGGTTTTTTTCGAGCATAGTGATGGCTTCTTTGCCATCTTTAGCTTCGCTAACATTGAAGAGGTGGGTTTTTAACAGCTTGCGCAGGTGGGCTCTGGCAGTGACGGAGTCGTCGGTGATGAGTACGTGTGTCTCTTCATTTTTTGTGAGTCTAACCAATAGTTTGACTGCGTATTCATAGGCGAAACGACTCTCTTTTACAACGTAGTCAACAACGCCTCTGGCGATCAATGATTTTCTATTTTCTTCGTTGTAGCTGCCCGTTAATACAATAGTAGGGATTTTTTTAGCCAGGCAAAATTCAACAATTTCTCCATTGGGTGCATCGGGCAAACCCAGGTCGGCGAGACAGGCAAAAAAAGGTGTTGTTGCACGGGCGATAAGCTCTGTCGCCTGGCCGAGGGTTTCGGCAAATTGTGGTTTCAAATCGTCGTGTTGGGCAATAAACTGCTTGAGAACTTTCAGCACCATGGGGCTGTCTTCGACAACAAGGATATGTTTCATAAGGATTTTGTGCCCGTACTTTTGTCAGAGTTAGCAGCTCACTATAAGTTGAGCAAGATTTACCGGCAATTTGTTGCGAGTCAAACTGACGATTACTTCTCAAATTGCTGGCGTAGATGTTGGTGTCAAAAAGAAAGGGCAGCTGGTGGGCTGCCCTTTGTGATTCTCTTTCTAGCTTGGGAGTTTGTGTTTAACAGGCTGTTGAAATTACACCGCATTCTATGATTTTTAAAATCCAGCCTGTTAAAACAGGGGTTAATCGTATTATTTGGCCTAGACTCTAGCGATTTTCACTCAATATCACGTGGTTTTTACACCATTCCCCCTCATTAGGCGGATTGCCCCTGCAAATTAACCATTCGTGTTAAATTCCAACCCATAAAGGTCATCGTGAGCACCGCATTAACCCGATCCAAGCCTCTCACTTTGACCTGCCTGATCAGGCCAACGGTTTTCCCCCAACCAAAGGGCTCCTCTACCCGCTTGCGAACTTTCATGCTCACTTTATAACCCGCGTGGCGACTGGTGCGTGCATCAATGGCAGAGCCGCCTTTACGTTTATCATTGCGCGCAACATGCGGTGTAATATTCAGCTGACGACAAGATTCGACAAAACCTCGGGTATCATAATTTTTATCAGCACCGACTGTCTTTCGATGCTCACCGGGTAGTTCTGTCAGTAGGGTAATGGCCGTTTCTCTTTCACCAAAACCATCGGCAAGACTGGCCTGTGTCTTGACGATAAGTCCATTGCGGTTTTCGATGACGCTATGCCCCAAGTAGGCCATCTTTGCCGCGCTGTTTTTTGATTTTTTATGGTTCCGTGCGTCGGGGTCAGTGCGCGATTCATGGGTACTATTCAGGCGCTTTTCACCGTGAAAATCACAGTCTGCATTGCGACCACCGTCTGTATCTTCATCATCGCTTTCATCTTTGGGGCGGAAACTTTTCTGCGAGGCCCATGCCTGTATCAGTGTCCCGTCTACGCTGAAGTGCTCGTCACTGAGTAGGTTTTTCTTGCGCGCCAATATTACAATCTCTTCAAAAAGCGAGGGAATAATAGTGTGTTCCAGCAGCCGGTCTCTGTTTTTGGTGAAGGTCGAATGATCCCACACCTTATCGTCAATACTGAGACCCGTGAACCAGCGAAATAATAAGTTGTAATGCATCTGTTCCATCAGTTGTCGCTCACTGCGAATGCTGTAAAGCACTTGGAGCAGTTGCGCACGCAGAAGGCGTTCTGGCGGAATGGATTCTCGTCCAATGTCGGAATAAGCCTCATCAAACAGCCAATTAATGCGCCCCATCGCGGTATTAAATAATTCTCTGACGGCCCGAAGTGGGTGGTTTTGTGGCACGAACTCTTCGAGATGAACCGTTGAAAAAAGATGTTCCTGGGTGATGTCGGCGCCGCGCATTAATCGTATCCGTGGTGGAGTATCGTAACGGGTATTCTACTAGGCCCTGCTAGAATGCGGGACTTTTTCAACAGCCTGTTAAGTAAGTCTTAAGTTTTCCTCAGTAAGATTAGTCTCGAAGCCAAAATCCATATCGAGGTAGCTATGCAAACCATGCTGTTGAG
>CAYWXW010000024.1:21133-32346 GCA_964462265.1 uncultured Porticoccaceae bacterium | reverse complement strand
GGCGAGGGTTGGTCATTTCAATACCCATGGCTTCGAGCAAGGGCCGGTGGCTCATGCCAAGGCCAAGAATTAAACGACCCTCGGACAGCTCGGCTATGGTTTGCGCTGTCATGGCAGCGAGAAAGGCGTGGCGATAATAAATATTGGCGATATTGGTGCCGACTTTAATAGTGTTTGTCGCCAGAGCAATAGCCTCGGCACAGGCCAGCGCATCGCCCCGCCCCTCATTCACCAGCACCGCTGCGTAGCCGTGGTCTTCTGCCAGCTTGCCAATTACCATTAATTCACGAGGTGGCGCATCGGTGGCGGTGGACAGTACGATTCCCAATCGAGAGTGAGTCATAATATTCTCGCTTTTTATTATTTATTTATTTATTAAAAAAAGGCCAGACCTTTGAGGTGCTGACCTTTTTATTTTCCACTGAATTTAAATAAAGACTTAAATCATCAAACCCATACGCATACCAGCGTCGAGACGAATGCACTCGCCATTCATCATGGTATTTTCAACAATATGGCAAGCCAGTTTAGCAAACTCTTTGGGGTTGCCACCTCGTTTGGGGAAGGGCACAGTGGCAATCAAGCGATTAAAACCTTCTTCACCTGTCTCCGCTTTGGCCAGGGGCGTATCAAATACACCGGGGCAAATGGTCATGACGCGAATACCGTAGGGCGCAAGGTCACGGGCCATGGGCAGGGTCATACCAATCACACCGGCCTTTGATGCGGCGTAGGCGGTATTACCCACCGGGCCGTCGTAGCCAAAGATAGAGGCGACGTTGACGAAAACACCGCGCTCGCCATCTTCATTAAGAGTATCAAGGGCTATCATGTCGGTACTGGCCAAACGGCAAACATCAAAGGTGCCGGTCAAATTAACATTCACCACCCTTAAAAAACTATCGAGGGGATGGGGGCCTTTTTTATTGGTGATTTTACGGCCAATGCCGATGCCCGCCACATTCATCACGATGCGCGCCGTACCCAGCTCCGCTTTCACGGTGGCTAAGGCTGCTTCCACACTGTCGCCATCGGCAACATCGACTTTAACGGCCAGGCCACCGACCTCGTCGGCAATGGTTTTGGCCAGATCGAGGTTGAGATCGAGCACGGCCACTTTGGCGCCTTTGGCCGCAAGGGCACGCACTGTGTCGGCACCGAGGCCGGAGGCACCACCGGTAACGATGGCAATTTGATTGTTAATATCCATTTCTATTTCCTAATCAATAATGTTGTTCAGCCGCACGGGGCAGCTGTTTCACTAACGAGTATTTAGCCGCGCACTGCATTAACCGCGCAGGGCACCGTCGAGGCGAATCACTTCACCGTTGAGCATGGGGTTCTGACAAATTTCCACTGCCATGCTGGCGAATTCTGCGGGTTTACCGGCGCGCTTGGGAAAGGGCACGCTGCCGGCGTAGTCGTCGGGCTCACCGCGCAAGACACTGGCTGCGAGTGGTGTGTTAAACACCCCTGGGGCAATGGTCACCACGCGAATACCGAAGGCCGATAGGTCGCGCGCCATGGGCAGGGTCATACCAATGACCGCCGCTTTGGTGGCCGCATAAGCCGTTTGCCCGAAGGGGCCATCGAGACCAGCGATAGAAGCGACGTTGACGATAACGCCCTGCTCTTCGCCTTCTAAATCGTCGAGCTGACGAATGGCATCGGCACCAAACCGGCACATATTGAAGGTGCCGGTCAGATTAACCGCAATTTGCTGGGTCAAAGCATCGCGAGGCTGTGGACCTCCGCCACGGGTAGCGGTGCGCCCGGTAATATCGATACCCGCGCAATTAACCAGTATGCGCGGCGTGCCGTTGATTTCACCGGCTTTGGCCAGCGCCTCTACAACAGAGGCTTCATCGGCCACATCACACTGTACGGCGGCACAGCCCAGCTCAGTAGCGGTGCTTTGAGCGAGCTCTAAATTGCGATCAAAAATCGCCACCTTGGCACCCTTGTCAATAAATAATTTTGCCGCGCCCGCACCCAGGCCCGATGCACCGCCGGTAATGACGACGCTAATATCTTGTAAATTCATAATTGTTTCCTTAAAACGTTTTAAATAGCGGCTAGCTGCCCATGCGAATGGCACCGTCAATGCGGATCATTTCGCCATTGAGCATAGTGTTTTCGCAGATTTGCTGTACCAGTGAGCCGAACTCCAGGGGGTTACCCCAGCGTTTAGGGAAGGGCACAGTGGGAATAATATTGTCGATCCAGTCCTGGGGAATACCCGCCGCCAGTGGCGTTTCAAACATACCCGGCGCAATGGTCATCACCCGAATGCCATAGGGCGCGAGGTCGCGGGCCATGGGCAAAGTCATGCCCTGCACACCGGCTTTGGATGCCGCGTAAGCGGCCTGACCGACGGGGCCATCCTGGGCGACAACAGAGGCAATGTTAATCACCACGCCGCGCTCGCCGTCGTCATTTAAGGCGTCGAGGCCAATCATGCCGTAGGCCGCAACGCGGGCGACATTAAAGGTGCCGGTGAGATTGACCCGAATCACTCGCTCAAACTCATCCAGCGGATGGGGGCCTTTGGGGCTGGCAGTGCGCACGGCAATGTCGATGCCCGCCGCATTCAAGACGATGCGCGGGGCGCCAAGTTGTTCGACCACTTGCGCCACGGCAGCTTCTACCGCTGGGCCATCGCTGACATCACACTCCACTGCCATGCCGCCAAGCTCTGCGGCCAGCTCCGTTGCCAGCGCCAGGTTTCTGTCGAGCAGAGCGCACTTGGCACCCGCTTTACTGAGAATTCTGGCGGCACCCGCCCCCAAACCCGATGCGCCACCGGTAATTAATGCGACTTGTCCTTCTACATTCATCTTCGACCTCTTCTTAATTGACAGTTAATTGTATAACCCGTGAATAATTTGGTTTTGCATCGGCCTGCAAGCGCCAAGTAGAGTATCCAGCCACTTACTCATGGGGCGCGATATTCGGCAAGCGAGGTGCTGCCAGCCACAATAGCAGCGGGGATATTACCGCAAGCACGGCGCTGACAACCAGCATTGCGCTATAGCCGCCAGTCACATCGTAGAGCCAACCGCCCAGCCAGGCACCAATGGCCGCGCCCAGTGAGCCTGAAATTGCGAGGGTGCCAAAAATGGAGGGGAAGAAGGGGCTAGTGAATAAGTCGCGCGAGGTAGCCGGGAATATCGGCGTATTGGCGCCGTAGCCGAGGCCGACAAGAATCGCGAAACTGACCGCCACCCACAGGGCGAGCATGGAGCTAAGGTAAACCAGTGCCCCAATGGCCAGCAAATTACACACTGCGGCCATGGTATAGGCTCGCTCGCGGCCAATGCGGTCGGATAAATTACCCCAAAACAATTGCCCGACGATACTGGAAATACCGATCACTCCAGCAATAAAGGAGCTTTCAGTTTTGGCAATACCCTGGTCGACCATAAAGGCAAACTGGTGCATTAGTAATATTTGCGCGACACAGGCGCCGGTCAAAAAGCAGGCACCGGCCAGCCAGAAACGCGGTGAACGCAGGGCGGTTTTTAGTACCCAGTCGCGGTAGAGGAGTTGCTCGGGAACTGACGGTGGAGCAACGCTACTTGCTCCCTCTTCGCTTAGCTCATCATTTGTCTCAACACTTGGTTCAACACTTATCGCATCACTGGCTGCCGCCTCTTCCCGCGCCTGCTGATAAATACTTTTGGGGGGCATTTTAAGTAGAAATAACGCGGCGGGTATCACCCACAATGGCCCCAGTGCGGCTAAGAATATAAAGGTTTGTCGCCAGCCGTAGGCCTCGATCAAAGCATTAATCGCCGGTACGCCAACCAAAATACCAAAACCAATACCCGCCATGGCAAAGCCCAGGGCCGTGCCCAGCTTGGTCGGATACCAGCGTTCAACCGTGACAATGAAGGGCACCCAGCCAGCCTGAGAAATACCGATGGCCGAGACCACGCCAAAGGTAAAGTAGAGCTGCCACCAGGTTTGAATCTGGGAGGTCAGTAGCATCCCCACCGCAAAAAGCCCGCCACCCAGAGCAATAACCTTTTGCGCACCAAACTTTTCAATCAAGCGGCCATTCATCGGCCCTGACAAACCGTGCACCACACTCATCACCGAAATAGCCCCGGCGGTAAGTGAGCGACTCCAGCCCATGTCCTCCACCAGAGCCAGTAGAAACACAGAATAGGCAAACCACACTCCGTAAACCACGCCCAGGGTAATAAAGGCAACGAGTACAGCGATTGGCCCATGCCAGGAGCGTTGTTCGGGTTTAGCAGGCAAGACTTGATCGGGGGTTTTAACTGTCATTTTTATTATCTATTTAGTGTAGGCCTTGTTTTTAGCAAGCTGATTGCCACAGACCAGTATAACGCACACGCAGCACCGCACCCCGAACAGGGCGCGGTGACAAGCTCGAAAACCCAGGTTAAAAAACTTAAGCGTGAAAACTTAAGGGCGAATTTCGTAGAGGGCGTTTAAAGGGTGCTCAATTGGCAGGCGTCGGACCGACGAAAAGCCAGCTTCACTGCTAAACTCCTTCACTTTCGACTCGGGTAAACCCACAGTGCCCAGGCCCATACCGCCCTGTCCCAGCGAACTGGTCATACAGAAATGCAGGCTGGCACCGAGTTTAAATACCGCCAATGGGCCTTCATTATCGGCCGGGTCATCGGTGCAATCGACATCCATCAGCACATAAATGCCGTCATCTTTGCAGGCCTGACGCAGGGCTTTTAAACCACCCTTAGGGTCAGCCATATCGTGAATGAGATCGAAGGTGGCGACCACGTCGAACTTGCCGGGCACTCCTTTGGCAATATCGTGCACCTGAAATTCAACCCGATCACTAACGCCCTCTTCTTCTGCCGTTTTACGAGCATTCTCAATATTTTGCGGGAACAGATCAAAGCCATAGAATTTGGCTTTGGGGAAAGCCTTCGCCAGCTCAATCGACGAGCGCCCTGCGCCACAACCGAAGTCGGCAAAAGTACCGCCATTTTCCAACTTGGCCTGTACATCGGGCATCTCTGGCAACCACTGACTGACCAGTAAATTTTTGTAGCGCACGCAAGAATTGTGCTCAAGGCCTTTCCAGAAGTCATCAGGGTAGGCGTTGTAATCTATGCCACCACCTTTTTGAAAGGACTCGATCAAATCTTCGTAGGGCTGCATAAAACCGGTAAACATTTTGAACAAACCGCCCTGATACAGTGGCCCGCCGACGTCGACCAGTGCGGGGATATGTGCCTCGGGCATGGAGACTTCACGGGTTTGCTTGTCGAAAGACAGATAACCCGCCAGTGACATGCCGTAAATCCATTCGCGTAAATAGCGCTCGTTAAGGCCAGTGCGATCGGCCAGTGTCTGACTCGTCGCCGGCCCATTCTCGGCGAGATCAGTAAATAAACCCAGGCGATCACCAATGGCACAGAGACGAATTGTCATCATCCCCGTGGCATCGCCAATCACTTTGCCAACAAACTCTCCTGCTGCTTTTGCTGTTTGCCCTGACATACTAGCCCCCCTGTTAAGGATTAATTGTTATTGAAGAAACTGAACTATACATCAGCAACTGTTCACAGAGACTCAATATCGAAGCGCAGGCGTTGGAAATTTATCCTGCAGAAGATACTCACCCACGCTCCGTGTACGAAAGCTAAGGGGGTCATGCAAGCTCAAGGTGCGGATGTCTCGCCAGAAGCGATCGAGGTTTTGCTCGCGCAGTGCCGAGCGTGCGCCACAGGCGGTAAAGATATCCTGACAAACTTTTAACCCGGTATCAGTAGCGACAACTTTAGCCTGAGAGACCGCAACGGAAGCTGCCGCGCGCAAACTGGCCATCTTCTCTGGACTGGCATTTTCCCGTGCATCGAGAGCCACATCAACTAATCGCGCAGCCTCATAAGCCATCGCCTCTGCTGCTGCCAACTGTGAACTGAGTGCGCCAATAGTGCTGAGAATATAGGGGTCATCTATCGCCTTATCAAAATCGAGACCCGGCCAGGGGTAGGCCCGCGTCTTTTCTTTGACATAGGCAATACCTTCACGCATTGCACCTTTGGCAGCGCCAATAAATACCCCAGTAAAACCTATTTGTGTAATAGGCCCTAGTAGGTTGGTCACTGCCATTTGTCGGCTTTCATCGGTAATACTGGCCATCACCATTTCAGAGGGCGCAAACACTTTGTCGAAAATAGTCGTGCCACTGCCGGTGCCCCTTTGGCCCATAGCATCCCAGTCGTCCACTATCTGTAAACCCTTGGCATCGCTAGGCACAATCGCAAGCCCCATATTGCTACCGTACATACCGATGACCGCAAGCTGGTCACCCGCTAACGAGCCTGTGGAAAAAAACTTTTTACCGCTAATTTCAACGCCCCCATCTACCGGGGTTAATGTCAGATCGTAACCCTTTTTCGGGTCATTGGTTTTTTCTGAAGCGGCATTACCGAGAAAAACATTTCTTTCAACAATATCGGCAAACACCTTTGCCTTTAGTTCTTCGGGAGCCAACTCATCGAGAAAAGAGGCACCGAGTAAACAATGCACCAAAAACATTTGACCTACGGCAGGATTGCCCTGCGAAAAAGAAATAATGGCACGTGTTATATCTGCGCAGGAGGAACCGAGACCACCATGACTTTTTGGCACCGAAAAACCCAGCACACCACTTTGCTTGAGCTTATCCATCTCTTCTTTGGGGTATTCACCCTTCAAGTCTCTCTGCGCATACGTACTGGCAAAATCATCTGATAGCTTATCAATACAAGCTAGCGCCTCATCAATATTCTCTATATTCATTAACTACTCCTTAAAATTATATTTATAAAATCGTAAAGGACTGCGATTGAAGAGCTCATTACAACTTGCAGGTCGCAGTTATTATCTGAATTCAGGCTTTATTAAACAGAAGCTTCCAACGGCTCTCACCCAAGATAACCAAACCTGCGGAATAATGAAAGTCACGGAGGGCATCGATAGCGGAACAATCGCCCATGAGCTGGAGTCGCTGACAGCATGGTACTGCGAAAATATTAATGAGGGATGAAACTGAAATGACTAACGAGGCTGTCGACGTTTTGAAAAAAACCAACCTATAAAACAAAATCTTTTAGTTAATTGCCACTTAAACAATATCGAGTTTAAGTGGCAATTTACACACTGTAATTAATACGTAAGCACTGTGGTATTTTCCGCAAACATAGCGTCTAGCCCGCCTGTTAGCTCAACCCCTTCGATAACTTCGTCTGGTTTAATACCACCAATGTTTTCCATACACATTTTACAAAGAATGACCTTACCACCAGCAGCCATAAACTCTGTCAACATTTCAGGTATGGTTTTACCATTGACATATTTATTTTGCGGAATATTTTTATCCACCCACCTAACGCCCTGAGCACTTAAATAGATCGTTGCCGAAATACTGCCTGTACTCAAGACCTTATTACTGACAGATACCGCCATAGCCGCACGGTCGAGATCATCGGATGTTAAGCTAACAAATAAACGCTGTTCGTCTTCACTAGCAAAAGTGACCGAACTGGCACCCAAACAAATAAAACTAATTAACACTAAAGAAAGAATTTTTTTCATGGTTTTAATCCTTGCTAGCTGAGAGAGCTTGATTAACTACGCATACGACAATCACTCTACTTAAGATTCCAGCATCTGCACCATGACATATATCAAAGATCGGAACCAACTTAATTACGAGCATTCAGAACATCTCACTTTCACAACAGCTCGGCCCAAAAGACACCCCTAAACCAGGTTACCTATCTATTGACTGTTCT
Source organism: uncultured Porticoccaceae bacterium (assembly GCA_964462265.1). Classification (GTDB taxonomy): domain Bacteria; phylum Pseudomonadota; class Gammaproteobacteria; order Pseudomonadales; family Porticoccaceae; genus Reddybacter. The sequence continues at coordinate 24,565 of CAYWXW010000024.1, read as the reverse complement.
TAAGGCAAAAGTCGTAGATCATTAGATAAGGTGCAACTCAAGATTGATTAAAACGCAGCTTCTAACGGCTCTCCACCAAGCATCACCGAGCCTGCGGAATGATGAAAACCACGGCGAGCGTCAATAGCTGCGACAACGGCATGAATATTTGCCAGACACCGCTCCAGTGCATGGCCTTGCATAAAGGCAGCTCGAGAGCCCTTGGTGTAAAGCCGACTAACCATTTCACGTGCCACATCACCGGCGTAAAAACTGGATGAATACATTTCAGCTTTTAATTCGTTAGGAATCGGCTCACCACTTTTAAGCCCTTCCCATACCTTATCGAAGGCCTCGAGAGAGCCCGCACGAATAGAGCGCAGAGCAGCGCTGGCATCAGCAATGACAAGTTGGGTTTCTGTTTGATCTCTCAGTGCCTTACCCGTTATCGATGACACCTTGGATTTAATTTCACCACTTGCTGCATCAATAGCACCCTGCAACACGCCGACAGCTACAGCTGCAAATATTGGTAACGTCAATAAAGAGGGGGCACTACGAAACAGGGGTCTATCAATTAATGCCGCACTACCTGGCGAGTGAGCTAGCACCTCTGGAACGAAAATATCTTTCGCGTTTGCCTGATTACTACCCGTACCACGCATAGCGGCAGCATGCTGCCAAGTTTGATCGATATCCAGCTGGTCGGTAGGCACGAGGAATATACGTGCATCTGGACGGCCATTCGCCAATAGCCGTGGCGTGTCACCTTCATGCACTATGCCCGCCAGCGCACACCATAGTGAATCATTACACCCCGTCACCACTGGCCATGTGCCATTAAGACGATAGCCCCCATCAACCGGCGTCGCCTTTGCCAGGGCAACGGCAGAGAAACCAAAATTCCTATCCGGTTCGACAAATAATGCATTACGCTCTGCTTCAGGCAGAGCAGCGGCTATCATGCAACCCGCCATTGAATTGACGATATACCAGCTGACCGCAGGGTCTGCTGCACTTATCGCAACCGTTGCACGAAATGCTTCTGAGGGTGTGAGCTCAAGTCCGCCAACCTCCTTTGGCGCGAACATTCTAAACATTCCCGCTTTACCAACGGCACTCACAACCTCGCTAGCAAGACGCGCATTGATTTCACCTTCACGGCGGTGCTCTACGATTAAAGGCTGTAAATCTATCGCAATGTCTTCTATATTTTTACTACTCATGTCCTACCTCTTAATTTGCTTTTCATAAATTAAAGAGTGTTCTAGCATTTTCACCCAATACAGCTCGCTGTAAGTGCTCGGGTAAATGGCTAACACTTTGGGCAATATGCCCGGGAGCCTCTAAATCGGCATCAATATGAGGGAAATCGGAACCCCAGAGAATTCTATCTTCGCCCACTAAATCGAGCATGGAGCCAATGGTGCGCTCCTCTGGCTCGGCGACGAACCAGAGGTTGCGGCGGAAATACTCACTGGGCTTTTCCAGCTGTAAAGGCTTGTCAAAGGTGCTGAAGTGCTTGTACTTTTCATCGAGCCGATCCATGGCATAGGCGGCCCAACCACAGCCCGCTTCAATGGCGAGCAATTTAAGCTTGGGGAATTTATCGAATAAGCCATCCATCACCATGGCCATGCAGGCGGGCATCACCTGGGATGTAGCACCGAGAGCAAAGGTAAACGTGCGGTTGGCTGGGGTGTCATACCAATCGCCAACAAAGCCGGTGACAAAGCGTCGAGTACGCACCACAACGTGAGTCAGCAAGGGCACCCCCGCCTCTTCAATACGCGCCCAAAGAGGATCAAAGTGGCCATTGGCCAGTGACTTGCCATCGACCCGCTCGGGGGCTAAAAACACACCTTTAAAACCCTGTTTCAGCCGAATATCCAGTTCTTTCACCGCTTCATCAATATCGCGCAGGTTGAGGTGGGCGGCGATCACCAAGCGGTCGCGGTCGGCAGCCTGAAAATCATAAACCCAGTTGTTATAGGCCCGGCAGTAGGCATTGGCCAGTTTATTGTCCGCTACATCCCAGAATATACCGACCGTTGGCAGCACGAGTCCGGCACTTAAACCCCACTCATCGAAATGCTTGATACGATCTGGCCCGAACATGCTGCCCGCCGGTGCGCCATCGAGATAACTCAGAGTAGAGCTTGGATCAAAGGCCTTGAGGCGGTCTAACTCTGCGCCACCCAGTGCGGCGGCACAATTGGGCAGGACGATTTCGTTATCGACATAAAGCTGATCAATGCCCTGGGCATTTTTTTCGAATTTAATGGCCCGGTGCTGAAACTCAGCTTCGAGATAGTTTTCCCACAGGTCGGGCGGCTCAAGAACATGGGCGTCAGCATCGAAAAGGAAAACATCATTTTTTACTGCGGTGTTCATCAAACGACTCTTTACTATTATTAGAATTTATTTTTCAGGATCCAACTCTACTACATTCACTATTGCAATATTAAAAACCCTACAACAGGTCCTCTTGTAGGGTTTTTATGTTGCAGACAAAGGACTTAATAATTAAGCACGCGCTCCATCCGTGCTGCCGCGCAATATCTTTCCGGGCAACCTGTCATTGGCCGGATTAAGTTGATCGACATTATTAGCGCGCAGCAGCACACCATTAACAATGACCGCCTCAATGCCACTGGCTTCAGAAATCAAACGGTCAGCGCCATTGGGCAGGTCGTTGACCCGCTGCAGGTCACCGGCACCCACAGTTGCCGCATCAAAAACCACTACATCGGCAGCCAGGCCTACTTCCAAACGACCACGGTCAACAATATTAATAACATCGGCCACTCGTGAGGTGAGCATCCAGATAGCGTGCTCGAGTTCAATGGCACCTTTTTCGCGTACCCAATAACCCAACAGGTAGGTGGCGTAACAAGAATCACATAACTGGCTGGCGTGGGCTCCGCCATCGGAGAGGCCGATCACAGTGTTGGGGTCTTTCAGTAATTTCTCCACTTCGACCTCATCGTAGTTACCGATGGGGCTGCGAATGCGCAAGCCGAAGTCACTATCAAGCACCATATCGAGCAAGGTATCGACCGGATCCTGGCCACGGCTTTTGGCAATATCGAATAACTTTTGTTCCTTCAATGAAGGGTCAATGGGGTAGTCTGAAATCACTGTGTCATGCCAGCCACCGAGCACCACCGACTTGCCGGTCAGCACTTCGGCTTTAAAATCGGCGCGGAATTTAGGGTCGGCATAGATTTTTCGACGCCCTTCTAAATCGGCCTCGGACACGGGCTTAAAGGTCGCCATGCTTTCAAATAGAAAGGGCGCTTTCATGTTCATATCAAAACTGAGTGAACGAGGGCTGACCTGGGGAAAAACCCGCGCGCCATTGGCGTTAATTTCAGCGGAGCGGGCCAGCTGTTCATTGTGGTCGCCGCCGCCCAGGCTCACGCCCTGGAGCAAAGCCGTCCAGGTGACATT
>CAYWXW010000024.1:0-21033 GCA_964462265.1 uncultured Porticoccaceae bacterium | reverse complement strand
CGCATCTTTTGCACTTCGTCGCCAGTGGCCTCGCGTTCGGTGGAGTCATCACCCATCACATACAGCCGGGTGGGCGTGTGGCCAATCAAGGCACCGACATTAATGCCAACACCTATATTTTCGAGGGTTTGCATGTATTCGGGGAAGGTTTCAAAAGGCCAGTCCTTACCCAGACCGGCACGCATGGAGTTGGCATCCATGCCCTCGACGCCCTCAAGGGTGCGAATAATCGTATCCTGATCGGCCTTTCTCACCGGGGCCACACCAAAGCCGCAATTACCCAATAATACGGTGGTAACACCGTGCCAGGGCGAGATGGTCATCATCTGGTCCCACAGCACCTGAGCATCGTAGTGAGTGTGGTTGTCGATAAAGCCGGGGCAAACAATTTTACCCGTGGCGTCGATGGTTTTTTTGGCCGCACCCGGCGCGTCACCAATGGCGACAATTTTACCATCGACAATACCGAGATCACCTTTGTAGCGTGGCGTATTGGTGCCGTCGACAATGGTGCCGCCACTGATTTTTAAATCGTATTGCATAGTTTTCACCTTATTTTAAGCAAAAAAAACCCGATGCCATGAACATCGGGTTTTTTATTCAGATCAAATTATGAGACCACTTATGCCGGAATTTTATCAATCGGCAAGTTGTAGCACTCAATAATATTGTCACGCATGATCCAGCGAGTTTGCTCGGCCGTTAAACCAGCAGAATGCTTCTCTACCAGCTCCTGAGACCAGGGCCATGTAGCATCACTGTGGGGGAAATCATTGGCCCAAACCAGCTTCTTCGGGTTCATCAGATTAGCGACTTTAAAAGCAATCCAGTCATCCTGGAAAGTCAGCCAAACGTGGTCGTTGAGGTAGTCACTGGGCATTTTTTCCAGATTCTTACCACCGCCCAGCCACAAACCATGGCGCTCGTAGGCGTGGTCCATACGGTAGGCATAGTGGGGCAACCAACCGGCATCGGCTTCAGCGGCAATAAACTTCAACTTGGGGTGACGGTCGAAAATACCACCGAGTACAAACAGACCCATCACGTCCTGTACACCACGAATGATGTTGAGGAAGCCATTGATCTTGTTACCACGGGCCATAAGTACTTCGTCAACCGATCCGCCTTTTGAGGTCAGAATGTGGAAAGACAGTGGCATTTCAAGCTCAGCTGCGCAGGCCCAAAGGTCGTCGTACATGGGGTGGTCGTAATCTTCGTGCTGGGGGTTACCGGGCATCATAATGCCGACAAAGCCCTTTTTCTTGGCATCTTCAAGATCTTTAATCGACTGTTCAACCGACTCACAGGAAGTCTGGCCCAGACCAAACAAGCGGCCTTCGGGTGCATCGGAGATGTAGCTTTCCAACCACTCGTTATAGGCGTGCATACAGGCTGTCTTGTACGCAAAGTCGGAGTGGTTACACAGAGCCATACCAACCGATGGGTAGATGATTTCTGAAACCACACCATCGCGATCCTGATCGGCAACACGACAGCTCGCGTCCCAACCACTGCGATGCAATGACTCAAAAGTACAACCTTCACGGCGACCGGCCAGGTCTTCTGGGGTCAAACCAGCGGCGGCAACCAGCCCGAGGGGAATAGTGGAGTCCATACCGGGTATGACATAAATGTCGTTGCCCGTGGCATCCCTTTGAATGGTTGGCGCTCTGTCCCTGAACTTGGGGTCAATAAAATCGGTATAGCAATTGGCGGGCTCAACAATGTGAGAATCCGCAGAAATAAAACCAAAGCCTAAGCTACTCATAGTCTCTTACTCCGCTCCATCAGTAGAATCATGAAAGTTGTTTTAGATAACAGCCTGCTTCAGAGCCCGCCAGAGGGCGAATTTGACGCCAAAGAGGTGAACCGTCGTTACCAAAGAGGCAATAGTGGTTACCAACTGTTAACCTGACCGCATTAAGCAGGGTGTTGACATAAATTGCAAGCGCGATTTATGTCAACACTGACCCTTTAGCTATAAACAGTTCTTACGATGCGTTAACAGCTTGTTAACAGGCAACGGCGCCGCCATCGACAACCATTGGGTGACCCGTAACGAAAGACGCCTGGTCGGAACACAACCATACGGCAGCTTCGCCAATTTCTGTCGGCGCACCGAAGCGACCGATGGGCTCAAAACCGAGCATCGCGGCTTCCATTTGCGGCTTGGCTTCAAACATGCGCTCCAGCATGGGTGTGCGAATCACACCGGGGCAGACCGCATTAACGCGGATATTTTTGGTGCCGTATTCCAGAGCGGCCGTTTTCGTTAAACCGAGCACGCCGTGTTTGGCGGCAACATAGGCACCGGCATTTTTCGAACCCACAAGACCGGCAATAGAAGCCGTGCTAACAATGGCGCCGGGGCTTTTTTGCTCGAGAAACTGACGTATTTGATACTTCAGGCAAAAGAACACACCCTTCAAATTGACGTTGTAATTGAGGTCAAAGTTTTCTTCCGTGCACTCGTGAATGCGCGTCCAGTCACCTTCAACACCGGCATTGTTATAGGCGCAGTCGAGGCGACCGTAGGTGGCGACCACCTGTTGAATCAGGCTTTCGACATCCGCCGCCTGAGAGACATCACAACGTACAAAGACGGCTTCACCGCCGGCTTGCTGAATTAATTTGACGGTCTCCTGGCCGTTTTCTTCCTGCAGATCAGAGACCACGACTTTGGCGCCCTCACGCGCGAAAATTTGCGCTGCGGCGCGGCCAATGCCACCGGCGGCACCCGTGACAACGGCGATTTTATCCTGAACGATTCCAGACATTTTATTTTCCTTTATTGCGTTAATTAAATGTTTCGACTAAAAAATTTAGGCGAGCCATTGTGACTAAGTGCTGACGGAGGCGCAAACAAACAGGGGCAAACACCCTGCTTGTCTATCCCTTTGGTAACAAAGATTTATTGGGATTGAGATTGAGATTGAGATTGAGATTGAGATTGAGAAAATATAGTGGCATCCGGCACTTGCCAGCGGCGACGAAAGAGGCCGCACAATGGCCCAGCCCAGGAGGGCGCCCCAATGGAACTCAATGATATTCCATACGGTCAAAACAGACCTTATTGCGCCCCTCGGCTTTAGCTGCGTAGCAAGCCTGGTCAGCCAAGCGTAATAACTCTTTGGATGTAAAAGTACCCGGCGCAAAGCGCACGACACCAATGCTGACGCCGAAGATAAAATCCACACCACCACTGGCAAAGCGGTAGCTGGCCACAAAGGCACGCATAGACTCGCAAATCCTGCTTGCATTGGCTCTATCACAGGCCGCCAGGATCACCCCAAATTCATCACCGCCAAATCGAGCCAGGGTATCGGAAGTACGCAGTAAGCCGCTCAGCCCAGTGGCGATGTCTTTTAAAACCTGATCCCCAGCCTGGTGGCCAGCCGTATCGTTAACGACTTTGAAATAATCGAGATCGAGAAAGCACAGTACATGCTGCTCATTATTGTCGGCAGGAGTACTGTTAAAACTACTCAAGCGTCGCTCGAACTCCCGCCGGTTAATCAGGCCTGTCAGAGGGTCGTGCCTGGCTTCGTAGGTCAGCTTTTCGGTGATCTGGTATTGCAGGGTCACATCGCGAATAAAGATCGCCATCCCCGGTGAACTCTGCTCGCTATCGACAAAGGGCAGCAAGGTCACCTCGGCATTGATGACTTGATCCGTTTGAGAGCGCAGATAAATTTCATGGGTTTTGTGGGGGCTGTGACCGCTGTCGATAAAGGCTTGTATGTCTTGCACCAGCGACAAATTATCAACATCTTCATGGGGCAGCAGATCAAAAATACTCCTGCCCAGGCAATCCAGTAACTCAATGCCCAGCAGTTGTTCACAGGCAGGGTTGGCCAACACGACACGTCCCTTGCTATCGATGTTAAAGACAGCGTCTTTAATCGAGTTCAAGGTCACATCAACGCGCTGCTTCTCGAGAAACAACTGCCTGGAAGTAATCGCGTGCTCCTCTAGCTCCCTTTCCAGATCGAGGGTTCTGTCGGCGACCTGTTGTTCAAGGCTATCCTGATAGTGTTGTATTTTGTCCTGTGACACCTGATGCCTTCGATGGGCCTCGTTATAGGCATCAACAATAAGACCCAGTTCGTCCCTGGCACCACCCGATGACACTGGCTGATGAGGGAATGAATCCTCAACTCGGCGAATATCACCCAGTAGCAGGTTCAAGCGCCGACCGATAAAAGCCGTGTACGCCGAACGCGTAGTTATCAGCACCACGACAGCAAAAAACCCGAGCAACATTATCGACATGCTGAGATCGGCAATTATAAGCGTGTAGATCCGCTGCGGGCTTAACCGCAGCTCCAGCTCGCCGATAACCACCGTGCCCTGAGCATCGGCGTGCTGAATACTGGTCACGGTGTGAAAATGCAGGTTGGAGGTAATCAATTGGTAGTCAGTAATCCCTCGCGCTTCCAGACCTGCAGAACGCTCATCTCCGACCACTACGGGGGCACTCATCTCCCCAAAGGCGTCGATAACCTGGCGATCCTTATCACGGATAACAAAGGCCTCGACATCACTATCGATCATCAATCCGGCACTAATCAGGCGCACTGTGCGCAAGTTATCCTCGTATAAAGGCTCAGACAGAAGCAGTGAATAGGTTGCCGCAAGTTCTCGAAGTTTGCCCTCCATACGATCGCGCTGGTCCAAGTAGCGCACACCCTCGAAACCCGCAACAATCATCACAAACAGCAAAGCACTAACAATAATTACCCGGCGAGCGAGCTTAAAAAATATCTTATCGGTGTATTTCAAGGTGTTTAAAAACCTCTCAAGTGGAGCACTCCGCCCGTTATTTTACCTGCAAGTGACTAGGGCTTGTGTTCCGCCGTACGCCAAAGCCTGTCGGCAATGCTTATATTATTGTCTCGATTGAGCTGCCAGGTTTTTTGAGTGGCCCGGTTCAAGAGTAAATAGAGGCGCCCTGCGACGACTTCATAGGCGCTGGGGTCGATGGGCAAGCGCTTACCCATACTCACACCATAGGCACAATAACCCCCGTAGGCGGGGAGAAATTGCTGCGGGTCAGATTCAAATTGCTGCACATGGGCAGCCGAGCTAAAAAGGTAGGTAGCACCCTGATAACGCGAGGCAAAATCTACCTTCCCCGGCTCGACACGCGCATCAAAATAGCTCACCAGATCGTATCCCGACGCGGCGATATTGTCCGCGCCAATATTCAGCCGAGCAAAACTAGCCGCCACTGCCAGTGAACACAGAAATGTCAGGAGCAGCCCACCGACTGCTGCCCTTAGCATTCGCCCAACGGAGAGGCATCCAAAACCTTGCCCGGAAACACCCATTATTACCTTCTGATTTTTATTGTTAATTCCAGGCGCCGATTCTCACTCATTAAAGACCCGTTGTAAATGTGGCTACTGGGCAAAGCTACCGCCATCCACGGACATCGGATGACCGGTGACAAAAGAGGCCTGATCCGAGCACAACCAGACTGCCGCCTCGGCAATTTCTGAGGGCTTACCCAGGCGCCCAACGGGTTCCATTTTGCGCATCATTTCATAGCCCTTTTCGGAGCCTTTGACGATGCGATTAAGCATCGGGGTTTCGATGGCGCCCGGACATACCGCGTTAACCCGAATATCTTTTTTCGCGAATTCCAGTGCCGCCGACTTGGTCATACCAATAACGCCATGCTTGGCAGCCACATAGGCATTGCCACGGGGCACACCTACCAGCCCAGCGAGCGAAGAGGTATTGACGATCGCTCCCGGCGAACCCTGGCGTAGAAACTGTTCGATTTCATATTTCATACACCACCAGACACCCTTCAGGTTGACGGCGATATTCAAATCAAAATTTTCTTCGGTGCAGGTAATAGTTGTCGCCTGGGTGTCACCCTCTACCCCCGCGTTGTTAAAGGCGGCATCGAGCCGACCATAGGTATCAACCGCGCCTTTAATTAAGGCTTCAACCTCGGGGCCTTTTGAAACATCACACTTAATAAAGGTCGCCTCACCACCGGCACCTTTGACCAGCGCCACTGTTTCATCGCCACCGGCAACGTTGACATCAGAGACCACAACCTTTGCCCCTTCACGGGAAAAAATTAACGCGGCTTCACGGCCAATTCCCGACCCGGAACCGGTAATAACGACCACTTTATCCTGCATTTTTCCACTCATAAATCACTCCTGTTTTTTTAATGATTAAAGTTTGTGGCTGCCACGCTAATCGCCGCTTGCAGGCCTGTCAACAAACCTCGCCTTTGTACTCATGGGTAACCATGAAAAATATTGCCATTGCCTAGCCCCCATCGCTCACGGTATCTTTCCAGACCAGCTTGGCGACAAGCGTACCAACACCCAAAACAACAACGGAGAAAAACTGTGAGCATTTCTGGATTAGACGACGACCTGCTGTACGAAAAGAAGGGCAAGCTGGCCTATATGACTTTCAATCGCCCGTCGGAGATGAACTCAATTACCCCCAAAATGCTGGAGGATCTCGACCGTATTGCCGACGATTTCAATAATGACAATGAATTGCTAGTGCTGATTGTCACCGGTGCTGGCGCGCAATCCTTCTGTGCCGGCGCCGATTTGAAAAAGACGATCACCAAGCTGACAGAGGATGCCGACAAGGGCGAGCGCTTTATGAAAGACCCGAGCAAGCGCTTTTTCCACGGTGTCTTCAAGCCCATCATCGCCGCTGTTAATGGCTTCTGTCTGGCCGGTGGTACAGAAATATTGCAGGGCATGGACATTCGCGTTGCCGCAGAGCACGCCCGCTTTGGCCTGCCTGAAGTGCACTGGGGAATTATCCCCGGCGGCGGCTCCCACGTGCGCTTACCTCGCCAAATCCCCTACTGCCACGCCATGGATATTCTGCTTACCGGCCGCCAAATCACTGCCGAAGAAGCACTGCAATTCGGTCTCATTAATAAAGTCGTGCCCGCCGACCAGGTGATGGTCGAGTGTGAGAAATACGCGGCAATGATTTGCGCTAACGGCCCGCTAGCGGTGCAGGCCGCCAAAGAGGCCGCCATCAACACCTATAACATGGGTTGGAGTGAGGCCTTTTCAACGGAAGCTGTCATTGCCGAGCGTATCTTCAAAACTGCCGATGCCATTGAGGGACCCAAGGCCTTTGCCGAGAAGCGCGAGCCGGTTTATCACGGCAAATAACCCATACCACCTAATGTTAACCCCACCGCCTACCCTAAGAGCAGGCGGACTCCATCCACAAATTTAGCTGTCGAGATATAGTTATGCTGAACAAATCCACTATTGCCATCAAGCTTGCGGTGTCCTCCCTACTTCTCATCACACTCAACAACGCCCTTGCAAGCGAAGTCTATTCTGTTCATCTAAAGAAAAAACTCAATGGCGCAAACGTTTTTGTCGAAAGCAACAAGGTCAATGCACCGGGCTCGCTCACCATCCTCAAGTTATCCAACTTTGACTCACGTACTGTCCAATGCAAAGCAAGTTTCGACCCGCGAATTGAACAAAAGAAATCCTTTAAAAGACGACTAAAACCCAATACTGATGTTTCGATTCGATACACGACGGCTAGAACTCCAAATAGACTCAATATTGAGCTTGAGTGTCGCCCCCTTAAAGAAAAACCTTCGTCAGAAGAATTAGAGAAGCAATAAAAACCGCCCAAGACCTCTATCAACATTCGCACCGCAACCTGTTGCCAATCATAAAACTAATAATTTATTACTATACGGGATAAAAATATGAGCACTACAACAACGCAAGCCATTGACCTGACAAAACTGAATTTCGACCCGGACACACTGCGGGAAAAATACCGAACGGAGCGAGACAAGCGCATTCGCAGTGATGGTCTCGACCAATATCAACAACCCAGCGGGGATTTTACCGGCTACGTTGACGACCCCTATGTGGAGCCTGGCTTTAGCCGCGAAGCGCTAACCGACGAGGTTGAAGTGGCGATTATTGGCGGCGGTTTCGGCGGGCTTTTAACGGGTGTGCGCCTGCGCGAGGCCGGCGTTAAAGATATTCGCATCATTGAAAAAGGCGGCGACTTTGGCGGCACCTGGTACTGGAATCGCTACCCTGGTGCCCAGTGCGATGTGGAGTCCTATATTTACTTTCCACTACTCGAAGAGCTCAACTATATTCCCTCTAAGAAATATTCTTTCGCGCCAGAGATTTTGGCACACAGTAAAGCCATCGCCGATAAATATCAGCTTTACGATAACGCCTGTCTGCAAACAGAAGTGACTGAAATTCAATGGGATGAGTCCATCTCTCGCTGGGTCATTTCTACCAATCACGGCGATAAAATAAAAGCTCATTATGTGGCTATGGCCAATGGTTTATTGAGCCGACCTAAATTGCCGGGCATACCGGGCATCGACTCATTTAAAGGCCACACCTTCCACACCAGCCGTTGGGATTACGCCTATACAAAAGGCAACGCAGAGGGTGGGCTTAGTGGGCTAAAAGATAAGCGCGTGGGCATCATTGGTACCGGGGCGACGGCGGTGCAATGTATTCCTCATCTTGGAGCGTCGGCTAAAGAACTTTATGTTTTCCAGCGCACACCCTCCTCCATTGATGTCAGAAATAACGCCTCTACCGATCAAGACTGGGCAAAGACTTTAAAGCCCGGATGGCATCAACAGCGCATGGATAACTTTAATATTATCGCCACCGGTGGCCAGCAGGACGAGGATCTGGTTAACGATGGCTGGACAGATATTTTCCGCAATCTGCAGACCATACTTTCCGCCGCTGGCGACAGTGCAGACATGTCACCCGAGGAGCAGGAGCTGGCAATGGAAATCGCCGACTTCCAGAAAATGGAGGGCATACGCGCCCGCGCTAGCAGTATCGTTAAAGATCAGGAAACAGCAGAGAAACTGAAGCCCTATTATCGGCAATTCTGTAAGCGCCCCGGTTTTCACGATGAATACCTCGATACTTTCAACCGCGACAGCGTGACACTGGTCGATACTCTGGGTCAGGGTGTTGAACGCGTCACCGAAAAAGGTGTCATCGTCGATGGCAAAGAGTATGAGCTGGACTGTTTGATTTTTGCTACCGGCTTTGAGGTCGGCACTAACTACACCAGCCAATCGGGTTATGACGTTATTGGCAAAGGAAAAACCGCCCTCAGCAAAAAGTGGGCCAACAGTCTGTCTACTTTTCACGGCATGCACAGCCACGACTTTCCCAACTGCTACTTTATCGGCTTCACCCAAACGGGCTATACCGCCAACGTGCCCCACACCCTTAATGAGCAGGCAAAGCACATCGCCTACGTCATTAAATATGGCCTGGATCATAAAGCGACGAGCATAGAGGCATCGGCGGATGCAGAAGCGGAATGGGTCGCAACCATCAATAGACTCGCCGGTATGGGGGAAAAGTTCTACGCAGAATGCACGCCGGGCTATTACAATAATGAGGGCAAAGGCAATGGCGGTAATGGCTTTCTCGCCGGGCAGTACGGTGGTGGGCCGGTCGAATTCTTTAAGATTCTTGACGACTGGCGCGCCGAAGGGGGTTTAGCCGGACTTGAAATCAGCTAAAACTAAATCGCCATCAGCGCAATAAAAAACGGGGCACCTGAGCCCCGTTTTTTAAACACCACTTTTACTACTCAGGCAGATGGAAGCAGCTTTTCAACAGCTTTTTCTGTCGATAGATAGACCCTCTCTTCACCGAGCCGTTCGTAAAGCTTCGTGCCACAGAGCCTGTCCAGCACCGGCCCTTTTACCTCAGCCAGATGCAAGCGCACCCCGGAAGACGATAGCTCTTGCTCAATGGTCTCCAGCATATCAAGGCCGCTCGTATCGACATAGGCAACCCCGGAGAAAATCAGCACCACATCGGTAATCGTGCTATCGAGCACCAGGTTGTGCAGATCGGTTTCCACGCGCGGTGTATTGGCAAAGTAGATATTTTCATCAATCCTCACCAGTAAGAGCTGCGGCCATGTTTCCACCTTGTGCCGATGAATATTACGGTAATGCTCGGTACCCGCAATGCGGCCAACCACGGCAATATGAGGCCTGCTGGTGCGGTACAAAAAGAGTACCAGGGCAAGACCAACCCCGAGCATCAAACCGTGCTCAATACCGAGGGCGAGCACACCCACCAATGTCATCCCCTGGGCAATGCCGTCGCCCTTGTCATAGGACCAGGTGTGCTTTAAACCTTTAATATCAATCAGCTGCCACACGGCCACCACGATAATTGCCGAGAGCACGGCTTTGGGTAGGTTCTGCAGTAGATCAGTAAACAGAAAGGCCGCGAGCCCCACCAGCACAGCCGTAACAATCGCCGCCATTTGGGTACGCGCCCCAGCATCAAAGTTAACCATGGAGCGAGAGAAGCCACCCGCAACCGGCATTGTGCCGGCACAGGCCGCCGCCACGTTGGCCAAGCCGAGAGCCCTAAACTCCTGATCGGGATCTATTTTCTGGCGGCGCCGAAAGGCCAGCACCTTGGCCACAGAAATACTTTCGACGTAGGCAATAACGGCAATCATACCCGCCGCCGGTAGCAGCTCTGTCCAGCCCTCTGCCTTCATAAAATCGAGGCTCGGCATGGGCAGGCCCTGAGGTACCAGGCCAACCACAGCGATATCGAAGCGTACATGGGCATCCATTAACCCGGCAATTAATATGGCGCCAATAACCACGATAAGAGGGGCCGTTCGCCCAAGTATCACTGCACTTTGCTGCCTCATGCCCAACTTCGTCAGTAGTACCACCAAAGGCTGGCGAGCAAGAATGAGCAGCACGACGGCGGCACTACCGAATATCGCCGCCGCCAGATTATACGTGTGGATATTGTCGGCCAACGTTTGCAGTAATACGGCAAAGCTAACGCCCCTCGGCACACTAATGCCCGTTAACGCTGCCAGCTGGGTGCCAACGATAAAAATAGCGGCACCCGTGGTAAAACCCGTTAGTACCGGGTGGCTAATAAAATTAGTCAGCCAGCCTAATCGGAGAAAGCCCATGCCCAGCATAATAAAACCGGTAAGCGCGGAAAGAATTAAGGCACCGGTCAGGTATTTATCGGGATCCCCGTCCGCATAGGGTACTAGCGCAGCGGCAACCATCACCGCCGCCACTGCCACCGGACCCACGGCCAGCGCCCTGCTGGTACCGGTAAACGCGTAAATAATCGGCGGTAGTACGCTGGCATACAGACCGACTTCGGGGGGCAAGCCAGCTAACAGGCTATAGGCCAGAGCCTGGGGAATTAAGAGAATGGCGGTAATCGTACCGGCGAGAAGATCCTGACTAAACTCAGTTTTGTCCGTCTGCCTAATATCGCCGAGCAGGGGGAAAAAACGTGCGTAGGCTGGCTTATTGGTAGAACGCCGTTGATTCATGCCAGAAACCCCTAATGGTTTATATCAGCGCCTTATTATATATAGCTCTAAAGACTATAGTTATTCGATTATTTTATATGCAGAATGCTTGGCCAAACCTTCACACACTCCATCCCACGTTTTGACAGACAAGCCTTCTCTCAGAACGATATGATACCTGTCTTGATAGATCTGAGAGTAAAAACACGCTAATGACCGACCTCGCTAATATTGTTGCCGATCTTCGCGCTGAAGGCGACGAGCTCTACCAATTCCTACTGACACTGGACGAGGCCGACTGGTCTCGGGCCACCACCTTCAAATCCTGGACAGTCAATGATGTTGTCGCCCACCTCTACTTTGGCGACTACCTGGGTGTCACCTCTCATAAAGACGGGCAGGCTTTCAAAAGCTTTATGGCTGAAGTGCAGAGTTCGGGGTTAACACTGTCAGAATTCACCCGCCAGTGGCTCGACAACTTGAGCGGAACCCCAATGCTAGAGCGGTGGCGAGGGCTGTTTCTAGAAATGTGCGATCGCTTTGCCGCCAGTGATCCAAAATTACGGCTGACCTGGGCTGGCCCCGATATGGGCATACAGATGTTCGCCACAGCTCGCTTAATGGAAACCTGGGCCCATAGCTGGGCGATTTACGACTTGCTCGGCGCACAATACAAACAAAGTGACCGCATTAAACACATTGCAACCATTGGTGTAAAAACCTACCAGTGGACTTTCGTCAATCGCGGCTTAACCCCACCCGGACCGCCACCGCACATCAGTTTGCAAGCGCCCTCGGGCGAGCTATGGGAGTGGAATACAGAACAGGAAGACAACAAAATTAGCGGCGACGCTGTAGAGTTTTGCCAGGTCGTGACCCAGGTGCGCAACATTGCCGACACTACACTAACGATTGCAGGAGAACCCGCAGAACAGTGGATGGCCATCGCCCAGTGTTTTGCCGGGCCAGCGGAAGAACCACCGAAAGAAGGGCTTAGAAGGCCTTCAAAAGAGATGTCATCGAAATAGGTATATCAAAGTCAGTCGAAAATTGACTGCTCAGTAAAAAGGCCTGACCAGTCGCGACAGTAAGACACTGCCGCTAACACTAACTATTTTCCACCCTGGTAGGTATTCGCTGAGCACCCAAGGCAACGCACAAACGTGGCCTTAGCAGGTCCAATCACCAAAGCTTCAGTCGACGCTTCAACATTACCGCCCAACGCAGAAAAAGGCAGGGCAACGAGCCAAATAGCAGAGCCGACAATAGTCGTTGCCAGCAGTACCGGCCGACCGATGAGTAGATCTGCCGTCATATCAAGACCACTAGGCCCATGTGGATCGGCTTCATAGCTCCAGGCTGGCTGGCAAATAAATAAGGCTGCTGTCATTGCCAGGGCACGCAATACCTTCATATTTTTAATCGTTTCCAGTGTCACAATCAGCTCCTCCAGGGGCTTTGCACGCGGGTAAAACCTGCATGCTAATATTTGTCCATTATCTAGCGATATTCGAATCCGGCTGGGCTAACAGCTGAAAACTAAAGTAAACCGAGTACCAGTATAGAGCCAGCCCCTGCAAAAACAAACAGTGCTAGTACTGCCCTGTGACGAAGATCAACTTAGCATAAACCAACAGAAGGTCACGCTGAAACAGTGCTAGGCTCATATCTCAGTTGACGTGTACGTCAATAAAAGACACCCTTAGAGCGATGATGACACTTGATGAGATTCGCGACGCCTTAGACGCTCGCCAGCATAAACCCGCCAAATTTAAAGCCACTTCTAGACAAGCCTCAGTGGCCATGATTCTCGCCGGTAGAGAGAAGGATCTGGAGGTTTGTTTTATTCGCCGCGCCGAGCGTGCAGGCGACCCCTGGTCGGGGCAAGTGGCCTTCCCCGGTGGCAAAGCTGACAGCAGCGATAGAGATGCTCACTCTGTCGCTGAACGAGAAACCCATGAAGAAGTAGGCCTAAAGCTTACCGCAAGTCATCGAGTAGGGCCCCTACCTACGCGCCAGGTTGCGACTCGCAATTTGGTCTTATCGCCCTTTATTTATCACATTGGCAGCGATGAAAAGAACACAGTCTTTGCTCGCGAACCGGACGAAGTCGCCCATGTATTCTGGGTGCCCATGAGCCATTTATTTAAGCAAAGTTCTGCCACGGAACTGGAATACCCCATTGGGGGTTCGGGCATGACTTTCCCCGGTATTCGCTATCAAGAGGATGTTATCTGGGGTTTAACGCTCAACGTATTGGATAGCTTTGCACAAATTATGCAACGTGAACTGCCTGTTTAAGGGCGCGGTAATACACAAATAACCGCCATAAAAAAGGCCGCAATTGCGGCCTTTTTTATGCGTAACCCAAAGTAAATCTGGGTTATCTTTGATGTTAAGCCGTTTCTAGCTTAAAACCCTCATAACCTTTCGCGACAACTTCTTCACACTCTTCGCGGTAAGTCTTGGTGCCTGCCAAATAAGGCATGAAACCCTGAGGCTTACCTTCAACGTTGGAGCCAAGATACCAGGAATTACAGGTCGGCGCCGTCATCATGGAACCTTCTGCCGCCTTGTTGACATGCTCAACCCAGGCATCCTGCGCTTCAAGTTCCGGTTCGATCGTTTTGACATTATTATCCATCAGATGGGCAATGCAATTGTCAATCCACTCAACATGCTGCTCGATAGAATGCAGAACATTACTCACTACGGAGGGGCTGCCAGGGCCTGTAACGGTGAAGAAGTTAGGGAACCCCACACTTTGCAAACCCATGTACATGCGGGGGCCGTTTTCCCATTGTTCGGCCAGCAAGGCATTGTCGCGGCCACGAATATTCAAGCGCTTGATCGTGCCCGTCATGGCGTCAAAACCGGTGGCGTAGACCAGAACATCAAACTCGTATTCGCCGTTCTTGGTCTTCAGACCAGTAGGTGTGACTTCTTCTACAGGATTGTCGCGCAGGTCGACAGCGCTAACATTGTCCTGCTTGAACGCTGCGAAGTATTCCGTATCAATAACGGGGCGCTTGCAATGCAGGGGATAGTTCTTCGGCGACAGTGCATCGGCTTTTTGCGCATCACCAAGATATTCGTGTAAATACTCACGATAGAGCTCGCAGGCAATCTCATTGGCCTCGTGGTTGTAATAGGTATCGACATACAGGGTCAGTACATTAATGCCGAAGTCTTTGATTTCCTGCTTGCGCTGCTCAGGCGTGATATCCAAAATCTTTTTACTGGGCTTGGGGGTTGGCGCTGCATTCGGATCTTTGGCTTTTTTGGGCCCCCGGTAGTTACAGATGCCCATTTCGTTATTGCGCTGCTGCTCGCGAATGTCATCGTAATCGCGCTTAGCCTGAGCCAGGAAATCAGGGTTCATCGGCGCATTTTTAGCGGGGAAGGTGTAAACCGGGCTGCGTTGGAAGGTAATCAGCTCTTTGGCTTGCTTGGCAATCTGGGGGATGGCCTGCACCCCCGAAGAACCACAACCAATGATGGCGACGCGCTTACCCGTCATATCAACACCGTCTCGTGGCCACTGCGCCGTGTGGTACACCTCACCTTTAAAGGTGTCGGCGTTTTTGAAGTCCGGATAGTTGGGCTCATTCAAACAGCCCGTCGCTAAAATGCAATATTTGGCCTTGTAGACATCGCCCTGATCGGTAGTAACTGTCCAGATATTGGCGGCTTCATCGTAAATAGCGTCCGTCACTTTCGTATTGAATTTAATATCCTTACGCAAGTTGAAGCGATCGGCCACGTGATTGAGGTAACTCTCAATTTCCAGCTGCGGAGCCATGACTTCGCTCCAGTCCCACTCCTGCTCTAACTCTTTAGAAAAAGAGTACGAGTATTCAATAATCGGCAGATCGGCACGACAACCAGGATAGCGGTTCCAGTACCAGGCACCGCCAACGCCGGAACCCGCTTCAATGGTCTGAAGCTTCAGGCCGCGGTCGTTCAGGCGCTTGGTCATATACAAACCGGCCATACCCGAACCCACAACAACGGCATCGAGCTCAATAGCTTGAGTATCACTCATAGTTTTTCCTCATTACTTGATTAATAAAATCGTTGTACAACTCATTAACAGACGCTGCCCCAAAACCAGACGCTCCAGAGAGTCGCTTAAAAACTGCAGCGGACACCAGCGTGATTGAAATCAATAGGTTCGCTAAGATTATTATTGTAGGCAGGCTAACTAATTAAAATTCACTTCCCAGAGGGGCATTATAATTAACCAAAACACAAAAGCCCAGACGGGGCACTCGCCCCAATATATCAGCTAAGTTCTGATGTTAAAAGCAGGGTGAATTGGCCCTATCAATTCTCCAAACGCTGCACGTCGACCGATACCGATAGCACCTGGGAATCACCCCCTTCGAAAATCACACCACTCAAGGGGGTCACATCCGAGTAATCCCGCCCCCAGGCGGTGGTAATGTGTTGCTCAGTCGGCACATTGTCATTGGTTGGGTCAAACTCAAACCAACCCTCCCCCGGCGAGTAAACGGAAAACCAGGCGTGGGAGGCGTCGGAGCCAATTTGCTTTTTCTCTCCCTGCGGGGGCAGTGTTTCGAGATAGCCACTGACATAGCGCGCCGGGAAGCCCTGGGCACGCAGACAGCCAATAGCAAGGTGGGCAAAATCCTGGCAAACACCACGGCGCTGTTGCAGCACCTGATGAAGAGGGGTCGCCACCGTCGTCGACGCAGGGTCGTAGGTAAAATCAGTGTAAATACGCCGAGTTAAGTCCCGGGCCGCACTCAGCAGCGACACATTATCGCGAAAAGAGGGCGTGGCGTAGTCTTTCAAAGCATCGGAGATTTTAATCATTGGCGAGTTCAACACAAACTCCCTGGCTAGCAGTGTCTCCTCGTCTTGCTGGCTGCGCATTTTCTCCCGCGCCTGGGCGCAGGTATTGCCGAAATCCAGATCAACACCCGGATCAATGCGCTCACCATTTAAACGCACGGTGCTATCGACCACAATTTCCAGGCTGCTGTGTTTATTTTCGACGGAAAAATAACTGACTTTATTGCCAAAATAGTCACTGCGTTGATGCACGCTCACCGGGTAGGGGACAATACTGATATGACTCTCAAGACAGCGCTGGTAATCCGTATCTCGTGGCATCAGATGGGCGTGGTTGTAACACAGCGTCACCGGCTGATCGTACTTATAATGGGTTATGTGCTTGATGCGATAGAGCACTAGTCATCCTCCCAGCGGTCGGTGACCAGTTGCTGATGGGCCGTGTGATGATCAAAGTACTTGTCACTGATCAGGGTCGCCGTGGTTTCCAGTAGCTCCTGCACCCTGTTCAGCAATTGATCGAGCCGGGCGCGTAAACAAGTACCCTCTTCGCAGGCTACCAACTGTGCCAGATCTGCCAGTTGCACCGCCGTTAGGGCTTCGAGCGTACAACGCCCCTCGGGGGTCAAACCTATCGCCCGGTCGGCTTCGGGCAGACCATGAATATGATCTTTCAAGGCCGCCAGCTGAAATTGTAATGAGCGGGGATTGGTTTGGTCGATCATCAACAGTTGCAAGCCGCTTTTCACCTCCGCTCGGGAGCGATAGCGACGACGGTAGGAAACCAGCATTTCGAAACTGAGCAACACCGATTCCAGCACCGTGGCCTGGTCATTTTCATCTAGCTCAACAACCAACGATGACTGTAAAAGGCTGGTCATTTGATAGGATTTTTCCAGGGTTCTACCCATTTCCAGAAAGCGCCAGCCCATACCGCGTATCATGCTTTCATGGTTTAAACCCGCCAGTGCCAGTAAGGTTGTCACTAGGGGGTCGAGGGCCTCTTCCGGAGCCGAGGCCAAGCCCGGACCTAGAGCATTACCCAGGTCGGCCAGAGCATCGCGCAGGTCATTGAGCACCCGCTGGGTATCGGCGGAGAGCATCTCCTTCACTTCTTCACTGCTAATTAACATCGCCTGTAAATTTGAGACGATACTGCCCGCCCGGTTTTCATCGAGAACGACATCGAGCAATTCTTTTTCGATGTCCTGGCCAGTGTCAATATCAGCACGGGCAAAGCCGGGGTAGGTGGTACTCACCCGCGTTACCGCATTTAACAGGGTATCCCGCGCGATGGATGACAGGGGCTCAACACTGTTCAGCTGCATAAATACCGTTCTCAGCAAACGCAGTGATGCCTCCGCTCGCTCGGCATAGCGACCCATCCAAAAGAGGTTTTCCGCCACCCTGCTAGGTAAGTGCATACCCTGATCTGCACTTTCGCTAACTGCTGTGTTGGCATCTTTGCGCAAGCTGGTCTGTTTTTCCGGCTCCGAGGCCAGCACCCAAGTATCCTTACTGGTGGATTGTGGCTGACCGCTGGTAATCATTTTATTAACGCTACTGCCCACCCGGGTTAGACCACCGGGCATAATCGTATAGGCCGAGGGATTGGCGACGGCAAAGCTGCGCAAGACCAGTGGCCTCGCCAAAAAGCCGGTACTCGACCAGCTTGGCGCATTGGACGGTCTTATGTAATCCTGAGCGACAAAATTTAGGGGCTTGGCAATAATCCGCGCCACCCATAAGGCTTTTTGCTCGGCATTCAACTCACCGCCAAAAACACCGTGCTCACCGACGCGACGAAAAGTGGGTTTTATAATGAGCTCATCAAAATGATCGAGCACATATTGCCGGTCGCTGTCATCACCACACCAATAACTGCGTACCGAGTCCATTTGCGGCTCGCGTCCGAGGAAGAACTTGCCAATGGCGGGTAGATATTTAAGCAGGGCCGGATTTTCGAGCACGCCTGAACCCAGGGGATTAGCAACCACAGCGCGCCCCGAACGCACCACATCGAGCAGGCCCGGCACACCGAGCTGGGAGTCGCGGCGCAGCTCTACGGCATCGCAATAATAGTCATCGACACGACGCAAAATCACATCGACACGTTTGAGCCCATCGAGGGACTTCATCCACACGAAGCCACCGCGCACGGTCAAATCACTGCCCTGCACCAGGGGATAGCCCAGATAGTTTGCCAGCAGGGCGTGCTCAAAATAGGTTTCGCTGTAGGCTCCCGGCGTGAGCACAACAACGTGGGGAATATCATCATTGTTGGGGCATAAAGCCGCTAGTTTCAGCCGCAGTGTTTGAAAAAACATCGACAGGCGATGGACGTGGCTATCGCGAAACAGGCTGGGTAGCACCCTTGACATCACCGTACGATTTTCCAACGCATAGCCTGCGCCACTGGGCGCCTGGGTGCGATCGGCCACCACGCACATTTGCCCTTGCGCATTGCGTACCATATCGACGCCATGCAGGATCAACTGATGCTCACCGGGTATTTTAATGTCATGACACTGACGCAGAAAACCAGCGTGACTAAAAATCAATTCAGGGGGCACCACGCCGTGACGAATCAGATCCCG
Source organism: uncultured Porticoccaceae bacterium (assembly GCA_964462265.1). Classification (GTDB taxonomy): domain Bacteria; phylum Pseudomonadota; class Gammaproteobacteria; order Pseudomonadales; family Porticoccaceae; genus Reddybacter. Next base: position 2,266 of record CAYWXW010000024.1, on the reverse strand, counting down.
GGGGCCGTAAATGTCTTTCAACACCAGGTCGAGCAGCTCGGAACGTTCAATTAAACCCGACTCAATGCCGCTCCATTCCTCGCTGTCGATCAACAGGGGAACAGGGTCAAGCCCCCAGGTGCGTCGCGCCTGGGGTTGCGCTGAAAGATTGTAGGTCGCGCCATCATCGCGCAAAATTCGCAGGGCTTTACGCTGACGATCCGCCAGGGCTTCTCCGCCCAGAGATTCCATGCTATTGAGCAAATACTGCCAGTGGCTACGCTGCTCACCGCTGGCGTCGTAGACCTCGTCAATAAAGCCCGGCGACTGCGCATAGTGAAAAGCCGCCGCAGGCACGCCCTGTGCCTGATGCTGACTTTGGTTCAGCTGACGCGGCGGAGACCAGATCGTTTGGGGAGGTTTATCATTCATTCTTGGGCGTCGCTTAAAGACCAATCGGCTATTCTATCTCGAATTCACAGTGAATCCGAAATTCTAACAAAACCACTGCCAATCTAAAGACTTACAGAGGCGACCCCGGTGATCAAAACTTGCGTAAGTCGAGGGTATGGGGGTATTCACGATCCGGCTGCACAGCTGGTGGTGCCATAGGCCGGGGTATCTGCTCATGGGGGAAAAACTGGCGCAGTGCTTTAAGCTCAGGCTGGGGAATTAAGGGCGCCGGACTATGTCCAAAATCCGTATAACGGCTGACACGGCGAGTTTCCGCCTCGAAGGCATTGACCGGGTAAGCGTCGTAACTCAACCCACCCGGGTGGCTCACGTGGTAGCTACAACCGCCAATCGACAAACCGTTCCAGGTGTCAATCAAATCGAAAACCAGTGGGGCGTGCACGCCGATAGTGGGATGCAGACCCGAGGGCGGCTGCCACGCTCGGTAGCGCACGCCCCCAACATACTCACCCTGTCGCCCCGTATTATTCAAGGGCACCCGGTTGCCATTACAGGCCACTACATAGCGCCCATCCGTCAGACCCGTGGCCCTCACCTGCAGTCGTTCGACGGAGGAGTCGACGTAGCGCGACGTACCAAAACTGCTGATTTCTTCACCCAGTACATGCCAGGGCTCGATGGCCCAGCGCAGCTCAAGATTAATATCGCCAATGGCAACCCGCCCATAGTGGGGGAAGCGGAACTCTTCAAAGGGTGCCAGCCACTCAAGCTGAAAGGGGATATCGTGGTTTTGTAAATCGCTGACGACATCTTTCATATCCGCCCACACATAATGGGGCAACATAAATTGGTCGTGCAGGGCCGTACCCCAACGCACCAACGGCTGCTGGTAAGGCTCGCGCCAGAAGCGGGCAACCAGACTGCGCAGCAACAGTGCCTGCACCAGGCCCATTTGATAATGGGGCGGCATTTCAAACCCCCGAAACTCCAGCAAACCCTGACGACCGCTGGCCGAGCCTGGTGCAAAAAGTTTGTCGATACAAAACTCAGCGCGATGGGTATTACCGGTGATGTCAGTCAACAAGTTGCGCATCAGTCGGTCAATTAACCAGGGCTGATCGACAATACCATCGGGCATCTGTTGGAAGGCAATTTCCAGCTCATACAACGCCTCATCCCGTCCCTCGTCTACCCGGGGTGCCTGACTGGTCGGGCCGATAAACATACCCGAGAAAAGATAGGACAAACTGGGGTGGTGCTGCCAGTAGGTCACCAAACTGCGCAGTAAGTCGGGACGGCGCAACAGGGGACTGTCAGCCGGAGTCGCCGCACCCAAAGTAATGTGATTGCCGCCACCGGTGCCGGTATGGCGACCATCGAGCATAAACTTCTCTGTCGCCAAACGAGATTGGTGGGCCTCTTCGTATAAGGTGCGGGTGTTATCGACAAGCTCTCCCCAGTTACTTGCCGGGTGGATATTGACCTCGATAACCCCAGGGTCGGGTGTCACCAGCAAGCGCTGCAGCCGGTAATCTTTAGGTGGCTCGTAGCCTTCGAGAACAACCGGCAGCTCAAGTTTGCCGGCGGTTTTTTCAATTGCGTTAACCAGAGCAATATAGTGCTCAAGGTGCTCCATTGGCGGCAGGAAAATATGCAGTTTGCCACCGCGAGACTCAATACAAAGGGCGGTGCGAATAACCTCGGTGGCATCAGCCCGAGGTTTCTCTTCACCGGTTTCATCGTCTGGCAAAGCATCTGTAACCTGGGCATCTGTAACCTGGGCATCAGCAACGCCGGGCATCATGGTGCGCGAGTCAAAACTGGCCTCAATTGCAGCCTGGGTCTTGGTTGCCTGGAAATAATCGGCCAATAC
>CAYWXW010000023.1:13612-33322 GCA_964462265.1 uncultured Porticoccaceae bacterium | reverse complement strand
GGGTATTAATGCCGATACAGTTCCTGCTCAGGAGGTGGCTGAACCTGTAAAAAAGCCTGAAGCGCTGGATGCGGCGGCGCAAGCCTTGCCATCTGCTCCAGCGTTCGAGCCTGTTGTTGATGCTGATGTTCATGTGGCCGCTGAGCCAATTGGGTCGCCAAAACATCAGGCTGTTTTGCAAACTGCCAATGAACAAGCTGCTGCAGAGCAAGTCGCTAATTTAGAGCCGCAGAATGTGGCGGCTCCTGCTCAGGGGCAGGTCTTTCAAACGCTTGGTGAGCAAACACCTCGTGAGCAAGAGCCGAGTGAGAACCCTGCGCCCCCTGTTGCCGCGTCCGTAATTGAGCCGACAGTTGAATCAGTGCTTAAGCCGGTAGCTGCACCGATTGCCACGCCAATTACTACACCAATAGTTACACCGATAGCCCCGCAACAAATTGAGCCAAGTCCCGTTGTCCTTACAACTGTCGACAGTCGACAGGCTGCCCTGGCGCAAGTCGGTGATTACCCGCTAAGTAGCCTCGACAACGAGCGTTGGCTGGTGCTGTGCAATGCCTTGCCCATTTCTGGCCTGCTGGCCACGGTGGCGGCAAATTCTGTGCTCGAGCAAAACGACGGTCAACGGCTCTTGTTCCGTCTGGAGAAAGGTCACGATGCGGTCTATGATCCGGCCTACCAGCAGCGTCTTGCCGATGCCCTGGGTGAACATTTTAAGCAGTCTTTACAGGTTGAAATTGTTATTGGTCAGGTCAGTATTGAAACGCCCTACCTTTACCGCTTGCGCAAGCGGGCTGAACGGCAGGCACTGGCCGTGCAAACCTTGCGTGACGACCCCGTGGCGAAAGCGCTGGAGCAGCGTTTTGGCGCTACACTTAACGAAGCCAGCGTGGTGCCGATAGACTAAACATTTGCTTGAATAATGAATTGAGCAAAACACCCTGTTAGTTAAAGCCTACTCACCACAGCGGTACACCAGTGAGTAACATGAACGAAGTGAGGAATAAGCGATGAAACTAGACGACATGATGAAGCAGGCCCAGGAAATGCAGGGCAAAATGCAGAAGATGCAGGAAGAAGTGCAAAATACTGAGGTCAAGGGTGAGTCCGGTGCCGGCATGGTTGAGGTGGTAATGACCGGCCGTCACGATGTGCGAAAAGTGACGATTGATCCGAGTTTGCTCACAGAAGATAAAGAAATTCTCGAAGATTTATTAGCGGCTGCCGTCAACGATGCGGTACGTAAAATAGAGGCTAAAAACAGCGAAATGATGGGTGGTTTAACGGCGGGAATGGGCTTGCCCGCCGGTTTTAAAATGCCTTTTTAATGAGAGTTTTTGTGGCTTTATATTTATTTTTTTTACGTTTGTGTTTTTTACACAAGGCGCTCTGACTAATGTTCGGTCCCGTCATTGACGAACTTATCGATGCTTTGCGTTGCCTGCCCGGTGTTGGCCCCAAGTCGGCCCAACGCATGGCGCTGCACTTGCTCGACAAAGACCCCCGCGCAGCCGGTCGTTTATCGACCTCCATTCAGCAAGCCGTTGAACGGGTAGGGCGTTGCCAGCTTTGTCGTATGTTAACGGAGGCGTCGATTTGTGAAGTCTGCGCCAACCAGCGGCGCCAGCCCGATTTGTTGTGCGTGCTAGAAACCCCCGCCGACTTGTTTGCTATCGAGCAGAGCGGCTCCTATCGCGGGCGCTATTTTGTCTTGTTTGGGCACTTGTCGCCGATTGACGGCATTGGCCCCGAGTCAATTGGTATCGACCAGCTACTACAACGGCTGGTCGATGAAGATATAAAAGAGCTGATTCTCGCCACCAACTTAACGGTGGAAGGGGAGGCCACGGCCCACTATATTGGCACCCATGCTCAAGCTTTGGGCGTTGGTGTGTCGCGCATTGCCCACGGTGTGCCGCTAGGCGGTGAGCTAGAATATGTCGATGGCGGTACCTTGAGCCATGCCTTTAGTAGTCGCACTTTGATTTAGTCGCACTTTAATTTAAATCCAGCATTTTTTTATTTATATCAGAATTTTTAATAGTTACAGACGCCCCTAAAACCCCATCCAAAATTAACGTTGAGCAGGCTATCTTGAGCACCGAATATTCCCCACCCATTATGATCACCGATAGTGCCGCGCTAGAAAAAGCCGCGCAGCGCTGGCAAGAAGTTGACGTTATCGCACTGGATACCGAGTTTATCCGCACCGATACCTTTTACCCGATACTGGCTTTAATACAGCTCTGTGATGGCGAAACCACCTGGCTGGTTGATCCGCTAGCGCTGCCAGAGCCGAAAGGACTGATCGACTTACTGGCCAACCCCAGGGTTGTCAAAGTGTTGCATTCCTGTTCCGAAGATTTAGAAACCCTGGCTCACAGTCTTGGGCAATTACCCGACCCTTTATTCGATACACAAACTGCAGCCGCTTATTGCGGGCTGGGGTTTTCCGTTGGTTATCGCGGTGTCGTGAAAGAGCTGGCTGGCGTCGAGCTGGATAAACACGAGACCCGCTCCGACTGGTTACAGCGGCCCCTGAGTGCTTCACAGCTGAGTTATGCGGCAGAAGATGTGCATTACCTTTTGCCCGTTTATGAAGCTCTGCTTGAACAGCTTGAGAGTCAACAGCGGCTAGGCTGGGTGGAAGATGAAATGCTCGCCAAGCTGGCGAATTCCCGTCGCGCTGTGCCCCCAGAAAATTATTACACCCGTGTTAAAGGTGCGTGGAAGCTCGATAGACAAGGGCTCGCAATTTTACAGGCCCTGAGTACCTGGCGTGAAGACGTGGCGCGGCAAGAGAATCGCCCCCGTGGCCGTATTATTGCCGATAAAGATTTACTCACACTGTCATTTCTAAAACCGCCTTTGAGTATGGGGCAGCTGAAAGGGGCGAATATACTCCACCCCCGGGAGTTGCGTTTATACGGCGAGAAAGTTTTATCGGTATTTGCCGACATTGAAGGCAGTGATGGCAGCGACTTTCCGCAACTTTTACCCAAGGCCATTCCCCGCGAACATGGCTCAATGTTGAAGTCCTGCCGCAAGGTGGTGGTCGAGACGGCTGAAAAGCTGGAACTTGCACCCGAGGTGCTGGCGCGTAAAGTAGACCTCGAGTTTTTGGTGCGCTCCATTGCCTACGGCGAAGTGCAATTACCCGAAATACTGTCAAGCGGCTGGCGCTATGAGGCCGTTGGTGAAAGTCTGCTCAGTCACGCCAGTGAACTGGCAAGTGAACTACAGGCCGGTGTGAGTGCGGCTAGCGACCAATAACCGAGTTGATGTGAAAGAGTTGATATGACTGTACTGTGTAAAGTTTACAGAAGCGTGAACAAAAGCGACTGCTACCTTTTTGTGCCTTTTGAGCAAGACCTTGAAGCGGTGCCCGATGCCTTGCTTAAACACCTCGGTAAGCTCGAGTCGGCAATGACCCTGAAGTTGACGCCAGAGCGCAAACTGGCTCAGGCTGATATTAGCGAGGTGCTTGCTCAGCTTGACGAGCAGGGTTACTACCTGCAAATGGCATCGACTACCGATGAATATATGCGGATTGTTCGAGCGCGCAACGAGAAACTGTAATGGCCGAATTAGCGCCGGACTTTTGGAAAAACCGTCCCCTCGAAGACCTCAACCCCCAGGAATGGGAGGCGTTGTGCGATGGCTGCGGGCGCTGCTGCCTGGCTAAGCTCGAAGATTTAGACAGTGATGAAATCTATTTTACGCGTGTTGCTTGTGAGCTACTCGATACCGAAACTTGCCGCTGCCAGGACTATAACCAGCGCTTTAAAAAAATAGCCGACTGTATAGAGCTTAGTGCCGATAAGGTTGAAAGCATTAACTGGCTGCCATCGACCTGCGCCTATCGCCTGCGTCACGAGGGTGAACCCTTACCCGAGTGGCATCCGCTGGTGTCGGGTAATCCTGAGTCCGTGCACGAGGCGGGAATATCGGTCCGGGGGCGAGTGATCTCCGAAGCTCATGTTCACCCGGACAGTATTGAAGAGCATATTATTTATTGGGTGGATTAAGGTAAGAGCTAATGGTGCTGGCGCAATGTCAGCGCACCAGGGTTAATAAAAGAGATAAATAAAAAGAGGCCAATTATGTATACACCGGAAAACTATTTTTGGGGTTGTATCGCCTACGTACTGGGCGTGTTGATGACCGTGCCATTTGTCTGGTGGGCGACGCGGCCTTTGCCTTGGTATCCCCTGCGGGCATTTTTTCGCATGTTGAGTTTGGCCCTGTTACTAACCCCTGCGTTTCCCTATGAGGGTATGACCTATCTCGCGCCGGCCTGGGCCACTGCGGCCTTTGAATTAATTAAGCCGACCATGGAGCACGGTGTGCGCCGGGTGTTGATCCCCATCGGTTTTAGCTTTGCCGTGCTCTACGCCTTAAATCTGTGTGTTTGGCAATTGCTCAAAACTAGAGCGGAAAAGAAGGGCGTTGATCTTGCGAGTGAAGATGATAATGAAGAGCAAGAAGAGGGCTTTGTTCGCTCTTAATGCTCAATTTACAAGCCCTTCTATTAATTGACCCCGTGCATACCTTTGCGCAGCAGCGGCGATATCAGCAGTAAAAACACCGCAATGGCGACCGCAAACCAGCCGACATTGCTGTAGACATCTATTGTTTTCACTAAGGCGCTCGCCTGGTTCAGCACTTCTCCGTCAACGGTTTTGCTACTCGTCAGCTGGGCAATTTTACTGGCGATAAAGTTGGCACCCGCCGAGGCGAGAAACCAGACGCCCATCATCATACCGACAATGCGCGGCACACTGAGCTTGGTAATCATCGACAGGCCAACCGGCGACAGGCAGAGCTCGCCAGTGGTGTGGAGAAGATAAATCAGCACCAGCCAGATCATGCCGACACCCTGGCCCTCGCTGGCCAGTCTGGCCCCGAAGACCAGCACCAGAAACCCGAGGCCGACCTGAAACAGGGCGAGGGCAAACTTTACCGGTGTTGAGGGTTCGCGGCCTCGGGCGGCGAGGCGTGTCCAGAGGATGGAAAACACCGGGGCCAGCAGGAAGATAAAAAAGGCGTTGAAGGATTGAAACACCGATGCCGGTAGTTCGTAGCCAAATAGAACGCGGTCAACACTACGGTCGGCAAAGAGGTTTAAAGATGACCCAGCCTGTTCAAATAGCGCCCAGAAAAGTACTGAAAAAAGGATCAAGGTGGCGGCGACAAAGAGGCGGTGACGCTCCACTGGCTCACATTTGACAAAGGCGTAGGTAAGGATAACCAGCAGCATCAATCCACCAAAGCCACTCAGAGCCTGACCAACCAGCGCTTGATGTTGCACCAGCTGCCAGATGACGAATACGCTGGCGAAGCCGCCCAGGTAAATTAGCTGCTCACGATTGAGTCCGCCAATGACCCGTGCGGATAGCTGCGCCGTGGTCGGTGGCTCGGCCTTGCCCTGCAGGTGTTGCTGGCCTCTGAGAAAGACCGCGAGACCGGCCAGCATGCCGATACCCGCCAGCCCAAAGCCGTACTTCCAGCCGTAGGTTTGGCCGAGCCAGCCGCAGAGCAGGGATGACGAAAAGGCACCGATATTGATACCCATATAAAACAGGGTAAAGCCGCTGTCACGGCGCGGGTCGTCATGGCTGTACAGGGCACCAACTACGGTGGAAATATTGGCTTTGAGAAAGCCCACGCCGCAGATAATAAAGGCGAGGGAGAGATAAAATATTTGCAGGTAGAAGGGATCGCGGCTAATTTCGTTGGCTGAGTCGACAGCGACAGGCCCCTCAATTGCCATACCTAAGTGACCAAAAACCAATAAGATAGCACCAAAAGTTACAGCTTTACGTGAGCCTAAGTAGCGGTCGGCCAGTACGCCGCCAATCACTGGTGTGACATAGACCAGTGCCGAATAGGCGCCGTAAATAAGATAGGCCTTTTCATCGCTAAACAGAAAGTGCTGGGTCAGATAAAAAATCAGTAGGGCACGCATGCCGTAGTAGGAAAAGCGCTCCCACATCTCGGTCATAAAGCAGACGTATAAGCCTTGCGGGTGGCCGAAAAAAGCCTTATCAGTTGTGGAGCTAGAAGGTGGTGTGGCGGGCATTATGTGATCCGGCGTGTTTGATTGGCGAGTTTGATTCGAAGAGCTTGATTCGAAGAGCTTGATTCGAAGAGTTTGGCTAAATAAGTAAAGCGCTTGCATATTAGCAGTGATAATTTAGTGGTCATAGGCTCTAGAGCGATTCACTACAAACCCCCTAATTTATCCCGCTTTGCTCTTTAATAGTGAGGGGGATGGCGTCAATGGGGATGAGTCGCTAGAATGTCTGGCTTGGCTTACAAATTTAAAACGATAACGAGCACACGAATACATCATTCACAATTAGGGGGAATACAATGCAATTTACCGGGACAGAGCGCTACGTAGCGACCAGTGATCTTCAAATGGCTGTCAACGCAGCCGTTACATTAGAGCGGCCCTTGCTGATCAAGGGCGAGCCAGGCACAGGTAAAACCATGCTGGCAGAAGAGGTGGCAAGTGCCCTCGGTATGCCGCTTATCGCCTGGCATGTTAAGTCGACGACTAAAGCCCAGCAGGGTTTGTACGACTACGATGCGGTTTCTCGCTTGCGTGACTCCCAGCTCGGCAATGACGATGTTCACGACATCAACAACTACATCAGGAAGGGTAAGCTTTGGGAGGCCTTCACCGCCGACGAGCAAGTGGTATTGCTGATTGATGAAATCGATAAGGCGGATATCGAATTCCCCAATGACCTGCTGCTCGAACTCGACAAAATGGAGTTTCATGTTTATGAAACCGGCGAGCGAGTGGTTGCCAAACAGCGCCCCATCGTGATCATTACCAGTAACAATGAAAAAGAACTGCCCGATGCCTTTTTGCGCCGTTGCTTCTTCCACTTCATCAACTTTCCCAGTCGTGAAACCATGCAGGAAATTGTTGACGTTCACTACCCCAAAATCACCAAAGAGCTGGTCGACGAAGCCCTCGATATATTCTTTGACGTGCGCAAAATTCCCGGCCTGAAAAAGAAGCCTTCTACCTCAGAGCTGGTTGACTGGTTGAAGCTGTTAATGTCCGATCAAATTCCCGACGGTATTCTCAAGCAGCGCGACGCAACCAAAGCCATTCCGCCTTTATACGGCGCTTTGTTGAAGAATGAGCAAGACGTTCACCTGCTCGAGCGACTGGCCTTTATGACCCGAAGGGATGCCAAGTAATGTTACTCAACTTTTTTTTCGCACTGCGCAAGGGTGGCCTGCCGGTATCGATTAATGAGTTGCTGACCCTGCTAGAAACCCTGAAGCAACGTATCGCTTTTGCGGATATGGAAGACTTCTACTATTTGTCCCGCGCCTGTCTGGTGAAGGATGAGCGCAATTACGATAAGTTCGATCGCGCTTTTTCCCTCTATTTTAAGGAGCTGGATACCCTTGAGGACTTCCTTGAAGCACTAATCCCTGAAGATTGGTTGCGCTCGGAATTTGAAAAGTCTTTAACGGATGAAGAGAAAGCCGAGATCGAAAGTCTCGGCGGCCTCGAAAAGCTCATTGAGGCTTTTAAAGAGCGCCTCAAAGAGCAACAGGGTAAGCACGAGGGCGGCAACAAGTGGATCGGCACCGGGGGTACATCCCCCTTTGGTAACGACGGCTATAACCCGGAAGGTATACGTGTTGGTGGTGAAGGCAAGCAGAAAAAAGCCACTAAAGTCTGGGAGAAGCGGGAGTTCAGCAATCTCGATGACTCGGTTGAACTCGGTACGCGTAATATTAAAGTCGCTCTGCGTCGTTTGCGTAAGTTTACGCGGGTGGGCTTAGAGGAAGAGTTAGACCTCGACGACACCATTCGCTCTACTGCCAAGAACGCGGGTCTGCTCGATATTAAAATGGTGGCCGAAAAGAAAAATGCTGTAAAAGTGTTAATTTTCTTTGATGCCGGCGGCTCGATGGACCCCTATGTAAAGATTTGTGAAGAGTTGTTTTCCGCTGCTAAAACAGAGTTTAAGCATCTGGAATACTATTATTTTCACAACATGCTTTACGATTATGTCTGGCGCGATAATTTTCGCCGCTTTCAGGAAAAGACAGAAACTTATGATCTGCTGCGCACTTATGGCTCGGATTATAAAATCATTTTTGTCGGTGACGCTTCCATGTCGCCCTATGAAATTGAAAGCCCGGGCGGCAGTGTCGAGTACTACAATAAAGAGTCCGGTGCTGAGTGGATGGAACGTGTTACCGATTCCTGGGACCGGGTGGTTTGGTTAAACCCCGTGCGTGAGGATTACTGGGAGCATACCCCCTCGATTCAACGTGTAAGGCAATTGGTCGACAACCGCATGTTTCCTCTCACACTGGGTGGCCTTGAAGAGGGTATGGCTCTGTTAACCAAATAGGTAACTAGTGGTTTCATCAACAATTAGCGTCGATGTAGAGGCGCTGCGCAAAGCGATCCGCGGGTGCATGAGCCGGGATCGCTTTCGCTTTTCTCGTCAATTGAAAAATATTGAACAGCGTCGTCGCCAGGGTAAACCTGTCGATCGTGACTTGTCGCGTCTGGAAACTCAGGCGCTGGCCTCTGAAGCACTGGTGGCAAAGCGCGGTCAGCTCGTTTCACCCCTAAGTTTTCCCGAAGCCTTACCTGTCAGTGCGCGCCGTGAAGAAATTCGTGACGCCATTGCCACCAACCAACTAGTGATTATTGCCGGTGAAACGGGCTCGGGTAAAACCACGCAACTACCCAAAATATGTCTGGAGATGGGGCGGGGGATTAAGGGGCAAATTGGCCACACCCAGCCTCGACGCATAGCTGCGCGCACCGTTGCCCAGCGCATTGCCGAAGAAGTGAATACGCCCCTGGGTGAGCTGGTGGGTTATCAGGTGCGCTTTCAGGATCACAGTAACGACAACACCCTGGTCAAGTTAATGACCGACGGCATCTTGCTAGCAGAGATTCAGCACGACCGCTTTCTCAATCGTTACGATACGCTGATTATTGATGAGGCCCATGAGCGCAGTCTGAATATTGATTTCCTGCTCGGCTACCTCAAACAATTATTGCCAAAGCGCCCCGATTTAAAGGTCATTATTACCTCGGCCACCATCGACGTTGAGCGCTTCTCCAAACACTTTGACGATGCGCCGGTGATCGAAGTTTCGGGCCGCACCTGGCCGGTTGAAATTAATTACCGTCCCCTATCGGAAGATGAAGAGCTGGCCAGCGGTATCGCCAATACTCTGGAAGAGCTCCTGCGTTTACCGCAACGCGGTGACGTGCTGGTGTTTCTCAGTGGCGAGCGAGAAATTCGCGAAGCGGCAAAAGAAATACGCCAGCGTAATTTTCCCCATCTCGATGTACTGCCGCTGTATGCCCGTTTGAGCCTTGCCGAGCAGACGAAAGTCTTTAAAGAGCATCGTGGCACCCGAGTGGTACTGGCGACTAATGTGGCTGAAACGTCTTTGACTGTGCCCGGTATTCGCTACGTGATTGATAGTGGTTATGCCCGCATTAGCCGTTACAGTTATCGCACCAAAGTACAGCGTCTGCCCATTGAGGCCATTTCACAGGCCAGTGCTAACCAGCGCTCGGGCCGCTGTGGGCGGGTGAGTGAAGGCGTTTGCGTTCGACTTTACAGTGAGCAAGATTACCTGCAGCGCCCCGAATTTACCGATCCGGAAATTGTGCGCACTAACCTTGCGGCCGTTATTTTGCAGATGATGCGCCTGGGCATTGGCTCTGTGCGGGATTTTCCCTTTATCGAACCGCCCGATAGTCGCTTAATTAACGATGGTTTTTTATTGTTAAAAGAGTTGGATGCCGTCGATGCTCAGGAGCGATTAACACCTACCGGCAAGCCACTATCGCAGTTTCCCGTCGATCCGCGCATGGGCCGTATGTTGCTGGCAGGGGCAGCCGAGGGTAGCCTGCGCGAAGTGCTGATTATCGTCGCCATGCTGAGCATTCAGGACCCCCGTGAGCGCCCGGCAGATAAGCGTCAGGCGGCGGATGAGAAGCATCGTCAGTGGCTCGATAAAGACTCTGACTTTATAAGCATACTAAATTTGTGGCAGCATTTTGAAGAGCAGCGCCAGGTATTGACGCGCAATCAATTTGCCAAATATTGTAAAAAATCGTTTGTTTCTTATTTGCGCATGGTCGAGTGGCGAGACCTGCATCATCAACTCCACACGTCCTGCCGTGACCTCGGCCTGGAATATAAAAAACAGCCTGCAGATGTCGATAGTATTCATAAAGCACTACTAACGGGCTTGCTGAGTCATATTGGTTTTCGCCACGAGAGTCGCGAGTACCTCGGCACACGCAATCGCAAGTTCCATATTTTCCCCGGCTCTGGTCTGGCAAAAAAGCCACCGAAATGGGTAATGGCCGTCGAGTTACTCGAAACGACTCGTCTTTTTGCTCACCATTGTGCAAGTTTTAATGAAGAGTGGCTGCCGGAAATTGCCGCTCATCTGGTGAAAAAAAGCCACAGCGAGGCCCACTATCACGCGGCCCGTGGTCAGGTGATGGCCTATGAAAAACAAAGCCTCTATGGCTTGACCATTGTCGAGCGCAAAAAAGTTGAATTTGGCAAGATTGATGGGGCGCAGGCGCGGACAGTCTTTATTCAATCAGCTCTGGTAGAAGGGCTTTACGGCAATAGTCGTTCCGGCGGTCGGCGGGGTAGCAGTAATAAAAAGGTCGCCTTTTTTGCCCACAATACGGCTATTCTCAAAGAACTGCACGAGCTTGAAGATCGCTTGCGGCGGCGCGATATTCTCGCCGATGAGTCGGCACTGCAGACTTTTTATGATGAACTATTGCCCGCAGAGGTTGTTGGCCTCGCCAGCTTTGAACGCTGGCGCAAGCGGGCCGAGCAGAGTCAGCCGCAACTCCTGTATGTCAGCCGTGAGCACTTAACCCAGAACCAGCCACTGGAAAGCGAGGAGGCGCAATTCCCTAAAACCTTGCGCTGGGCCGATCACGACTATCAACTCCACTACCTGTTTGAACCGGGCAGTGAGCAGGACGGGGTCAGTGTTGATCTGTCAGTTGGACACCTCAATCAAGTGCCGCGTTATCGCTTCGACTGGCTGGTGGCGGGCCTGCTGCGCGAAAAGTGCATCGCCCTGATGAAGGGTTTGCCCAAGCAGTGGCGTAAGCACTTTGTGCCGGTGCCGTCCTTTGTCGATAAGGTTTTGCCGTTGCTGGTGCCGGACAATCGGCCTTTACATGAAGGCTTGGCGAAACAACTCAAGCGTTTGAGTGGCGTGGATGTGCCCCTCGATTGTTGGGCACCGGACAAGCTTGAAGCTTACTATCGCATGAACTTTCGGCTTTTTGATGAGCAGGGCAAGCTGCTGGAAAGCGTACGGGATCTTGAATTACTGAAAGCCAAGTATAGGGATCGGGTACAGGAAACTATTCGCCAGGGTGACAGCAGTGCGGGGCTGGAGAAGTCGGGCCTCACTACGTGGGATTTTGGCGAGCTGCCAGCCTTGAGTGTTATTAAGAAAGATAAGCATGAAATTCGCGCTTATCCGGCACTCAATGACGACAATGACAGTGTGTCAGTGCGAATTTATGACACACCAGAGCTGGCGAAAAATAAAACCCGAGCGGCGTTGGTGCGTCTGGCGATACTTGAAAACACGACGTCTGCCAAGTATTTACGTAAGTCACTGCTAAAGGGTAAAGACCTGCAGTTGAAAGCGGCGCACTTGCCGGGGCGTGATTTACTCAATGAAGAGATTATTTTTGCCGCCTTTCACGCGGCTTGTTTCGATGGGCAAGAGATACCCCGTGACCAGCAAAGCTTTGCGGCCTGTGTTGAGCAGGGCAAGGCTAAAATCGTCACCATTGCCAGTGAACTGGAGTCTTTACTGCTTAAGCAGGCTGTGAGCTTAAAGACGCTTTATGGTGTTTTGCGGGACAATGAGCAACGTTTTCCTGTCGTGGTGAAAGATATACAGGCACAGTTAGCGGCTCTTTACGGTACCGGTTTTGTCAGCCAAACCTCCCTGCATTGGTTGCGGCAGTACCCGCGTTACATTCAGGCGGCGCTGGTGCGTGTCGACAAGCGTATTGGTGATGGCGACAGGGACAGTGCTGTTATGGCTGAAATTGCCGACTTTTGGCAAGAGTGGCAAGCCTTGCAGGCAGAGGCTCTGGAGTATCCTCAGGAGGTTCTTAGCGAGCTCGAAGCTTTCCGTCACATGATAGAAGAATATCGTGTATCTTGCTTTGCACAACAACTGAAAACCATCGCCCCGGTATCGGGCAAGCGCCTACAAAAACAACTGGCGAAATTGAAGGCCGCCTTGCACAATAGCTAGCTTTCTATTTGATAGTTAAAAGGCAAGCAAAGGCTTACTTGTTAGTCGCTTGTTAGTGGGTGGCTTTCATCGTTATGATAAATTTTCCGCTATGCGGAAACTAAGTGCCCAGTGCTTGGTCATATATTGCAGCTTGCAAGATGACAGAGGCGGGCCAACAAAAACCTCAATGTTGTAACCAATATTGTTAAAACAATTTTTTAGGAGATTTACAAATGTCTGAACAAAAAATAAAACCTCTCGCGGCGGCAGTGGGTGCAGCATTTATGGTATCAGTTGCACTTTCTCCCGCTGCATCTGCAGCGAGCAATCCCTTTCAGCTGAGTGAGCTGAGCAGTGGTTATGAAGTGGCTGGCAAAGACGCCGAAGGCAAATGCGGTGAAGGCAAATGCGGTGAAGCCAAGCCCAAAGCTGAAACCGAAGGCAAATGTGGCGAAGGCAAATGCGGCGGTAAGTCGTAACTAGCCATGACAAACAAATATCCAGTGACAGGGGCTGGGCTGGGCTTACGGCGCAGCTTGTTAGAGGCGCTTTCGAGCGTTGATGACGCTGTCGATTTTATGGAAGTTGCCCCTGAAAACTGGATAAATGTAGGGGGGCGTTTTGGCCGCCAGTTGCGCGAATACACAGAACGCTACCCCTTGTTATGCCACGGTTTGTCCCTGTCCATAGCTGGCCCGGCCGAGCTCGACTGGGAGTTGTTGAAAAATATTAAGCAGTTTATGCGCGACCATCAGGTGCGCTGTTATTCCGAACATCTCAGTTATTGTAGTGATGACGGTCATCTCTACGATCTCTTACCTATCCCCTTTACGGGCGATGCGGTTAAGTTTGTCGCCAATAGAATTCGCCAGGTGCAAGATTTTTTAGAACAGCCCATGGCGATTGAAAATATTTCCTATTATGCGGCGCCGCAACAAGAATTAAGTGAAATTGATTTTATTAGCGCAGTGCTCGAAGAGGCCGACTGTGATTTATTACTCGATGTGAATAATATTTATGTTAATAGTATTAATCACGGTTACGATGCGGAAGATTTTCTCGCCGCATTGCCAGGCGACAGAATTGCCTACGGCCATATTGCCGGTCATTTTGTCGAGGCCGAAGATTTATTGATTGATACCCATGGTGCGGATGTGATTGATCCCGTTTGGCGCCTGTTAGATAGTGCCTATCAACACTTTGGTGTTTTCCCCACCTTGCTTGAGCGGGACTTTAATTTGCCGCCGGTCAATGAATTGCTCGCCGAAGTAAATACAATAAAAACACGGCAAAAAGTTGTTGGTAATTCCTTGCCCACAAATATTGATAGTGATCAGTGTGAACTGCAAGCTTAGTGGTTTATTGCGATGACTACTGTGAATGTGAGCAATGACAAGTGTGTAGAGGAGTCCTTTCAAGCGGGACAGTTTGCTTTTGCCGCCCATCTGCGTGACCCCTCAGTAAACCCGGCGCCGGCTGATATTGAAGACCGCCGCGTGGCGATTTATCGGGATCTTATCTACAACAATATCGAATCCTTCTTAAAAGGCGGCTTTCCGGTATTGCGTAGTTTAATAAGCGACGATAACTGGCATCAGTTAGTGCGGGGTTTTGTCAAAGATCACCGTTGTCATACGCCTTATTTTCTCGAGATCAGCCAGGAATTTCTACTTTATTTACGCGAAGGCAAAGCCTGTATCCCGGATGATTTGCCTTTTATTCTTGAGCTGGCCCACTATGAATGGGTTGAGCTGGCTCTCGATGTGTCGCCCGAAGTACTACCAGAAGTGCTAACAGAACTACTGCCAGATCAAGAGAGCGACTCTGATCAAGGCGTGGCATTACTCGATGCCAGTCTACAAATTTCACCCCTGGCCTGGCGCTTGAGTTACAACTACCCGGTGCATAAAATCAGTTTTGATTATCAGCCGCTAGAGGCACCAGAGCAACCAACGTCACTGGTGGTTTATCGCGGCCCCGATGAGAAAATACACTTCTTTGAAAGTAATGCGGTCACCATGCGCTTGCTGCAATTACTTGAAGATGGTCAGCTGAATGCTCGACAGGCTCTTGAGCAAGTGGCCCTGGAATTGCACCACCCTGAGCCCGAGACGCTAGTCACCCTGGGTGTAAGCATTATTCAACAGCTGCTGGATCTCTCCATTCTCTACAAAGCTTAAGTCTTCTCAAGGTTTAGGTGCGGCTGTCACTAAACTGTCATAAAAAAGTAAGCCTCCTGTCATATTAAGTTTCCACAATACGCCCAGTTCAAAGCAGAGGCTAAGACCTCTATTACTAGCGTTTTTGTCCAATTTAAGAGGGGACTATGATGAGAAAAACCACTTTGGCCGTAGCTGTTGCATCGGCGCTGGCACTTCCTGTTTCTGCCTACGCAGTCGGCCCAATCGACGGCAGTGTTTACGGTAAGGTAAATATCAGTGTTGTTAACGATGACAATGGCACTGATGACCAAATGGAGCTGAACAGCAATGCCTCGCGCATTGGTGTTAAGGGTAAAGCTAAATTGACGGATACGCTTTATGTTATCTACAAGGCGGAGTATGAATCTTTTTGGGACGATGGCGACAAGAATGGTAATACTTTTTCCCAGCGTAATATCATCGGTGGTTTGAAAGGCGATTTCGGTACCATCTGGGGCGGTAAGCACGATACCCCCACTAAGCTGGCACAGAAAAAAATTGATCTCTTCAATGACCTTGAAGGTGATATTAAGAACGTGATGGCTGGTGAGACACGCGCTTCCAATATCGTTAATTACACAACGCCTAACTTCAGCGGCTTCTCAGCCTCTATCGCTACAATTTTTGGCGAAGATCGTAGTGACAACGAAAAGGATGGCTTTTTTGACAGCTACTCGGCGCTTGCTCAATACGAGGCAGAGGGTGTTTATGTCGCCCTAGCGCTGGATGAGAATGTTAAGTCTGGCAGCTCTTCGCAAGGTCTCGGTAAGGAATACGTCAATATCATGCGTGTTGTCGGTCAATTCCCGATCGGCCCCGTCACTTTGGGCGCCATGTGGCAAAATGCCGAAGAAGGCGATAGTGCTGCGACCGGTGCAAAACTGGACGAAGATAGCTGGCATGTTAGCGCCAAGTGGAAAGTGGCTAACGGCTACACGCTGAAAGCCCAGTACACAGAGTCAGATGATGATGAGTCTGACAAAGATGCCGATATGCTGTCCTTCGGTCTCGATAAGAAACTGGGTAAGAAAACCAAACTGTTTGCTTTTTACACCACGCTGGACAAAAGCACAGCCACGGATGACTCCGACTGGATTGGTGTTGGTCTTGAGCACAAGTTCTAAGCTGAGTCACTGATATGTAGCATCTTTTGGTGTTGCGCTTAACAGCCGGGGATTACAAGATTCCCGGCTGTTTTAGTTTGTATGAAGATGTCGTGATAGAGGTTTTACATTGATGAAAGTTTTTCTGCTCGCTTCCCTGTTGTATTGGGTTTTATATCCCACAAGCTTGTTAGCCGCTAGTGCGGATGAGAGTGCCCCTGCAGCTCAGGTTAATTGTGAAGAAAGTGTCGATGCAGCTGATGATATGAATTTTGCCGACAACATTATTGAATGTAACGAAGAGGCGGTCATTATTTATGATCAGGAATCTCGGCAAAAATTCCTGAGCCGCAAAGCATTACCTCTTAAAACCTATGAGAAGCAACAGCGCGATGGGGCGAGTGCTGCCATTGTTGAAGAGCCGGTTCACTTGCCGGGCACCACCTTTATCATTCGTGCGGCCTATAAACTCAATGCCCCCCAGCTAGCTCTGGTTTCACTACACCAACAAATGGCCACCTATTGCCCGCAGGGCTGGGAGCTGGAAAGGCAGTGGAGTCGGCCTATAGCAGCCGACTATTATCTACACTATGAATTCACCTGTGCGGATATGACTCAATAAATACGGCAAGGTTTTAAATACGGCAAGGTTTCGGGTGATTTGTCGTTGCAGACCTGGGTGAATATTGTTAGCAGGTTATACTAGATAAAAATCGAGTTATCTCAGCCTCGCGCCAGCGGGGCTTTTTTGTGCCTGCGTTTTAGCTTGATAATGTCTACTTGTTAGCAGCTATCATCGAGCGGCAAGGTTGACTAGAATGGGCCACGGTTTACACTTGAACACATATTCAATGACGCGGTGGTGTGGTAGATGTTGAGAGAAAGACGTGTGCTGAAAGGCTTGCTGTTAGCAGTTTTATTGTTACCTGGAGTGGTGATGGCGGGTTCCGATCAGGCAGACCCCTTAGAAGGCTATAACCGTGTTATGTTTTCTTTCAACGACAAGGCTGATCGTTGGGTATTAAAGCCTGTAGCCAAGGGCTATCGTTATGTGACGCCAGACTTTTTCGAACGTGGTGTGTCTCGCATGTTTTCTAATCTTGGCGAGGTTCTCAATGTCGCTAATGACCTGCTACAGGGCAAAGTAGGGCAGGCGGGCAATGATGGTGGACGTTTGCTGATTAACTCGACAATCGGCATTGCCGGTTTTTTCGACGTAGCAAAGCATGCTGGTCTTGAAAAATCAGATGGTGAAGATTTTGGCCAGACCTTCGGGGTGTGGGGTGTTGGCGAAGGCGCCTATGTGGTTTTACCCTTTTTGGGACCAAGTACCTTAAGAGATGCGCCTAGTTTGTTACTTGATAGTGTTTTCAACCCCATTGGTGAGGTCGATCACGTCCCCACTCGCAATCAACTTTATGGTGCCAGGGTCGTCTCTGTTAGAGCTGACTTACTGGAGACCGAAAAGCTGATCAAAGGTGACAAATACACGTTTATCAGAGATATTTATTTACAGCGCCGACAATTTTTAGTCAATGATGGCGAAGTTGAAGACGACTTTGGTGATGACGACTATAATTAATGAATATTCAGTGGCCATTATCGATGGCCAGTAAAGAGGTGTAGGGGTGTCAAATAGCCGCGCCTTAATTGTTTCCTTGAATATTAAACGCAGGGAGCAATGGACGGAGGAGCTGCAGTCGGGAGGCTGGCAGGTACGTTGTGTTGCAAACCGGGATGAGGCACTGACTGCCATTCCCGACTTCCTTCCCGTATTGATGCTGCTCGATATACAGGCTGAGGAACATGCGAGCGAGGTGGATGAACACTTTGCTCAGCGCTGTCGAGATTCAGGTCTGGCTGTAATTGTTGTTTTTGCCGACCCCACCCCAGAGGATATCGCCGTAAGCTTTCGCCGTGGCGCTATTGATGTCCTTATCGAGCCCTTTGATAAAGATGAGATGTTTCGAGCCATTGCTCGAGCGGGAGATTTCAAGGATCTTTATCAGCAAAATATGGGCTATCGAGGTCAGCTTGAAAGAGCCAATAGAGAGTTGCAGGACAGCCTGAATATTCTGCGCATGGATCAGATGGCTGGCCGCCAGGTACAGCTTAACCTACTACCCCGAGGCCCTCTTAGTCTGGGTGAATACACCGCATCCCATCAAATTGTCCCCTCCCTCTTTCTCAGTGGTGACTTTGTCGGTTACTCCGTCGCCTTCGACCGGTTTTTACTTTTCTATGTGGCGGATGTGTCGGGCCATGGCGCTTCTTCCGCCTTCGTCACCATCATGCTAAGTTACATTATTCGCCAGATCATCCGCCGGCATATCAATGAGGGTGATCCCTCTGCCTTGTTAAATGCGCCTGAGGGGCTGATAGAGCATGTTAATCGGCATATTATGGCACTGGAACTCGACAAGCATTTGACCATTTTTGCCGGCTCCATTGATACCGAACGCCATGTACTGCGCTATGCCATGGGTGCGCAACTCCCTTTGCCGATGGTGATTACTGAAGATAAAGTGGCCTTTTTACCGGGCAAAGGTAAACCGGTTGGTTTGTTTGAAGACGCTAGCTGGGCCATTGAGGAAATGACACTCCCCGAGAACTTCACCTTACTTGTTGTTTCAGATGGCTTGTTTGACTGTGTCAGTGGCGATTCAATGGAAGAAAAAGAGCAGACGATATTAGCGGCCTGCCAGCGTATTGGGCCAGCAGGTGGGCACGATGCCATCTGTCGGGAACTGGGCATTGATACGATTGAAAATGCACCGGACGATGTGTCAGTGATGACGGTAATCAGAAAGCATGGATAAAGGTAAAATTCTTGTTGGCCAAACCAATGGTAATTACCTGATCAGGATGAGCGGTGATGTCAGGGTCACTTTGTGTGCCTCGCTTAATCACTATGTGGAAAGCATATTCGGTGATCGCAATGTAAAAAGTGTATTGGTTGACCTGCTTGAAACACAAGGCGTTGATAGTACGACATTGGGTTTATTGACAAAGCTGGCGCTACTCAGTCAGCGTCACTACGGCATTGTGCCACTGCTATTTTGTGATAACCCCGGTATTTTAAAGACCCTCGAAGCGATGTCCCTCGATGAGCTGTTCACAGTTATTCGTGAGGCGCCGGCTGGCAGTGATAAAGCAGGGCAGCTGGATGAGCTGATCTGTGACAAAAGTGATGAAGCCGAAGCTCGGCGCAGTGTGTTGGAAGCCCATCGCCTGTTAGTTGAGGTCAACCCCGAGTGTGAGCCGGAGTTTATTGACCTGATTCGCTATCTTGAAGAGGAAGTTAGCAAGCAGGGTTAGAGCCTTTGTAGGTGTTATGACGTCTAGCTGAGTAAGCCCAATTCATTCTTAATCAGGCTCTTGGCTTTAATAAACTGGCTATGGGGCAGGTAGATTAAATCGGCCACCTGGCGAATCAGGCTCTCTTCGTACTTATCGAGCACATTATCTATGAGTGCAACATGCCACATGTGTTTGATCAGCTCGAATTTATCGTCGGCAGAGAAGTGCAGATTAACCTGGCCGGTAAACTCGTAGAGCGAAGTGGAGTCTTTGACTTCATCCTGGGCCAGACAAAATAGTTCGTCGCACTCTGGGGGTGTTAAATCAAATGTGCTGGTTAACAGCGCCTTAATACCTTCCTGTTCCTTGCTATCCAGCTGGCCGTCACTAAGCATGACTTCAACCATCAACGCGGCACTGGCTTTGTGAATGTTTTTCAGTGGCGTGTCAGTCTTGCCTGCGGCATCAGGGCTTAAAATCTTGTCCTGAAAGAAGGTTTTTATTTTGCTAATCATGTGGTTTGCCCTTTAATAATAGGGGTGAGCATATCTTCCAGTGCCACCTGATCGCGGATAAACAGGCGAATGCCCTCGGCCAGTTTTTCACTGGCCATGGCGTCATTATTAATGTCGAGGCGGAAGTTGCTCGGGCCGTAGTGACGTTTTTCGGTGCTATTGTTGAGTTTATCACTTGATAGTTTGCGTTCTAGTATGCCGCTTTCAGCTTCAAGCTCAGCGAGCAGGCCGGGGCTAATGGTCAATTTGTCGCAACCGGCAAGGGCTTCAATTTGG